>DATNAU010000121.1:0-18712 GCA_035572415.1 Acidobacteriaceae bacterium
AGGGCGACGAAGAATTCCGGCTGACGCAGCGCTGGTCTGTATGGTCGCGGGCGGCGGGCTGGGTGGGGCTGGGGCTGAGCCTGGTTGGGTTCGGCGCCATCTGGTGGATACTGAGCGTTCAGGTGATCGCGCCGCTGGACCGGCTGGGACGGCGTGTGCGCGACATTGCGCAGGGCGAGGGCGACCTGACGGGCCGTGTCGATGTGCGCGGGCATAACGAACTGGACGAGGTGGGGCGCTGGTTCAACACGTTTATTGCGCGCGTGGAGCAGATTGTGATTGAAGTTGCCGCGGGCGCGCGTGCGGTCACGGATGCCGCGGCGGCGCTTTCCGCCATTGCGGGCGAGACGGCATCGCGTTCGGCGACGGAGCACGATCAGGCGGCGAACATTGCAGACACCATGGCGGAGATTTCCGTTTCCGTGCGGCAGATCAGCGAGACAACGCAGACCGCCGCGCGTGACGCGCATACGGCGGAGCAGAACGCCAATGCAGGCGCAGACACCATTCGCACGACGGTTACCGCGATCCAGCAGTTGCTGGCGGACAACCAGCAGACTGCTGCGAAGATTGAGGAGCTGGGGCGCGCGAGCGAAGCGATCGGTGCGGTGACGGGCGTGATCGACGATATTGCGAATCAGACCAGCCTGCTTGCGCTGAACGCGAGTATTGAAGCCGCGCGCGCCGGTGAGCACGGGCGCGGGTTTGCGGTGGTTGCGGGCGAAGTGCGCCGCCTGGCGGAGCGCACCAGCCGCGCGACCCAGGAGATCGAGCAGACGGTGCGCACGATTCAGGCGGGCACGTCAGAGGCGGTCGAGGCGGTGCGTTCGAGCATGAAGCAGGTGGAAGGCGGGGTTCAATCGGCGCGATCCGCGGGTGATGCGCTGGCGAGCATTCTCGAAAGCTCGGAGGCGATGCAGCAGATGGTGACGGAGATTGCGGCGGCGTCGAGCCAGCAGTCGCAGGCAACGCAGTCGGTGAACGGGAACGTGCAGGAGATCACGCGCATCATTGAGCTGACGACGGTGAGTTCGACGCGCGCGGTGGAGGCCTGCACGCGGCTGTCGTCGCTGGCGGGGAATTTGAACATGCTGGTGGGCGCGTTCAAGGTGCGAACGGCGTAGGGAGGGGCGGGGGCGTTGTACGTTGTTCGTTCTACGATGTTCCTTGTTTGTTGCCAGGCTGAGATGAAAGGCAAAGTATCTTGAGCTTTCAGCTGAGAGCTTTGAGCTGACAGCATGGGTTCGATCCTTTGTGGTGCAATCCCACTCATGGCGATAAGGCCGCGATGAATGGGGCACGGATTGGTGGGGGTTCGGGCGAAAGGCAAAAGTATCTTGAGCTTTCAGCTGACCAGCTTTGAGCTGACAGCACGGGTTCGGTCTTTGGTGGCGCGATCCCACTCATCGCGATAAGGCCGCGATGAATGGGGCACGGATTGGTGGGGGTTCGGGCGAAAGGCAAAGTATCTTGAGCTTTCAGCTGACAGCTTTCAAGCTGACAGCGGCAGGTTCGATCTTTTGTGGCGCGATCCCACTCATCGCGATAAGGCCGCGATGCATGGGGCACCCGGCGACGGCCGGATTGGGAACTGGTGGGATAGAATCGCTAGCACTGCCAGACTCCCATGTCGAACCTCTCTGCAAGCAGGGACGCATCGATTGACGTGATCGCGCCGGACAGCGCGCGCGAGCGTGTGGTTGTGACGCAGCTGCCGTTTCTGATCGGCCGCGGCGAGGCGGGCAATCACCTGCCGCTGCCGGACCCGCGCGTGTCGCGACAATGCGCGGCGCTGGTGGAAGATGCGGGCGAGTTTTGGATCGAAGACCGCGGGCACCGGCTGGGCGTCTTCGTCAACGGGAAGAAAATCGACCGCAAGGCGCTCGAAGACCGCGACGTGATCAGCTTTGGGCTGGAAGATTCGTACACGCTGGTCTTCCGCATCACGGACCGCGTCTCGCCTTCGCTGCAGACGCTGATGACGCGCATGGAGAGCGTAGCCGAGAGCTATGCCACCTCCGGCGGGCTGAGCAAGCTGAAGCTTCTGCTGGAAGCGACGATGTTGCTGCACTCGCAGCTTCCGCTGGATTCGGTGCTCGAAGCCATGATGGACCGCGCGATCACCGTGACGGGCGCGGACCGCGGCATGCTGCTGGAAGCCGCGGCGGATGGCGGGCTGCGCCAGCGGCTGGCGCGAGAGAAGGGCGCGCAGCCTCTCTCGCCGAACAGCACGCTTTCGCCGAGCCAAACCGCCATCGGCATGGCCGTGGAGCAGCAGAATTCCGTCATCACCGAAGACCTGCACCTCGCGCCCGGCGTGCTGCAGGCGGCGCAGAGTATCGTGGCGCAGCGGCTGCGGGCGGTGGTCGCGATTCCTTTGTATGCCATGCCGCGCGCGAATACCGAGGCGTCGTTGATCCACATCCAGCGCGGGAAGTTTCTGGGTGTGCTTTACCTGGATTCTCAGCGGCCGGCGGCCTTCTCGGCGCTGGACCGCCAGATTCTGGACGCGATTGCGGTGGAGAGCGCGAGCATTCTGGACAATGCGCGGCTGGTGGAGCATGAGCGCGAGCGCCAACGGATCGAGCGCGAGCTGGGCATCGCGCGGCAGATCCAGCAGGCGCTGCTGCCGAAAGAGTTTCATCACTCGCCGCACCTGGCGATCAGCGGCGCGAATGTGCCGTGCACCGAGGTGGGCGGGGACTACTTCGACGTGTTCCCGATCGACGCGCAGCGCACAGCGTTCGTGATCGCGGATGTCTCGGGCAAGGGCCTGGGCGCGGCGCTGCTGACGCCGATGCTGCAGGGGGCGCTCTCCGCCATGAGCCTGGATGTCTCGCCGGAGCGGGCGTTTCGGCATGTGAACACGTTCTTGTGCTCGCACGCGGAGGTAGGGCGATATGCCACTGCCTTCTTCGGCATTCTGGACCGCGAGGGCAACCTTGAATATTTGAACGCCGGGCATCCCTCGCCGCTGCTGGTCGGGCGCAATGGAGTAACGGAGCTGTACACCGGCGGTTCCTTCCCCATCGGTTTGATTTCGGAGGCGCAGCACACGATCGCGCGCGCCAAGCTGGAGGTGGGTGACACGCTGGTGCTGTTCAGCGACGGCGTGAGCGAGGCGGCGGATGTGAGCGATGAATTTTTCGGGGTACCCCGGTTGATCGAGACGCTTGGTCCGCACTATGCGTCGCCGCTCGACGATGCCAAGGCTGCCATCATCGGCGCGGTGGAGCAGTTCAGCGCGGGCGCGGAGCAGGCCGATGACCTGACGGTGCTGCTTGTCCGCTACACTGGCTGCGCAGAAGATACGAAGTCCGCCCCGCTGGGAGCGGTGATGGAGTTCCTCAGGGAAGAGGCATGAGCGACCCGCAAAAGATCGGCCGGTACGAGATCCTTGGCGAGCTGGGCCGCGGTGCGATGGGCGCGGTGTATCGCGCGAAGGACCCGGCGATGGACCGCATCGTCGCGGTGAAGACGATCATCTCCGCCGCGCTGGCCAGCGACCAGGGCTCGGAGTTCCGCGAGCGTTTTTTTCGTGAGGCGCGCGCCGCCGGCAACCTTACGCATCCCGGAATCGTGTCCGTGTTCGACATGGGCGAGCACGACGGCTCTCCTTTTCTGGTGATGGAGTATGTGAACGGCTGGACGCTGGCGCACGCGGGCACGCAGGGCGAGCGGCTGAGCCTGAATCGCATGTGCGAGATCGGGCAGAACATCGCCGAGGCCCTGGGCTATGCGCACCAGCGCGGGGTGGTGCATCGCGACATCAAGCCGGCGAATATCCTGGTCACATCGCGCGAAACGTATGGCGTGGAGAGGCCCAAGATCACCGATTTCGGCATCGCCAAGCTGGCCGAAGGCGAGGCCACCATGACCGGCAAGATGCTGGGGACACCGGCCTTCATGCCGCCGGAGCAGTTTACGGGCGCGCCGGTGGACGGCCGCGCGGACATTTTCTCGCTGGGCGTGGTGCTCTACTGGCTGGCCACGGGCGAGCAGCCCTTTCCGGGCGAAGGGCTGACGACGGTGCTCTACAAGGTGGTGCACACGGAGCCGATCCCGCCGCGCAAGCTGAATCCATCGCTTCCCGGGCGGTTTGAAGACATCATCCTGAGGTGCATGCAGAAGGACCCCGCCGCGCGTTACCAGACGGCCGAAGAGCTGGCCCAGGACCTGGCGGACGTTCGCGCGGGCAAGACTGCGCCTGCGGCAGCCGCGCCGCCGGCGCGGACGTTTGCGGCGATCGGCGATACGGACGCGACGCTGATTGAGCCAGTGCGCGTGATGCCGGAAGCGGCGGCAACGGTTACGCAGTCCGCTGCGGCGGCAACGAGCCCGGCGATCCCGGTGCAGACCGCGGGCGCGGCGCAGACTCCGCCAGTGCCTGCGAAGAAGACGAGCCTGCTGCCGGTTGTGGGTGCGGCCGCAGCGGTGGCGATCATCGGTGGGGGAGCGTGGTTCGCCATGCACAGCAAAAAGGCAGCGCCGGCAACGGTTACGCCTGCGCTCTCTGCGACTGCGCCTGTGGCGCCGATGGCTTCGGGAGCGGCTGCACCTGCACCCGCGACCACACCGGTGATGCCGGCGGAGAATGCTGCTGCGAAGACGGGGACGACATCCACAAGCGCGATGAAAGCGAGCGGCGCTGCTCCGCCAACGCCCAAGCCTTCGCCGGGGACGCCGGCAACTTCCACGCGGGCCGCGACACCCGCGGTGAAGACAGCGGTGACGCCTGCTACGGTCAGCACTCCGGCAAAAAGCTCCGGGTCCGGGTTCACCAATTTCGTGAAGAACGCCGCGTCGAATATCTCCAATGCCCTGCAGCCAAAGCCGGCTTCGACGGCTGCTACCGGGGCGGGAGCGCCGGGAGCAGGAGCGCCTGGCCTCGATCCTGCGAAGCTCGACCCCAAGACCAACGCGAAGCTGACGGTGGACTCGAGCGGCTTTCCGCCGGGAGTGCCTTTCACGGTGGAGGTGAATGGGCACGCCTACTCCCACAACATTCACGGAGCGAACGTCGATTCCTACCTGCCGCCGGGACCGCATGAATTGCGCGTGACTGCCAGCAAAGGCGCGGTGCAGAAGGCGTCGAATGCGGTCAGCCTCGACTTCCAGGCGAAGAAGCGCTACACGCTGCGCGTGGAGCTGCGCGTGCAGGGGCAGCCGGCCAGCGCGGGCAGGCCTGACGATCTGTATGCGGACAGCCAGATCGTCATCTCGCTGAAGTAGCCTCGCAACTTACTTCCCGATGCAGAAGGTGGAGAAGATGAGTCGCAGGACATCTTCGTTTGTGGTTGAGCCGGTGAGGGCGTCGAGGCCGCGCAAGGCCTCGTAGAGATCGAGGAGAAGCATCTCGTGCGGGGTGGATGCGGCGAGGGCAGCGGATGCGGCGTCGAGCCCGCTGATGGCCTGCTCGATGGCCTGATGCTGGCGAAGGTTCGTCAGCATGCCCGATTCGCGAAGGCCGCGCTCATCGCCGGCAACGGCGCGCACGATTGCGGCGCGCAGAGCATCGATGCCTTCGCCGGTGAGGGCGGAGGTGGGAATGCTGTCGAGGTTCGAGGTTCGAGGTTCGAGGTTCGAGGCGGGCGCGAGGTCGATTTTGTTGCGAGCGACGATGCGGGGGCGGCCTTCGGTTTCCGCGGGTAGGTCGTCGCGATGGTCCGGATCGGACGCGTCGAGCACGACGAGCACCACGTCGGCATCGGCCATGGCCTCGCGGGATTTTGCGATGCCGATGCGTTCGACTTCATCCGCGGCCTCGCGGATGCCGGCGGTGTCGATCAGCTCGACGGGAATTCCGTCGATTGCAACCGTTTCGGTTACAAGATCGCGGGTGGTGCCGGGGATTGCAGTCACGATGGCGCGTTCGCGCTGGACGAGGCGGTTGAAGAGGCTGGATTTGCCCGCATTGGGCCTGCCGACGATGGCGAGTTTGAATCCTTCGCGGACGATACGGCCGGTGGCAAAGCTGCGTTCGAGGGCGGCGAGAGGCTCGCGGATAACAGAGATCCCGCGCGCGATCTCCGCGGCGGGCATAACGTCGATGTCATCTTCGGCGAAGTCGATGCCGGCTTCCATCGCAGCGATGAGAGCCACCAGCTCTGCCTTCGCGGGCGCAACCGCAAGCGCGAGCGCCCCGCCCATCTGCCGCGCCGCTACGCGCGCCTGCTCCATGGTGCAGGATCCGATCAGGTCGCCGACGGCCTCGGCCTGCGTGAGATCGATGCGGCCGGCGAGAAATGCGCGCTGGGTGAACTCGCCCGGCTCGGCAAGGCGTGCGGAGTGCGGTGTTTGTGTGCAGCACTGGCGGACAACGTGTTCGAGGAGTACGGGCGCGCCGTGCATGGCGATCTCGATGACGTCTTCGCCGGTATAGCTGTGCGGCGCGGCGAAGAAGGTGGCGACGATCTGGTCGAGGGTGGGGGAAGCGTGTTCTTCCCCACCCGTCCCGCTTCGCGGTACGAATGGGGCACCCGGGGATTCGGTACCGCACTCCGAGGCTGAAATGTCGAGAATTTCGCCGAAGCGGGCGCGGCCGGGTTCGAGTGGATGCTTGAGGCGGAGCATGGGCGCGGCGATGGCGCGGGCGTGCGGACCGCTGAGGCGCACGATTCCGATGCCGCCGCGGCCGGGCGGGGTGGAGATGGCGACGATGGTGTCGTTATCCATCGATATAAGAGTAGCGGGTGATCTTACGTGGCGCGATCCCACTCATCGCGATAGGGCCGCGATGAATGGGGCACGGAGTGGTGGGCGTTCGGGCAGAAGACAAATGCGGGGATTCTTCGGCTACGCCTCAGAATGGCAGACGCGATCTTTTTTGGCGTGCTTTAGCTCTGGACGAGCGGCGGGGGGACGGCGGGGGTAACGACGGGCAGGCCTACGCCGCCGGCCCTGCCGTTGCCGGTGTTCATGCTGCCGCGGAGGCCGCCGAGGATCTGCGTCATGAACTCGTTGGCGGCGCCGGGATTGTTCGGCATGAAGATCGTGTTGTTGCCGGACCGCGTGCCCACGTCCTTCAGCGTGTCGAAGTACTGGGTCAGCAGGACCAGTGCCATCACATCTTCCGGAGTCGCGCCCGGCACACTCTCGCGGAAGTTCTCGATCGATGCACGCAGGCCGTCGATGATGGCCTGGCGCTCGGCGGCGATGCCTTTGCCCTGCAGGGCTTTCGATTCTGCTTCGGCCTCGGCCTGCTTCACTTTGAGGATCTTGTCGGCCTCGCCGCGCGCCTGGGCGGCGACCTGCGCGCGCTGTGCCGCGTTGATATCGTTCATCGCGTCCTTCACTTTGCTGTCGGGAATGATGTCCGTGACGAGCGCGGTGAGGATGTTGAAGCCGAAGCCGCTCATGATGGCGTCGAGTTCCGTTTTTACATTGACGCTGATTCCGGACTGCTGCTCGAAGGTTTCATCCAGCGAGAGCTTGGGCACGTGGCCAAGGATGGAGTTGTAGACGAAGCTCTCAATCTGCTTCTGCGGCGAGCTGAGCTTGTAAAAGGCGTCGTAGATCTTGTCGGGAAGGATCTGGTACTGCACGCTGACCGGGATCTGAACGAAGACGTTGTCGTGGGTCTTGGTTTCCACCTGGAACTGCGCCTGCTGCACCTGAAGGTTCACGAAGTAGACACTCTCCGCGAACGGGACCAGCACGTGCAGGCCGGCCTGCTCAATGCGGTTGAACTTGCCGAAGCGCTCGACGATTCCGGCGGTGGCGGTCCTCACGGTGTATAGCGTTTTGATGACCAGGATCAGCACCACGAGCGCGAGTACGCCCAGCACTACCAATCCCACTGTGGTCAACGAACTTGTCTCCATCGCGGCCTCTTTCCTGTCTGAATGGAATTCGCCCCCAAGCATACCGCATGCGGTTGATTTACCGGGCAAAAGCAGCCGCGCGGCGGCTGAGCTCCCGTGCCGGCGACGTTCATTGCAATGTGTGCGATGGGAACTTGAAGCCGGACGACGGGCAATGGCGTGAGCAAGAACGTATGATCAGAAGTATGCCCGAAGTGGGTGCCGGCGGCATTGCTGCAAGCACGGGCAGCGACTTACTCCGACTAACAACGAGGAGCACTTTTCATGGCGACGACGCAGGTGACGGTCGATCCGGAGATATTGAAGGCGAGCCAGCATTCGGAGCGCAGCCCGGACCCGTGCATTGTGGTGATCTTCGGCGCGTCGGGCGACCTGACGAAACGCAAGCTGCTGCCGGCGCTCTACCACCTGGAGCAGGCGGGCAACCTGCCGGAGAAGTTTGCCGTGCTGGGCGTGGCGCGGCGTCCGCTGGAGCAGAGCTTCGCCCCGGACATGAAGGAAGGTATTGAGGCCGGCGGAGGCGTGGACGCCGGCGACGCGAAGCTGGATGAGTTTGTGGGGCGCATCCGCTATCACGCGATGAATTTCGATGATGACGCGGGATATGCGGGGTTGAAGGCAGAGCTCGCGAAGATGGATGGAGAGTTCGGCACCGGGGGCAACCGGCTGTTTTATCTGGCGACGGCGCCGGAGTATTTCTCGGACATCATCAAGTTCCTCGGCGAGCACGGCATGGCGCAGCCGGAGGACGAGAACAGCGGTGCGGACCAAAAAGGCGCGCCGTGGGTGCGCATCATTATTGAGAAGCCGTTCGGGCATGATCTGGAGTCGGCGCGCGCGCTGAACGATGAGGTGAACAAGGTCTTCCACGAAGATCAGATCTTCCGCATCGATCACTACCTGGGCAAGGAGACGGTGCAGAACATCCTGGTGTTCCGCTTCGCGAACGGCATTTTTGAGAATGTGTGGAACCGCAATTACATTGACCACATCGAGATTACGGCGGCGGAGAAGATCGGCATTGAAGGGCGCGGGCCGTTTTATGAGAAGGCCGGCGCGCTGCGCGACGTGATGCAGAACCATGTGATGGAGCTGCTGAGCTTCGTGGCGATGGAACCGCCGATATCGTTTGAGGCAAGCGCGGTGCGCGCGGAGAAGATCAAGGTGTTTCGTGCGATCAAGCCGATCCATTTTGCGGACACGGTGCGCGGGCAGTACGGGCCGGGCACGGTGGATGGCAAGCACGTTGCGGGTTATCGCGAGGAAGACCGCGTGCATCCGCGGTCGCAGACGGAGACGTATGCGGCGCTGCGCGTGGAGATCGAGAACTGGCGATGGGCGGGCGTGCCGATTTATCTGCGCGCGGGCAAGCGGATGGCGAAGCGCGTGACGGAGATCACGATCCACTTCAAGCAGCCGCCGCTGCTGCTGTTCAAGGACCATGAAGGCATGGCGGGCGCGGAGATCAAGTCGAACCTGATCTGCATGCGCATTCAGCCGGACGAGGGGATTGCGCTGCGGTTTGAGGCGAAGGTGCCGGGCCCGACCATGCACATTGCGCCGGTGAACATGGACTTCTGCTACTCGACGGCGTTCGGCGTGTCGTCGGCGAATGGGTATGAGCGGCTGCTGCTGGACGCGATGCTGGGCGACGCCACGCTGTTCGCGCATCGCGATGGAGTGGAAGCGACGTGGGCGTTGATGACTCCGGTGCTGGAGCACTGGGCGAAGAATCCGGTGAAGGACTTCCCCAACTACGCGGCCGGGATATGGGGGCCAGCGGCGGGAGATGCGCTGATGGAGCTGGACGGGCGGAAGTGGAGAAAACTGTAAAGAACAGGGACTAGTTGCTGGGGACTAGGGACTAGGAAAAGGCGATGCCGAGAAGAGTGGTGGTGACGTACAAGGTGTGGCCGACGGCGGAGGAGATGGCCGCGGCTGCGGCGGAGGAGTTTGTCTCCGCGGTGAACAAGGCCGTTGCCGCACGTGGCGTCGCCCGCGTGGCCATCTCCGGCGGCACCACGCCGCAGGTGACGTTCGCCATGCTCGCCGACCATGCGCAGCCATACTTCGCGCGTATGCCGTGGGAGAAGCTTCATCTCTTCTGGGTGGATGAGCGCACCGTGCCGCCCGACAACAAGGACTCGAACTACGGCATGACGAAGAAGGCGATGCTGGACCGCGTGCCGGAGCTGCCGGCGGCGCAGGTGCATCGCATGGAAGGCGAGCTGGATCCGGACGAGGCCGCGTCGCGATACGAGGAGTTGATCCGGCGCGAGTTCAAGCTCGACCGCAACGGCTCCCCCATCTTCGATTTCATCCAGCTCGGCATGGGCGATGACGGACACTGCGCGTCACTGTTTCCCCACACGCAGGCCATCCATGAATTAGGACGAATTGTGGTGGCGAATGAAGTCCCGCAGATGAACACCTGGCGCATCACGCTCACGTGGCCGGTCATCGACAAAGCGCGCGAGGTGTCGTTCTGGATCGAAGGCGCGAAGAAGCCACAGATCCTGCATGACGTTTTGCTCGGCACTTACGATCCGGAATCGAAGCCGTCACAACTGATCCGGCCGGAAAGTGGGCAGCTCGGGTTCCTGCTGGATGCGGTCGCTGCGTCAAAACTCCCGCGTACCATCAGCGATGATGAGCCGGAGGAAGAGGTGTATTCGGGAACGCTGGAGCTGAAGTAGGCCGTCGGCACAGAAAATGCTTAACACCGACAAACACCGGTTGAACCGATTTATAAACATGAGGATTCGTATGCGTGGCCAGACCGCGATCCTGGGTGCGATTCTGAGCGGCTGGCTCGCGCTTATGAGCTACGCGCAGCCGATTGCAAAGCTGAGATTTGATGTCGCTTCCGTGCGACAAGACGTAAGCGGAGGCAAGCCGAAATCGAATCTTGCGATAGGTCCTGGAAATGTCTGGGGGCCGAGCGGCGGCGTTCTGAGCACCAAGAACTTTTCGCTGCTGATGTATATCTCGTTCGCGTACAAAATGACGGACTATCAGATATCGGCATTGCAGGCGAAGCTGCCGGACTGGGCTTCCTCCGAGCGTTTCGACATCGAGGCGCGCACAGACAAGACCAACGCGACGAAAGACGAGATGCGTGAGATGATGCGGTCGTTGCTGGCCGACCGGTTCGGTCTAGCTGTTCATTACGAGATCCGAAATGTGCCTGTCTACGCAATGGCGCTTGTGAAGCCTGGGACAGAGGGACCGAAACTACGGCAGCATCCGGCAGATTCCAAGTGCCAGGATTTTTCCCTGCTACTCAAGACCGCCGACGGCAAGCCGGTGGTAAAGCTGCCCGACGCCGCGCCGGACGGCTTTCCGACCTTCTGCGGCGGCATTCTTGGCGTGCCTGCGAGCGCGCAGGATCGCTACAGCTTTGGCGCGGGCAATGTGCCGGTGAGCATGATCGCGAGTTCGTTCTCCAGCTGGGGAAATCTTGGCCGACCGGTTGTGGATGAGACCGGTCTTCGCGGCATGTACGATTTCGTTCTGGACTTCACACCCGATCCACGGCCGAGCTATGCCACGATTGATTCCGGCGGTCCTTCCTTTCAAGAGGCCCTGAAGCAACAGCTTGGATTGAAACTGGAGCCCGCGAAAGGCGATGTGCAGTTCCTGGTGCTGGATCACCTGGAGCATCCAACGAAAAACTGATCCGCGATGAAGGAGACGCTTCAAAGATGATTCTGGCCGGGGATGTGGGTGGGACGAAGATTCACCTGGCGCTGTATGGCTTTGAAGGGGGACGGCTTGCGTGCGTGCGCGATGAGCTGTTTGCCGCGCATCAGTTTCCTTCGCTCGATGCGGTCGTAAAGAAGTTCCTCGCGGATGAATCCGGGGTGATCCAGCCCGAGCAGATTGCTGCAGCGTGTTTTGGTTGTCCGGGGCCGGTGCGCGACGGGCACATCCAACTGACCAATCTGCCGTGGATGCTGGACCAGCACGATCTCGCGCACGCTTTGGGTGTGCAGCACATTTATCTGATCAACGACCTCGAGGCGAACGGCTATGGGATTCCCGAGCTTGCGCCGGAGAATATCGCCACGCTGCATGAAGGAGATGCCGCTGCCATTGGAAACCGTGGGCTGGTCTCCGCGGGAACAGGGCTGGGAGAGGCGCTCCTGATTTGGGAGGGCCATGGGCACAGGCCGGTGGCTAGTGAGGGCGGACACTGCGATTTTGCGCCGAGGAGCGATCGCGAGGTGGCGCTGCTGCGTGATCTACGCGAGAAGCTGAACGGGCATGTGAGCTGGGAGCGGGTGGTGTCGGGGCTCGGCATTCAGAACATCTATGCGTATCTGCGCGACGTGGAGAAGATGGAAGAGCCGCCGTGGCTGCGCGAGCGCATGAAGGCGGAAGACCCCAACGCGGCGGTGGGCGAGTGCGGCGAGAATGGATCGAGCGAGCTATGCATTGAAGCGCTGAAGATGTTTGCCTCGGCATACGGCGCGGAGGCAGGCAATGTTGCGCTGAAGGTGCTGGCGGTGGGCGGCATGTATCTGGGCGGCGGCATTGCGCCGAAGGCGCGGAAGACACTGGCGGCGGGCGGATTCATGCAGGCCTTCTTGGACAAAGGGCGGCTCTCGCCGGTGCTGGAGGCGATGCCAGTGCGGATCATTCTGGACGACACGTGCGCGCTGAAGGGCGCGGCGGCCTATGCGGAGGCGCACGCGGCGGAGGTTTCCGGCCGTTCGGAGCGGGCCGCGTCGCTACATGGCTGAAGTCTACCGGGCGGTGTTCGCATGGAAGGCTCTGTAGAATGCGTGGATGAGCGATCCGAAACGACGGAAGGTCTTGTTCCTGGCGCTCCTTGCCATGGTCTGCAGCCATGCCGGCAGGTGCGTGGCGCAGACGTCAGAGGCTGCCGCAAAAGCCGCTATTGCGCGCGTGCAGAGTATCGATCCCAAAATTCACGCCGTGATCGCTCTCGATCCGACAGCCGTCGAACAAGGACGTGCGATCGACCGGCGAGGAGGCAGGCGCGGCGCGCTCTACGGTTACGCGATCCTGCTGAAGGACAATATCGAAGCGGATGGCCCGCTTGCCACCACGGCAGGCAGTATGGCGCTGCTGAACAATGTGACCCATCGGGATGCGCCACTTGTGAAAAGACTGCGTGCGGCCGACGCGGTGATTCTGGGGAAAGCCAATCTCTCAGAGTGGGCCAACATCCGCTCCAACGCATCGATTTCAGGGTGGAGTGGGGTGGGTGGCCAGACCCGGAATCCTTATGCCCTGGACCGCGACCCATGCGGTTCCTCTTCAGGCAGCGCAGCCGCGGTCGCGGCGGGCGAGGTGCAGGCTGCGATCGGAACGGAGACAGATGGATCGATCACCTGTCCGGCTGCGGTGAATGGCGTGGTGGGATTGAAGCCCACGGTCGGCCTGGTGAGCCGGACCTGGATTGTGCCGATCAGTCATAGTCAGGACACCGCAGGCCCGATCGCGGTGGATGTAACGACTGCGGCGCGGGTGCTTGGCGCTATCGCCGGCTCCGATCCCATGGATCCCGCGACAGCGGATGCCGACGCGCATATCGAAAACTATCTCGCAGCGCTGAGGCCGGATGCGCTGAAAGGCGCCCGCATCGGGGTGCTGCGCTTTGCCACAGGCTGGTCGGCGGCAACCGACAAGGTATTTGAGCAGGCGTTGGCCGTCCTCAGAGCCTAGGGCGCGATCCTCATCGACATCAAGGAGATGAAAGATCGCGGCAAAATCGGCGAAGCGGAAAACCTGGTGCTGAAAACCGAGCTCAAAGTCGATCTGAACAAATATCTTGCAAGCACCCCGGCGACCGTGAAGACGCGAACTCTGGCAGACGTTATCGCTTTCAATGAAGCGCACGCCGACCGCGAGATGACCCTGTTTGGGCAAGACGCATTTGTAAAGGCGGAGGCGACAAAAGGGCTGGATGATCCTGCCTACAAGACGGCCCGGGCAACTGCCTTGCGCTTGGCCGGGCAGGACGGAATTGATGCGATGCTTGCCAAGGACCATCTGGATGCGCTGATTTGTCCGACGATGCCGCCCGCCTGGAAGATCGATGCAGCGACCGGGGACCACATTGGTGGAGGCGGGGCCGGAAGTCTGGCAGCCGTTGCGGGCTATCCGCATCTGACCGTCCCAATGGGAGACGTGTTTGGTCTCCCCGTCGGAATGTCAATTATGGGACCGGCCTGGAGCGAAGCGCGCTTGCTTGGCTATGGATATGCTTTCGAGCAGGCAGCCAGGGTGAAGCTGAAGCCGCGCTTTTTGCCTTCGATTGAAGGAGCAGAGCCGGCGGCCCGGCTGCTGGAACCGCTGCGTTGAGATGAGGAGCTTGGATTGGGACGCAGGAGATGGACCGTAGTTACCGGCGCCCAGGCAACGGGATGCGAAAGTTCCAGGGCGGTTCGAGCGGGGGCATTCCTGCATGCCTGAGCTGGATTTCTCGCGCCGCGTGGAACTCGAAGAGCGGATGGATGGGCCGTGCAGCTATCAGGAGCTGCGCACGTGCCTGCGCGATCTGGCGGTGATGAATCGTCTGACAAGGGCGCATCGGCCGACAATGTTGTGGCTGGAGGGGATTTTCTGCTCTTCATCCCGCCCAGGCGGAGCTTGGACGGGGCACCCAAATTCGCGTGCGATGAAGCTGGTGGATGTGGGCTGCGGATACGGCGACATGCTGCGGCGGATTGAGCGATGGACGGCGAAGCGCGGCGTCGCGATGGAGTTGGTGGGCGTGGATGTGAATGCCAATGCGGTGCGCGCAGCGCGGGAGGCGACGCCGGCGAGAAGCAGCGTGCGATTTCTGCTTGGCGATGTGCGTGACTGTGCGGAGGCGCAGGATGCGGACCTGATCGCGGCCAGCGGCATGACGCATCATCTGAGCGAGGCCGAGCTGGTGCGGCTGCTCGCGTGGATGGAGCAGACGGCGCGCGTGGGCTGGATCGTGACCGACCTGCATCGCATGCCGGTTCCCTACCGGCTGTTCAGCGTGCTGGCGCGCGGGCCATGGTGGCACCGCTTCATCCGGCCGGATGGGATGGCTTCCATCCGGCGTGCGTTTCGCGAGGAGGATTGGCGGAGGATGTGCGCGGCGGCGCAGATCGACGCGGGTGCGATCACGATCCACACGCACCGGCCGGCGCGCCTGGTGGTGAGCCGAAGGAAGTGAGTAGCGCGGCTTCGGCAGCTATTCCGCAGCGAAGCGGTCGGGAGCGTGGGCGATATGGGCCAGTTCGCCGCGGTCGAGCCAGATGAGCGAGCAGTCTTCGCAGGAGTCGAGCACGACGTTGCCGGGGCCGGCGTAGTAGTGGGCGTCCATCGGCTTCCTGCACTGCGGGCAGTAGATGCGGCGCTGGAGGTCGTGCGCATCGGCTCCAGGCTGTAGGGCTGTCATGCTGCCGCCGCGGATGCGGAGTTCATCGACGAGCGGCTCGAAGCCGGCCATGGGGACGAGCTCGCCGTGGCATTTGGTGCAGTAGAGGACAGCCATGCCGGCGAGTGAGGCCTGATTGAGTTGCGTGTTGCAGACGGGGCAGCTTTTCTGGCCCGGGTCAGGTTCCAGGACGCGGATGCCGTCTTCGTCTGCCTCGGGGACGACGACGTTGTGGCAGTAGTCGCAGACGAAGTGGTCGCCCTGCGGATGCATGGCGGCGCCGCACGCGGGACAGTTCATTGCGCCTTCCCGCAGTCTGGGCAGAAGTGCGCGGCCTGTGGGATGGAGTGGCCGCAGGAGGTGCAGAACTTTGTTGCAGCGCCGGCGGCCGTGGGCGTTGCGGGCGATGCGGTGTGCAGCGTGCTGGCCATCACCTGAGCAGCCGCTGCGCCGACTCCGAGTCCCATGCCGAGGCCTGCCCCACCGCTGGGATTCCCGGCGGCGACGGTCATAGACTGCGCGGCGGCGTACTGCGTGTATTTGTCGATGTCACCGACGATGTTCATGCCGATGCGCTGGTCGAGCGCCTTCTGCAGTTCCTCGGGCAGCGAGACGTTCTCGACGACGAACTGGACCAAGTCCAGACCCAGTGCAGCGAAGGCCGGCTTCATCTGGTCGGAGATCTTTGCGCCGAGCGCAGCCTCGTTGGCCGTCATGTCGAGGAAGGAAACATCGCTCGCGGCGAATACGTCCGTCATGCGCGCGACGATGGTGTTGCGCAGCTGGTCTTCCAGCTCGTAGACGGTGTAGCTCTGCCGCGTGCCGCTGAGCTGTGTAAAGAAAACGTGAGGGTCGGCGATGCGGTAGGAGTAGATGCCGTAGGCGCGCACGCGGACGGCGCCGAACTCCTTGTCGCGGATGGTGATGGGCGTGGCAGTTCCCCACTTCTGGTCGATCTGCAGATGCGTGGAGAAGAAGTAGACATCGCTCTTGAACGGCGACTGGAAGTCACGCGCCCAGTTCTTGAGGTCGGTGAGGATGGGCAGGTTCTGCGTGGAGAGCCTGTACAGACCGGGGCCGAAGACGTCCGCGAACTTGCCCTGGTCGACGAAGGCGGCCATCTCAGACTCGCGGACGGTGAGCTGCGCGCCGGTCTGGATCTCCTGGTCGAGCATGGGGTAGCGCCAGGCGAGGATGCCGGGCTCGGGTTCGTTCCACTGGATGTTGGCGAGGAACTGCTTGCCGAGAAAGTCGGAGAGCGTCATGAGGGTGATCCTCTTTGGGGGAAGAGTATCACGCGGCGAAAGCGGACCGGATGACACGAAAGCGGCGGGACGAGCGTTGCTGCCGGCGCGCCGGGTCTCTGGCAGAGTGACACGGAAGGGGAATGTTGCGAGGGAATTGGCCGGACTATTCTTTCCGGTGACTGCGGCGTGCCGGGCCTGCACGCGCGAAATCCATGAGGATGCGATGGACCGGATTGTAAAGAATCTGTTGGTAATTCTGGCGGGCGCGGCCGCGAGCGTTGTGACGGCTGCGGCGCTGTTTCTGCTCGGGCTGCGCGGCGGCGATTCGCTGCTGGACCTGAAGGGATGGAACTGGGTTCCGCTGGGGATGATTGCGGCGGGGTTTCTTGCGGGTACAGGATACTTCGTTGCGGCGCAGGTGCTGCGCGTGCGGCCGGGGGTCATCCTGCTGGCGGGCGTATTTGCGATTTCCGCGGGAACGCACCTGTACATCCGGCACATGGACGTCGCTGCGATGATGGCAACGAACCGTGCGGCGCTGGCGAGTCCGAAGGTATTTGCGAAGTTCGCGACGACTTCCCTGTGGAGTACGCGCCTGCCGGACATGTCTCTGGGCGGCGACGATAAGAGCAGCTCCAGCGAGGCCTCTTCCAGTCCGGATTCCACGCCGGCGACGGAAGGGCCGCATATCGATACAGGCGGCGACGCGAACGCGGAGGGCATGGCGCAGGGCGTCGGCGGCATGCTGGCCAAGGCGGACATGGGCACGCAGCTGGGAGCGGGCGGCGGCGGCAAGATGACGCAGATGGGCACGGACATCGATTCGGTGGGCAAGGGAGTGGCGAAGGATAGCGGGCAGTGGCTGGCTTCGGCGCTGGAGATATTCGGCTTCGCGTTCGGCGGAGTGGTGGTTTATGGAATGATGCGGGGCCTGCCTTATTGCCCCGCCTGCGGTGAGTTTCTGGCGCAGAAGGGCACGCAGACGCGCTACTACCTTACGGAGCGCACGCTGCGCAACTGCGTGGACGAGCTCCACGCGCGGATGAAGGAGCACCAGCTCACGGAGTCGATCATGGGGCACTTTGGCGTGGGGTCGGACGAGAAGAGCCATCTGAGCGAGTACGCATCGACCATCGACATTAAAGAGTGCAGACAATGCCACACGCACCGGATGCAGTTCTCGGCCAAGCGCAAGAAGGGCAAGAACTGGAAGAACATCAAGGTGTTCGGGCATACGGCGGAGTCACTGGAACCGATCGATATTGTGCGGGTGTAGAGCAGCGGAACCGGGGCGAAATCTGTGTCGCAGCATGTAGTCTGTTGTGTGTGCTGCAAGGCAGGTTTGGCGGGATGAGGTGGAAGTGTGCGCGGCTGGCCGCATGTTTGGCCTGCGCGACGGCTGTGGCTGCTTCACCGGGCGCGCATGCGCAGCGGCTGCCGGGCGGCGTTCGGCCGGTGCATTATGCGCTGACGATTACTCCGGATCTGGCGAAGGCGCGATTCGAGGGAACAGAGCGGATCGATGTGGTGCTGGACGCTCCGGCGAGCGCGATCACGCTGAACGCGGCGGAGATCGAGTTTGAGTCGGTGAGGGCGGTTGTGGGCGCGGAGTCCGCAAATGCAAATGCGGGGGTCCCTCGACTCGGCGCTGCGCGCCTCGCTCGCGGCGGCAGTGGCGGAGCAGCCGATGCGACGGTCGCGCTCGATGCTGCGGATGAGCAGGCGACGCTGCACTTTACCAAGCCGCTGCCGGCCGGGCCGGTGACGCTGGATATCGCGTACCGCGGCATTCTGAACGACAAGCTGCGCGGCTTCTATCTCTCGAAGACGAAGCTGCGCAACTATGGCGTAACGCAATTTGAGGCGACGGATGCGCGGCGTGCGTTTCCCTGCTTCGATGAGCCGGCGCTGAAGGCGACGTTTGACGTCACGCTGGTGGTGGATGCAGGCGACACGGCCATCTCCAATACACAGATCGTGCGCGATACTCCCGGGCCGCAAACCGGCAAGCACACGATCGTGTTTGCGACGACGCCGAAGATGTCGACCTATCTCGTTGCGTGGGTGGTGGGAGATTTCCAGTGCAGCAAAGGCAAGTCCGACGGCATTCCCATTCGCGTGTGCGCCACGCCGGACAAGGTGGCGCTGACAAAGTTCGCGTTGAGCGCGGCGAAGTGGGACCTGCATTACTACGACAGCTATTTCGGCATCAAGTATCCGCTGAAGAAGCTGGACCTGATCGCGATTCCGGACTTCGA
>DATNAU010000122.1:0-27738 GCA_035572415.1 Acidobacteriaceae bacterium
GCCCGTCGCCATCAACGGCGAGGTCTTCGGCGATACCCATATGGAGCGTGTCAACGGCGCGGTGCATTTCCATACCAGCCGTACGGATGTGCAACTGGCGCGGCTGGATGGGGACGCGCAGGTTGGCGGCTCCGGCATCTCCGTCGATCAGGCGCAGGGCCCGGCGATCGTCAATACCAGCCGGCGAAACGTCAGCCTTGATCGACTTGCCGGTGATATCGCCGTCACAAACAGCTGGGGAAGCGTCGAAGTGATCGCCGCACCGCCCTTGGGCAATGTCACCATCGAAGACCGCAATGGCTCCGTAAGAACCACGCTGCCGGAGCATGCCGGCTTCGCCGTGCAGGCGACGACCACCAACGGGAACATCGATACGAACCTGCAGTTCGCCTCGGGCAATGAAACCCCGGTTGAGGTTGCGGGTCACCGTAACCAGAAGATGCTGACCGGCACAGTAGGCAATTCACAGGACAGCCCGACGATCCATATCACCACCGCCAACGGCGACATCTCGGTAATGAAGGGCGATGTTCAACCGCTGACACCTCCCGGAACAGCCGCGAAGATCACAATGGCCGCGCCGGCCTCCGCCAGTGCACGCAAGCCGCCGAAGGCGGCCAAAGCGAAAACTCCGGCGGCGCCCGAGCCGCCTGCAGCACCGAATTTCTAAGGTTCAGTGCTTCGTTGAGGACATGCGTGCCCTGGCAGCGGCCTTCGCTGCCGCTCCGGCATTCGGGCCGGGCACGCCGGTTGTGCGCAGATACGCGGCCGCGGCGGTTAGGCGCACAGGATTTTTGGGATCGACGAACAGCCCATAGACCGCCATGGACGTGGCGTAGTCGCGATAGTCGACCAGGCCTTTGGCGGCAGCGGCGCGCACAGTTGGGTCCTTGTCTTCGAGCGCAGAAAGCAGTTCCTGGTGAATGGGCTGCGTATGCTCCTGCGCGATCGCTTCGATTGCAGAGGCCCGCGCCAGATCGCCTCCGCTCTGGTGGATAAAGTTGAAGGCCGCAATGCCGAAGCCGAACGGTCCCAGCAGCATCGACGCGCCCTGCATTGCGCCGAGCTTCGCCAGCTTGCCCGGCTGATGCAGATCTTTGTCGATCTTGTGCGCGGTACCGTGAACCATCGTGGGATGTGTAGTCCGGTCGCCGTCGGCCACAGCGATCAGAATGTCCTCGCCAGAACGGTCGTTCATCTTCCACAGCGTCATCGCCGCGGTGAACACCACCTGGGGCTCTTTATCGTCCAGCAGGTTGCGCAGCGGAGTAGTCAAATTGCGGTCGCCCGACTGGCCTGCAGCCAGAGCCGCCGCGGTGCGCACGTCAACATCGGAGTCCTGCATTGCGGCCTCAATCAGCTTCGCCGAGTGCGGCGTGCGCAACATGCCCAGCGCGGCGAGCGCCTGAATGCGGGTCTGGGGGCGTTTTCCGTCGGCCGCCGCATCGGTCAGCATCGTCCAGGCGCTGTCTGCCCGCTGCGCCGCGGTTGTGTGCGCGGGCAGGGTCCCCGCAGGCATATCGCTTTCACCGGCGACGGTTGCGTCTGGATTTTGAGGAGAAGCTTCCTGAGCCTTTTGCGGAGCGCCTTTTGCGCCCGGCTCCTGCGCGGGAGTGTTCTTACCGGAATCCTGCGCTTTACTGCTCGTATCCGAAGCTTTCGCCGCAGTGTTCTGCGCGTTTGCGGACTCCACGCTCATCACGGGCGCGCACAGGCTTGCGATGCAGAACACAATCGCGACCAGTATCCATCGCGCGCCGCTCCTGCTGTGTCCTCTCTCTTCCGATCCGTTCATCGTCCTCTCCGTGCATTCGTCTGGGGCCGAATCCATGAGATGCAGAATCCGGCGACAGAATCTATATTCAGAGAACCTTTGATTTGTATACAAATAAGTATTCGCAAGTTGGAGCGGCGCATGCGCTGCAATCCGGATGTATGGAAAGGTGAGATCTACCCATGAGGAAGCCCTATTCGCGCCGGTCAGCGATAAAGCTTGGCGCCGCAACCGCTGCCGTCCTGTTCCAGCACCGCTTCTCAGCCGCGGAGGTGGCTTCGGCTTCCGCGACCGGTGCCGCGCCGGGCGCAATCTCGGAACAGCCCGTTGGAATGGAACTGACGATCACCCGGGTGACCGACGCCACCCTGCGGATCTCAATCGCTGCCGTGGGCGAAGTGCTGGACAAGTACTACGATGACGGCGCGATTGCAGCGCGCAAGTTTGCCGCACCGATGCTGAAGCAACGGACGGACGCAGCGGCACAGCAGGTTCCCTGGGGAAGACACACCGTCGAGATCGCGGTGCAGCCATTGCGTGTTTCGGTGAAGAACGGACGGGGCGCGGCAATTCAGGAGTTGACCTTCCAGCCAGATCGCAACCAGATAACCTTCGGCTACGGCAATGCGCCGGTGTATGGCCTGGGACCGGGCGCGCATCCGCTCGATCGCCGTGGGGCGCCTCGCGACATGATGCGCAACGGCGCAGGCGAAAATCTCCGCATCTTCGGCGCGCGGAATCCGATTCCCTGGCTGATGGGCAAGGGCTGGGGACTGTTCATCCATGAGCCGGGCGGACAGTTCGATTTGAGCGGCGAGGCCGGCATCTTCCATCCCAGCGACGGCGCGCGCGGACAGGATCTTTATCTCTCGATCGCCGACACGCCTGCGGAATTGCTGCGGCAGTACGCCGAGATCACGGGCTATCCGCACCTGCCGGCCAAGTGGGCGCTGGGGTTCCAGCAGTCGCACCGGACGCTGGACAGCCGCGAGCAGGTGATCGAGGAAGCAAAGACCTTTCGCGAAAAGAAACTACCCTGCGACACCGTCATCTATCTGGGCACCGGCTTCTGCCCATCGGGCTGGAACACGGGACACGGATCGTTTGTGTTCAACAAGGGCGTCTTTCCCGATCCAGCAGCGATGATCCGCGAGTTCCACGACCTGCACTTCAACGTAGTGCTCCATGTGGTCAATCCGCCGGAGAACCTCCACGGGCGCGCGAGCGACAACGGAAGTGCGGCGACCGATCCAAGCGACGCCGCAGACTATTGGCAGCAGCATGTTCCGCTCGTGAAGCTCGGGGTGGATGGATGGTGGCCGGACGAAGGTGACATCCTGCCGACGGCGTCGCGCCTCGTGCGCAACCGCATGTACTGGGAGGGCGGGCGGATGACGACCCCGGGCAAGCGGCCCTTCGCGCTGCACCGCAACTGCTATGCCGGCATCCAGCGCTGGGGATGGCTGTGGTCCGGCGATACCGAATCGCGTTGGAAGACTTTGGAGACGCAGATCGCGGAGGGCATCCAGGCGGGTTTGAGCGGCGTGCCGTACTGGGGTACGGACATCGGCGGCTTTGTGCCGACGAGCGAATTCACCGCGGAGCTGTTCGTGCGCTGGTTCCAGTTCGGCTCATTTTGCCCGTCATTCCGCTGCCATGGACGGACCTGGCAACTGCGCCGTCCGTGGGGATGGGACACCGGCAGCTATGGACCGAGCGAGATGGGCCCCAGAGCAGAATCATTTTTGCCGAAGCCGGAGGACCTGCATAACACGGCGGTCGAGCCGATCTGCCGGAAATTCCTCAACACGCGCTATCAACTGTTGCCGTATCTCTACTCCTCCGCGTGGGAGACGCACACCACAGGTATTCCGCTGATCCGTAGCCTGGGCCTGGCGTTTCCGGACGATGCGACGGCATGGTCGACCGTGGATGCGTATCTGTGGGGGGCGAATCTGCTGGTCGCGCCGGTGTTTGAGAAAGGCGCGACCGAGCGCAAGGTGTACCTGCCGGAAGGCGGATGGTATGACTACTGGACCGGTGCTCGCGTGGATGGCGGCAACACGGTCACGCACGCTGCGCCGCTCGATACTCTGCCGCTCTTTGTTCGGGCCGGCTCGATCCTGCCGACGGGCCCGGTGAAGCAGTATGCGACGGAGCCTTCCAGTGAGAAGACACGGCTGACGGTCTACCCCGGAGCCGATGGCCAATTCCAGCTTTACGACGACGACGGGCTGAGCTTCGCGTATGAACATGGCGCATACCGGCTGGTGGACCTGCGCTGGGAGGATGGGGAGCGGACGCTGCATTATCGGCTGGGGCAGAACGGTACGCTTCCCGCCCAAGAGCTTGAGGTGTCCGTGCTGGGGGGCGAGGCGAAACGAATCATGCCGCAGCGCGCGGAACGAACCGTCAAGTTGTAGCGCTGGACGAGTTTGCTGACCCTTTAGGGCTTTCCGTTCTCCCGCGCAGCGCGTGACGATCCCACAAAGATGGGACAGAGGCCAAGGCGCGCGGCCGATACAATCCATGCAGTTGCGGTCGTCTTTCTGGAGCACTCGACCATGCGTATGGAACAGCCTTCACGCCATCAATGCCTGATCTATGACGGAGCGCCCTCGCGCCACCTGCCCATGCTTGCCCGCGTCATGCGGCAAAAGCTGAATCAGGGCTACCGCTGCATGTTCCTGGACAGCGCACCGATGGTGGTGGGCATGAGATCGTATCTCGCTGCCGCGGGTGTTGACGTGATCGCCGACGTAGCGAGCGGCCGCCTGATAATGTCCTCGGAACGCAACTACCTGATCGGCGGAAGGCGATTCGACGTGGATCGCATGCTGGGGGCGATCGCCGACGCTGTGCAGTCGGCGCTGGGCGGCGGGTTCGAGGGCCTGTGGGCATCCGGAAATATCGGCTGGGAGCTTGGACCCGAGCGCGATTTTTCGCAGCTGCTCGAGTATGAGTGGCAGCTGGATGGCTTTATCCGCGAGAACCCGGGATTGCAGGGCATATGCCAGTATCATCGCGACACGCTGCCGGCCGAGGCCGTGACCGATGGGCTGTTGAGCCACGCGTCGCTGGTGGTGGACGAGGCCCGATCGCTGATCAACCCGCACCTTTGCGCCCGGGAAGCGTTTCGTAAGGATTCCCGGGACAATCCGAACTTCGAGCCATTCGTGCAGGGTCTCTGCCGCATGATGCCTGAAGTTCCCGAAGCTATGCTCGTCGCCGCCGGCGACTGACGAAAATCTCAGCCCGTGATTGACGGCTCACACGGCTTCGATGTTTGCGCGACGGGAGATCGCCGTCGAATGCGCTTCGCGCAGCGGGGCCTCGTCGCGTATTTCCGATGAATGCTTGTCCGGAGCGGGGATTCGACTCGACTGGCGGATTGGATACAACAATGTATACTTGTCCACGCTCAATTGACACCTTCTCAGGAGTCCCTTCATGTCTCTCGCCATGCGAACCGCCCTGCGTTCCGCCGGAATTGCAACACTGTCCGCTGTTTGTCTGACTGCCACGGCTTACGCGCAAGGAACGTTGGCGGACTACCAGCGTGCCCACGATCTGCGCGCGAAATCCCGCGATCTGGTGGTAGGCACGCCCGGCCCGGCGGAGTGGATCGGAGAGACGAATCACTTCTGGTACACGAAGACCGTGAAGGGCGGAACAGAATTCGTCCTTGTGGATGCCGATGCGGGCACCAAAAAGCCGGCGTTCGATCAGGAGAAGCTGGCGGCGGGAATCTCCAAGGCGACTGGCCACGCGTACACCGCGCTCAAGCTTCCCTTCGCTCCGCAGGAGGGTCGTCCGGGCGCGGCAGCGCGGCAGAATCCGAACGCGGCCCCGACAACGGCGCCGCTGACGTTCGTCGATGACGAGAAATCGATTCAGTTCGGTGTGAACGGATCGATGTACAAGTGCGGCCTTGCCGACTATGCCTGCACGAAGACCGGACCGATTGCAGGCGCGGCAGGGCGAGGACGCAGAGGCGGCGCAGCACCTGAAGCTGACGATGACGATCAGGTCGGCCCCGAAGGCCCGAATGAAGACCCCGTCGATGGGCTTGCCTATGAGCCTCCAGCGCCGCAGGATGGCGACGAAGGCCGCTTCTCGGCGCAGCCGCGCAGTTGCGCGCCTTCGCCGGAGCCGCAGCAGTTGCGGCAGTTCGCGCGACCGGTTGCGCGTGCCGGTGTTGGTTCACAAGTGCTGGGCCAGTTGCCGCCGGAGCCGCAGCAGGTCTGCTCGTCGTTTGACGGCAAGTACGATGCCTTCATCCAGAACTTCAATGTGTATCTGAAGCCCAAGAGCAGCAAGGAGCCGGCGTTCCCCATCAGCTTCGACGGCACGGAGAACAACTACTATTCCCTGCGCACCATCGCGTGGTCGCCGGATTCGACAAAGCTGGTCGCATATCACACGCGTCCTGGCTTCGACCGCCTGGTTACGCTGATTGAGTCGTCGCCTGCGGACCAGGAGCAGCCGGAGACAACGACCATCCATTACACGAAACCCGGCGACCCGGTGGACATCGCGTATCCGGTGCTCTTGGATGTTGCCAGCAAGCAGGGCACGCAGATCGATACCGCGCTCTTTCCCAATCCATTCTCGATCAGCCCGCCGGTGTGGTGGAAGGACAGCCGCGCCTTCACCTTTGAATACAATCAGCGCGGGCACCAGGCCTATCGCGTGATCGAAGTGAATGCGCAGACTGCGAAGCCTCGCGCGCTGATCGACGAAGAGACGAAGACCTTTTTTTATTACAACTCGCTTGGCCCGGGGCTGTCCGCAGGCCGCAGATACCGGCATGACATCAACGACGGCAAAGAGATCATCTGGGCCTCGGAGCGAGATGGATGGGAGCACCTTTATCTCTACGACGGCACGACCGGCCAGGTGAAGAACCAGATCACCAAAGGCAACTGGCTGGTCCGCGAAGTGCAGTACGTGGACGATGCCAATCGCCAGATTTACTTTTACGCCGGCGGCATGGTGCCCGGACAGGACCCCTACTTCACCCAGCTCTATCGCATCAACTTCGATGGAACGGGCCTGACGAAGTTTACGGATGCGGACGGCACGCACACCGTCACCTTCTCGCACGACCGCAAATACTACGTGGATACGTGGCAGCGTGTCGATCTGCCGCCGGTCGCGCAGTTGCGCCGCACGGCGGACCAGAAGGTCGTAACGGACCTCGACAAGGGAGAAATGACGGCGCTCCTCGCGGCGGGTTTCCGGCCGCCTGAGGTCTTTGTCGCCAAGGGGCGCGACGGCGTGACGGACATCTGGGGCACGATTACGCGGCCGATGCATCTCGACCCATCGAAGAAGTATCCGGTGATTGAGAACATCTACGCCGGGCCGCAGGGCTCGTTTGTGCCGAAGACATTCAGCGCGCTTTCGGCAGACCAGGCGCTGGCGGAGCTGGGCTTCATCGTCGTCCACATCGACGGCATGGGCACCAGCAATCGCTCGAAGGCTTTCCACGATGTCGCGTTCAAGAACATCGCGGACGCCGGCTTCCCGGACCGCATCCTGTGGCACAAGGCGGTCGCGGCGAAGTATCCGTACTACGACATCACGCGCGTGGGCATCTTCGGCACCTCCGCCGGCGGGCAGAATGCGCTGGGCGCGCTGCTGTTCCATCCGGAGTTCTACAAAGTCTCTGTCAGCAATAGCGGCTGCCACGACAACCGCATGGACAAGATGTGGTGGAACGAGCAGTGGATGAGCTGGCCCATCGGCCCGCAGTATGCCGCCTCATCGAACGTCGACAACGCCTATCGGCTGCAGGGCAAGCTGCTGCTGATCGCGGGCGAGATGGACACCAATGTCGATCCGTCATCGACGCTGCAGGTAGTGAACGCACTGGTGAAGGCGCACAAGCATTTCGACATGCTCTATATCCCGGGCCAGAACCATGGTGTGGGGATTCTTGCCAATGAGCACTATCGCGATGACTACTTCGTTCACAATCTGCTGGGCGTTGAGCCGCCGGACTGGAACAAAGTTTCGCTGCCTTCTGACGACGAAAAGGAAAATTGAGGAGCCTCCCATGAACTTCGCAAAACTGACCGGCTGCGTAGCCGCGATGACGTTCGCTGTGGTTGCAGCGCAGGCCCAGTACCGGCAGGAACCTGGCCACTCCCTCGGCACTGTCACGAAGATGGGCAACCTCATCGTGCTGACGATGGAGCCGGACGCGTTGGGGAAGGCGAACCTGTTCGACCTGCAGCACCGCACACTGCACTTCACGCCGGACGGCGCAGGCTATCGCGTGGAGGTGCAGAAGGAGCAGTGGGATTCGGACTTCGGCCCGGAGATGCAGGGCAGCGAAGCGACGACAAAGAACTTCGCGTTTCCGTTCTCCGGCAAGACGTGGAGCGAGTTCTCCGTCGGCATGACCGGCTCCATCACGTTCGGTCCGCGTCTGGGAGCAGCGCCGCGTCCGCCGTCAGTCGTCGATGCGCGCGGCACCGGCGGCCTTTCCGTGGATCGGTTTGCGGAGCTGGCGCAGTCCGGCCCGCAATTCGTCAATGAAGGTGCGGCGATCAGCGTCTTCTTCAAACCGCGCCTCAGCGGCAAGCGCTACCTGAAAGAAGACGCCGACCGCACTGTGATCACGTGGAGCCTGACGGAACCCGTCGGGGGCATTCAGGACATGACATGGACACCGACGACCAATCGCTTTCAGGCTGTGCTGCATAAGGACGGCGCGATCGATCTGAACTACGACGAGGTCCACGCGGAGGATGGCATCGTCGGCGTGTATCCACTGGTTACGCAGGGCGTGGAGAAGGAGATCGGCAGCATCCAGGTGGAAGGAAAAGCGGCCGGCGAGACCGCAGCAACACCGGCGCATCTCGACATCAGGGGCGTGAAGGTCGCATCCGTCGATGGCCTGTTCCTGAAGATCACGCTTCAGACGCGCGGACCGGTGCTGGCAGAGAACGATCCCGCGCTGCAGGGCGTCGCGTATCGAATCTGCATCGACAAAGCGAGGCCGGCCGCGGGCTGCACGGCAAGCAATGAGATCGTCTGGACGGTCCAGGCAGGCGGCGGCCGCGGGCGAGGGGGCTTCGGTGGCGCGCCGCGGTACAGCGCCTTCGGCAACGGCGCATCTTCTGCGGTGAAAGCAGGCGGAGATACCATCTCGCTCCAGGGAACGCTACCGGACGGCTATAAGTCCGGCGACACGCTCTATGTCTCAGCGGCAGTGCAGAAAACAGAGATGGCGGCCGCCGCCCCGGGTGCGCAGGCGAATGCGGCTCGCGGTCCGCGGCCGACCGGCACGCCCAACACGGTAGATCAGGTTGCGCCGCATGCGATCAAGCTCGCTGGGATCGCCAGCCCGGCAGTCGATTTCTCTTCCATCAAGAAAAGCGACGGGCCGTTCCCGACCGCGTATGAGGTCTTCCACTACATGCGGCCGCCGCGCGCGCAGGACCTCACCTGCTCGGTCATCAAGGCACTGGGCGACAAGTTCGACATGCTGGCCTACTACTCGGACTTCCGCATCGACAATCCCGAGGCCGGCACATCCAGCACCGGCCCACTCGGCGGCGGCCCCGACGGCGGCCAGGTGACCGGCATCGGCGCGAACCAGCGCAACCTGGCCGGCTTCTGCACGCAGGGACGTTTCCAGTGGCAGTTCATTCAGCCCGTGTACATCGGCGCGAACCAGATGCAGGAGTATCCGCCGAGCGACGTGAAGGAAAACAACACGCACAACATCATTGGCTACACGCATCAGCTTGCGGAGCGTACCGCGAACGGCAAGATTCCGCCGTACGACTACGCCATGTCGCAAATTGGACACGAGATGGGGCATCGCTGGTCCGCCTTCGTCTCGGCCAAGGTGGGCAACGAGACCATCGTGCTTGGGCCTACCCACTGGGCGCGCGGGCTGCAGGCGCCGGCGCCGTTCCCGTACCAGCGGCCGACCGAGGCCTCCGCGATGGGGGGCGGAGTGTGGCAGGACAACTTCGACGGCACGTTCACGCAGCTCGACGACGACTACTATGTTCCGGCGACGGGTTACTCGTATCTCGATCTCTATCTAATGGGGCTGATCTCTCCCGCCGAGGTGCCGGATTTCTTTATCCTGCGCAATCTGCAGCCGCAGGGCCGCGATGCCAACGGCCATCCGATCTTCAAGGCCGATCGCACCAAGATCACCATCAACGACGTGATTGCGGTCGAAGGCCCGCGCACGCCCGATGTCGATCATTCGCAGAAAAACTTCAACACCGGCATGGTGCTGGTCGTCGAGCATGGCAAAGTGCCGAGCCAGAAGCTGATCGACGCCGTCAATGGCATCAGCGCGCGCTGGATCGATTACTGGACTACGGTTACCGGCCATCGCGCCACAATGACGGTCAAACCGAACTGAGTTCCCCATGATGCCAGGTCGCAAGCTCGCGGTCGCACTGCTGTCATCTTCGCTGTCCGTTGCAGCTGTGGCCGCGGCCGGGCAGACTGCGCCCGCTCCTGTTGCGTCTGCGGCTCGTCAGGAGGGCGATCCGATCCTCGGCGGCTATGGCCCGTATCGCGCGAACAACGACCTGCTGCACTACAACCTGCATCTGCGTGTCGATGTAGCGAAGAAATTCATCAGCGGGATGAACGCCATTCAGTTCCGCATGCTGGAGGACGGCACCCGCATCCAGATTGATCTACTGCCGTCATTCAGTATCGACGGCATTTTTCTCGAGAACTCCCACGGCAAGACAACCAAGCTTACCTACAGCCGTGTTGGCGGCCGCTCGATTTACATTGACTTTCCGCACACGTTGAAGAAGCGCAGCGTCTACACCATCGACTTCCACTACTCCGGCAATCCGGTGGAGATGGGCCGCTTCGGCGCGTTCGTCTTTACCAAGGACCCGATGGGGCGCCCGCTGGTGAACACCGCATGTGAGGAGGAGGGTGCGAGCGTCTGGTGGCCGAACAAGGACCAGTGGCGCGATGAAGTCGAATCGATGGACATGAGCATCGAGGCGCCCAGCGATCTGGTCGAGGTCTCGAACGGCCGCTTCCAGGGCAAGAAGGATCTCGGCGACGGCTTCACGCGCTGGGACTGGAAGATTCATTACCCGATCAACAACTACGACGTCTCGCTCAACATCGGCACCTACACGCACTTCAGCGATACCTACAACGGCCTCACGCTCGACTACTTCGTCTTTCCGGAAGACTTGGAGAAGGCGAAGAAGCAGTTCGTGCAGGTGAAGGACATGCTGCACGCATACGAGCGCTTTTTCGGGCCGTACCCGTTTCCGATCGATGGATACAAGCTGGTGCAGGCGCTCTACTCCGGCGTGGAGAACCAGAGCGCCATCACCTACGGCAATCACTTTCAGAATGCCTATCTTGGCCGGCCTAAGACCGGCATCGGCACGTGGTTCGACTTCATCATCGTGCATGAGAGCGCGCATGAGTGGTTCGGCAACAGCATCACCGCGCGCGATCGCGCCGAGGAATGGATCCACGAAGGCTGGGCAAACTATTGCGAAGGCCTTTTCGTTGAGGACAAGTGGAACAAGGCCGACGGCATCATCTACGTGAACACAGGCAAGGAGAACGTGAGAAACCAGGTGCCCGTGATCGCCAAGGAGGGCGTCTACGCCAATCCGCCTGTGGACATGTACAAGAAAGGCGGCCTGTTCCTGAATACGCTGCGCAGTGTCGTGAACAACGATGATGCATGGTTCAAGCTGCTGCACGACTACTACCAGCACTTCAAGTATCAGACCATCACGACAACCGACATGGTCGCGTTCTTCAACTCGCAGACCGGCCAGAACCTGACACCGATCTTCAATCAGTATCTGCGGCACGCGGCGATTCCTGTGCTTGAATTGAAATTCGACGATGCCGCGCACACGGTCAGGTACAAGTGGGACGCAGACGAGCCGGGCTTCGCGATGCCAATCAAAGTGGGCACCAGGGATAACTGGCAGATCATCCAGCCGACGAACACCGATTGGAAGACGCTGTCGACGCCGTTGAGCAAAGAGCAGTTTGAAGTTGCGACGGATTACTACTACATCAACGTGAAGAAGCAGTAGATCGCAAGTTGCTTGCGCCTTTTTCCCGCATCGCTACCAGCTTCCGCGCTCACCGAAGATCTGGATCACGTGGGCGAGCCGCTCCGAGCCTTTCTCCCAGTTAACCTGCAGCCCCATCTCGACGCGCTCGGCGTCGCCTGCCTGAATCGCCTTGATGACTTCCTGATGCTCCGCAACGGAGAGATGCAGGTCCTTGATGATCGAGCTGGCATAGAGCCGCCAGTAGCGTTCTGTCTGCGGCTCGATCGCTTTATGCAGTGCACTCATGCGCGCGCCGGCGCCATACTTAATGATCAGCCGATGGAAGGAGCGATCATTCTCGAATATCTCCCCTGGAGGCGCTTCGCGGTCCTTGGAAATCAACTCCAGCCGGTCGTTCAGCTTCTGCAGATGCGCGCAAAGCTCTTTGCGCTCAGGCGCGGGCAGTAGCGCCACACCACGCCCGGCGATACCTTCCAACCGGCCGATAATAAGGTAGAGTTCGTTGGCGTCTTCCTTGGTCAGTGGCGCGACGATCATACGGGACTTCTTGGCGTTGCGGTGCTCCAGGATGTAACCCTCGCGCTGCAGCCAGTGGATCGCGCCGCGTACCGGAGTACGGCTCATGTTGAGACGTTCGGCGAGTTCGGCTTCAAGGATCCAGGTGCCCGGGGAAAGTTTCCCGTGGACGATGAGTTCGCGAATTTCGCGAAATGCGGTCAGAAGGCTGGTCCCATGTTCCGCCTTCGCACGGGCCGTGCCGATTCGCTCTATCTTCTTCATGGATTGTCCGGTTGCTGTGCGCACGTATCTTCTACTCCACACTGTACTGTACCGGTTTTTGTGCACGATTGCAGTGCAAATCGTGGCTAATCAATGTATCCAAAATCGTCGACAACGAGGTATTATTGCCGCATGACGTGTTGCCGGACGGTCCATGCCATCGACTCCCATACGGAGGGCGAACCAACCCGAGTAGTCATCGCAGGCGGCCCCGATCTCGGCAAGGGAAGCATCGCGGAGCGTTTGCAGCGGTTCAGCCAGGAATTTGACGACTTCCGCTCGGGAGTGATCTGCGAGCCGCGGGGATCTGAAGTCGTCGTAGGAGCGCTGCTGTTGGAACCGGTGCAGCCCGACTCGGCCACTGCCGTTATCTTCTTCAATGACGTGGGTTTCCTCGGCATGTGCGGACACGGAACCATCGGTGTGCTTACGACCCTGGCACACCTCAACCGCATCCAGCCCGGTCTGCACAAAATTGAGACGCCCGTCGGGATCGTCCACGCCACCCTCCACCCGGACGGCAGCGTCACCGTCGAGAACGTTCCCAGCTACCGTTATCGCGCCGGTGTGAAGGTGGATGTTCCGGGCTACGGCGTCTTCAAGGGCGACATCGCATGGGGTGGGAACTGGTTCTTTCTTGCGGAAAACGCGCCCTGCGCCATCGATCCTGGGAATCGTGCCCAGCTGATCGCCGCAGCCACGGCAATCCGCGCTGCCCTGGCCAGCTCCGGCATCACAGGCAAGGATGGCGCGGCCATTGATCATGTTGAGTTTTTCTCCGCGCCGGGGAATAAGGAGAATTCCTCGCGCAACTTTGTGCTCTGCCCGGGCGCATCGTTTGACCGCTCCCCCTGCGGCACCGGGACCAGCGCCAAGATGGCTTGCCTTTACGACGACGGCAAACTCGCGCCGGGCGTCATATGGAAACAGGAAGGCATTCTGGGAACTGTATTTCACGGTTCGGTCCGCGAATCCAACGACGGTCAGGTGAACCCCTCCATTCGCGGACGCGCCTGGGTCACGGGCGAATCGAAGCTCTTGTTCGCAAAGGAAGATCCATTCTCCCAGGGAATCAGGTTTTGAGATGAGGGCCTCCGGCAGCTTCGACATTCTCGTAATCGGCGCGGGGATTGTAGGGAGCGCCATCGCACGGGAGGGCGCACAGCTTGGGTGGCGCGTGGGCGTAGTCGAAGCCGGAACTCCGGCCGGCGGCGCCACCGCAGCCGGGATGGGGCATCTGGTGGTGATGGATGATTCCCCCGCACAGCTTGCATTGACGGCCTATTCCCGCTCCCTGTGGCGCAGCGATGCGGCCAATCTGCCGACTGCGGTGGAATACGAAAGCTGCGGCACGATCTGGGTGGCTGCGGACGATGAAGAGATGGCCGAGGTCGACAGCAGGCAACGCCTCTACGCGCAAACCGGTGTTACCGCGAGTGTGCTCAACCCGGAAGAACTCGCGCGATTGGAACCCAATCTGCGCCCCGGGCTTGCGGGAGGCATGCTGGTTCCCGGCGATGGCGTGGTCTATCCGCCGGCCGCAGCGGGTTTTTACCTCGCCGAGGCACGCCGCATGGGCGCGGAATTGTTCCTCTCCCGAGCGGTAGCTGCGTCTCACGGAGAGGTGCGGTTGAGCGACGGGTCGCGATTGAGCGCGGAACGCATCGTGCTTGCTGTAGGAGCGGAATGCGATCTGCTTCCCGCCCTGCCTGTACAGAAGCGCAAAGGACACCTCGTTATCACGGACCGCTATCCGGGCTTCGTCCGCCATCAACTGGTTGAGCTTGGATATTTGAAGAGCGCGCACAAAATCACTGACGATTCGGTCGCCTTCAACATTCAGCCGCGACAGACGGGACAGCTTCTGCTTGGTTCGTCACGCCAGTATGACAATGACGATCGCGCGATCGATACCGAAATGCTGGCGCGTATGATCCAGCGGGCGGAAGAATACATCCCCGGACTCAGAGGTCTTTCCGTGCTGCGGACATGGACAGGATTCCGCGCCGCCACAGCCGACAAGCTGCCGCTGATCGGGCCGGCCTACGGGCTCTCCGACGACTCCACTCTGTGGCTTGCTGTTGGATTCGAGGGGCTCGGCATTACCAATGCTCCCGGCGCGGCGCGGCTGCTGGTCGATTGCATGCAGGGGCGCGAGTCAGCCATTTCGATCGATCCATACCTGCCCGCGCGGCTGATGGAGCCGGCAAGGCTCGCCCATGCCTGAGACCATTTCGGTGACGATCAATGGCGCGGCACAGCACGTTGCGGCTGGAACCACGGTGGCGGCCGCAATGCTGATCGCCGGCCAGCCCACCCGCGTATCCGTCAGCGGCGAGCGCCGCGCACCGCTGTGCGGCATGGGAATCTGTTTTGAGTGCCGCGCCGTGGTCAACGGCATCGCCCATCGCCGGACCTGCCAGATTCAGTGCGAGCACGGCATGACCGTGGAGACGAACCCATGACCGGCGATACGAACCGCACGGATGTACTGGTCGTTGGCGCCGGCCCTGCAGGTATTGCAGCCGCAACCGCTGCGGCGCGCCATGGCCTCAAGACCATCGTCCTGGACGACAACCCTTCAGCGGGCGGCCAGATTTGGCGTGACGCCATCGCGAATCCGCATGCAAAAAAGGAAGCCGCCAGGGAACGCGCTATTCAATCTCTGCGCGCATCCGGTGCGCAGTTGCTTAGCGGCCGCTCTGTGTTTGCAGCGGATGCAACCGGCGCCGTATGGGCAGCGCGCGAAGGCGGACCGCAGGAAGAGTTTCGTTACCAAAGCCTGATTCTCGCCACCGGCGCGAGAGAGAGATTCCTTCCCTTCCCCGGCTGGACTCTGCCCGGCGTCTTCGGCGCAGGCGGCCTGCAGGCCCTGGTCAAAGGCGGCTATCCCGTCGCGGGTAAGCGCGTGGTAGTAGCGGGTACAGGCCCATTGCTGCTCGCTGTCGCAAAGCATCTTGCTGAAGATGGCGCGAAAGTAGTGCGCATCGTCGAGCAGGCTCCGCTCAAGCGGCTGATGTCCTTCGCCGCATCGCTCGCCACCAATCCCGCGAAGCTTCTGGAAGGCCTGCGCTTTCGGCCAAGAGCGCCGTACAGCACCGGCTGCTGGGTGACCGAGGCGATCGGCGCGACGGAGGGTCAGAAGCTCTCCGCCGTGCGTATCAGCGGCGGCGTAAAGACGTGGTCCGAACCATGCGATCTGCTGGCTGGCGGATACAATCTGGTTCCCAACACAGAAATTGCCGAGCTGCTGCGCTGTGCCTTCCGCGGCAGCTTCGTGCGCGTCGACGACTCGCAGCGCACGTCTGTGCCGCATGTCTTCTGTGTGGGAGAACCCACCGGAATCGCCGGGCTCGATGCGGCGCTTGTGCAGGGCGAGATCGCCGGTCTGGCCTGCGCCGGCAAGAGCGATGCCGCGCTCACTCGCCGCGCGGCTCAAGGGCGAGCCTTCGCCGATCGCCTGGAGAAAGCCTTCGCTCTCCGCGATGAGCTACGTTCTCTTCCGCACGCGGACACCATCGTCTGCCGGTGCGAAGACGTCCCCGCCGGCAAACTTCGCGACCGATTGAGCTGGACGGACGCAAAGTTGCAGACGCGTTGCGGCATGGGTCCATGCCAGGGCCGTGTGTGCGGTCCGGCGATTGAATTTCTGATGCAATGGCGGCCGGTCTCTGTGCGGCAGCCTATCCTTCCTGTCCCGATGCAGGCCTTCTTCCCCGGGACAACCGCAGCCGAATCGGCCGCGCAAACTGAAACTGAATCGATCGAGGAGAGAGTGTGAACTGGTCCGGTGTAATGCCCGCAATGACAACCCCCTTTGACACGTCCATGAATGTGGACCATAAATTTCTCGCGCAGCATGCCGCGTGGCAGCTCGGTAACGGCTGCTCTGGCCTGGTGATGCTCGGTTCGCTCGGCGAGGGCGCAACGCTCGAGCATGACGAGAAGATCGCAATCCTGAAAACCGCCGTGCGCGTCGCAGGCAAGGCGCCTGTCGTCGCCGCCATCTCGTCGCTCTCCACCGCAGGCGCAGTCCAACTCGCCAAAGATGCGGAAGCCGCCGGCTGCTCCGGCCTGATGGTTCTGCCGCCCTATGTCTACACCTCCGACTGGCGCGAGATGAAGCAGCATGTCTCCGCAACCATTGCTGCGACGAAGCTGCCCTGCATGCTCTACAACAACCCCGTCTCCTACAAGACGGACTTCCTGCCGGAGCAGATTGCCGAACTCGCAGGCGAGCGCGCGAACCTGGTATCGGTGAAGGAGTCGAGCGCGGATGTTCGCCGCGTCTCCGCCATCCGCGCACTGGTGGGCGACCGCCTCAAGATTTTTGTCGGCGTCGACGATGTGATCGCCGAAGGCGCCGGGGCTGGAGCAGTCGGCTGGGTCGCCGGCCTCGTCAATGCGTTCCCCGCCGAGTCGGTAAAACTCTTCGAGGACGCGCGCGCCGGCAAAAGCAATGAGGTCGCCGAACTCTATCGCTGGTTCCTGCCGCTGCTGCGCATGGACACCGTGCCGAAGTTCGTCCAGCTTATCAAGTGGGTGCAGGAGAAGGCCGGTGTCGGCTCCGCACGGGTGCGCGCACCGCGTCTCCAGATTGAGGGGGCAGAGCTGAAGGAAGCCACCGCAATCTTCGAGAAGGCCATGGCCTCACGCCCCAAGGTCAAGGAGCGGGCGTTCTCGGAGTTCGCCGGAGCGTAGCGCAAACAAGCGAGCCTCGCAATTTCAGTTGAGCCGGATCAGATAGGGCCGGGCGCTCGGGTCGGGGAGGTGGATAGAATCCATAATCTCCTCGGCCGTCGCCCGGTCCTGATTTTTGGGATCGATGCGGACCCAATGACCGGTGTTTCCGGCGAACTCCGCCACCTTCGCTGACGGATATCGCTGCTTCAGGTCGTTCTTGAGTTGCAGGGCATCGTCCGGATCCACAAAAGCGCCGATCTGGACACACCACTTGCCGGCAACATCGGCGCCGAGAGGAGGCGGCCACGCCTCGATGCGCACCTTCGCAATGCCCGCGCGATACATATCGATCGCCTTCGCCGCGGCCGGGGAGAGATCGAGAATGCGGCCCTCCACGAATGGGCCGTGATCGTTGATGCGCACCAGCACCTGTTCCTGATTGGTGAGATTGGTGACACGCACGATGGTCCCGAGCGGCAATGTGCGGTGGGCGGCGGTCATGGCGTTCGGATCGTAGAGCGTTCCATCGGCAGCCTTGCGGCCGATAAAACCTGGTCCGTACCAGCTTGCGATCCCGGTCTCGCTTGAGATGGGCTCGCCGGCAGGCTGCAGTGGCTCGCCCTCATTCGGCAGGCCAGGGGCGGTTCCCGGAGAAACGTTCGGATTTGTATTGGGCCTTGCAGGCGGCACGTTTGCTGCAGTCTGCTGCCGGGGCATCATCACAGGTGCCGTGGCTGCGGGAGGCACGGCAACCGCCGTCTGCTTATGATGGCAGCCCGTTACGGCGAGCGTGAGCAGCGGAAGCAGAGCGGCCCAGCATAGCCACCGGCGATTGCGGTGTGTGCTCAAGACTGAGGTGCGTCCTTGCTTGCGCGACTGTCGTCCATGCGCTTCGCCAACTTCTCCAGTTCAACGGCAGCGCGGCGCAGCGCGACCGATCCATTGCGCCGTACCTCGGGCACAACTTCATCATTGATATAGGTCACGACGCGGCGCACCTCTTCTTCGCCCCACGCCGCGGCGTCGCGGACGTGTTGTTCCCAATCTCGTTTCGGCTCCTGTGTAGGCATAGAGCAGGCCCCTCTCGTCTTTAAGTATGTAGATGCCGAAAAGGGAGGGCAATCCCGCGCCACACCGAATCGGCGGAGCGGTGCCCCAGTGGTAATCGTGCGCCTTTAACAACTGCAGAAGGTTACCCGACCACTGTCAATCCCTCATCGGGCGAATTTTTCTACACACGAAGTCTTCTCGTCACAGACGGTGTTTGCCGATACAGATAGAGGTGACAGCAATCAATTCCAAGGGCCCACGCATGTCCAGCAAGCCAGCGCTGCGGATGATGACCATTGCAGTCTGCGCGGCGGCCTGCTCGCTGGCGGCGGCCCAGGCTGACCTGTCCATGCAACCGCTGGCATCTCAATCATCTGGGCGCTTGGTTGGGCCGCGTCTTGTGGCCCGCGCCGATGCTCCCGCCCCGCTGGACTTCTCGCCAGCCAGCTTCGCGAACCCGGCAGGCGCGTCGCTGATCTCCTCATCCAGTTCCGCCACCGGGGTCTATTCCTCCGCGCTCCCTCCCGTCTCCGCGCAGTTTGAGTCGATCTTCGCAGTGGAGTGCCGGACGGCTTCTCCCGGAAAGACCATTGGCCCGGAGGTCGATTCCGAATCGGCCGACGGCTCCCGCGAGCCCTGCCTGCAGGCGCCGACGCAGGCCACCTATGCGCGCTTCCTCGATTCACCCGCGCCAGCTCCCCTGACGACGGCCCAGAAGGGATGGCTGGCGGTCCACGATGTGAAGGATCCCGGCAACCTCGCCACCATCTTCAACGCGGCCGCCTTCACCGTGGCGTTGAACCCGCGTACCGGCTTTGGGCCGGGTTTCGGGGGCTTCGGACGTGCCGCGATGTACAGCCTGAGCGAAGATGCCACGCAGGAGTTTTTCTCCACCTTCGCAATCTCGTCGCTGATGCATGAAGACCCGCGCTACCATCGCATGCCGAATGCGTCTGTTCCGCGTCGTCTGCTGCACGCAGTCGGACATACCTTCATCGCACACAGTGACAGCGGCCGGCCGATGCTGAACGTCAACACACTCTCGGGCTATCCCATCGGCGCGGAGCTGGCGAACCTGTACGTTCCCGGCCTCCAGACCGACGGGCGCTCGACGGCCAATCGCATCCTTATTTCCTACGCGACCGATCCGGTGGACAACCTGATCAGCGAGTTCCTGCCCGACGTCGCACGCCATGTCCATGTGCGCGTGATCTTCGCCCAACGGCTGCTGGACCAGATTTCGAGCGACGATTTCAACCTCCCATAAAGCCGCCCTAAATACCGCTGAAGAATTATCCTTGACATTTTCTACTGTGTGGCACATAGTATGTTCCATACAGGATTGTCGTGAGTTCTGAAATTTCATCGCCGCTGCTCGAAAACCTGAAGCTGGAACTTCGGCGAGGCTGCCTCATCGTGGCCGTTCTGGGCGCGTTGCGTAGTGAACGATATGGCTACACGCTGCGCAAGGAACTGGCCGACCGCGGTATCGAAATGGACGAAGGCACGCTGTATCCGCTCCTGCGACGGCTCGAAGCTCAGGGCCTGCTGGTGAGCGAGTGGCGTGAGCACGAGAAACGCAATAAGCGGTTCTACCGGCTTTCTACAGAAGGCACACAAATCCTGAAACAACTGCTGGCGGAGTGGAAGGGCCTGAATGCCTCGCTCAACGCAGTGATGGAGCAAACCCATGGAACTGATCGAACGATATCTGCAGGCCGTTAAATTCTGGCTGCCGAAGAAGCAGCAGGACGACATCATCGCCGAGCTCTCCGAAGATCTTCGTGCGCAACTGGAAGAGCGCGAGGCTGAGCTGGCGCGGCATCTCACCGAACCGGAGATCGAAGACCTACTGCGGCGGCGCGGCTCGCCCGCAAGAGTCGCCCTCGGCTATCTGCCGCAGCGGTCGCTGATCGGGCCGGTGCTCTTCCCGATTTACATCTTTGTTCTGAAGATCGTCACTCTCGTGAGTTTCCTGCTCCCGCTGGCGGTCGGTCTTATCGCGGGCATGATCAGCCGCGCAGCCGGCCATATGCCGGGCACGGGTTGGACTCCGCCATTCGCCGCGCTGATTAAAAGCGATTGGAATAGCTGGCTCGGCGGGATGGCCACCGTCACCCTCGTATTCGCCATCATCGAGCGGATGTCAGCAAAGGAAAAGCTCTTTGCGAACTGGAATCCGCGGAAGCTGCCGCCGTTGCGTTCAGCGCATACGATTCCGCGGTTCAATTCAATTTTTGCAATCTCCGGGTTGGCGTGCTTGCTCATCTTCTGGGTGCTGGAGATGGCGCCGCCGCTCGCCCTCCGCCTGGGCAACTTCCACATCGTGATGACGCCGGAGTGGACATTCGTCTTCTGGGCCGTCCTCACTCTTTCGTCGTCAACTTTCGTGTTGGAGATCATCAATCTCCTTCGGCCATGGTGGACCATGCAACGCGCGGGGGCACGGCTGATTCTCGACCTCGGTGGATTTGCGGTCTTCTGCTGGTCGATGCAGGCCCACTTCGTCGCCCGCGCGTTCTGGCCGGGCGCAACCACAGACAAAACAGCTTTTGTGGCCGCCGCGCTGAACGTGTGGCTGGCTCGCGTCTTTCCCTGGGCTGCTGCGGTGAAGTTTATCGTCGTGCTGTTCGATGTGCGGCGGCTGCTTAGGGTCCGAAACAGGGATATGCAGACGGGCTGGAACCCGGCTCGTAACCCTCTCTAGTAACTCGGTTTATCTCCCATTCACCCCCTCCAATCCCCGTTCAATGCAGAATCTCGCTGTTCAGCGGAGAATGCTTCTTGCTGACACCCGCCAGCCATAAGCTGGATGCGGGAGAAGCATCAGATTCTTGAGGGGGATGGCGCCCCTGTCCCAGGGCGCGGGATGTATCAGGATCCGCCCCAGTCGTAGAAGTTTAGGTCGCAGATTTTCAGCGTCGATGTCAGCCGGCCCCGAAGCACGCCCAGGCCCGCACGTTAAGCGAGAGCCCTCGGCCCGTACCGACCAAAACAGAATCAAGCAGTATCAGGAGAGACTTCACCATGGCAAAGCGCGCGAAAGTTTTTGAAAACCTTCTGGTTCAGGCCGCCAAGGGCGGATGGGTCGTCTACAACAAGGTCAATTCCCTTTTTCCGGACAACCCCGGCTTCACGCCGAAGTGGAGCGATAAGCCGCTCCTGAAGAGCTACCAGAAGGAGAAGCCGCCGCTCGGCTGGCCGCGCACCACGGACTCGCTCTGTCCGAAGTGCGTTCCGGAGATTCGCCAGCAGATCGTCGACGGCAAGCTGCCGCACGAGATCCTGCTGAATGAGAAGGTCGGCGAGATCAAGGCGCAGATCATCGAGCGCGACGGCAAGATCCTGATGGTGAAGGACTGCCCCATCCACGGCCACTTTGAGGACGTGATGTCGATCGATCCGGCGATGTTCAAGCACCTCGAAGAGGTCTTCCCCGGCCGCGATATCCGCGCGCACAATGACGCCAAGCTCCACAATCACGGGACTTCCACTGTTACCCACGGCCGCGGCTCGGTGCTGACCATCGACCTGACCAACCGCTGCAACATGATGTGCGATCCGTGCTTTATGGACGCCAACCAGGTCGGCTTCGTCCACGAGCTGACGTGGGATGAGATCAAGACCATGCTGGACAACGCGATCACCATCAAGCCGCGCCGGCAAATGAGCGTGCAGTTCTCCGGTGGCGAGCCGACGCTATCGCCCTACTTCCTCGATGCCGTCGCGTACTCGCGCAAGGTGGGCTACAACTCCGTGCAGGCCGCAACCAACGGCATCGAGTTCGCGAAGTCCAAGGAGTTTGCCAAGGCCGCCGCGGAAGCCGGCCTGCGCTATGCCTACCTGCAGTTCGACGGCATCGGCAACGCAGCCAACTCGCACCGCAAGGTCGGCAACGCGTTCGACGTGAAGCTGCAGGCCATCCATAACCTGCACGAGGCCGGCGTAGACATCGTCCCCGTCACCACCATCGTCAACGGCATCAACAACGAGCAGGTGGGCCGCATCATCCAGTTTGCGCTGGACAATCCGAAGAAGATCAACTTCCTCAGCTTCCAGCCCGTTTCCTTTACGGGAAGAGATGAAGCGGTTTCGGACGAGCGCCGCGCCGCCCAGCGCTACACCCTCTCGCACATGGCGCACGATGTGAAGGACCAGACCGGCCTCGGCGAGCCGACGCGCGACTGGTTCCCCATCAGCTTCATGTCCACCTTCTCGGACTGGGCCGACCTTGTCCACGGACCGGACCGCGACTGGGGCCAGCTCTCCTGCGGCTGCCACCCGAACTGCGGCATCGGCATGGCGCTGATGATCGACAAGGAGACGAAGGAAGCCGTGCCGGTCACCGCCTTCCTGAACGCCGATCGCCTGGCCAAGGACGTTGCGCGCATCAACGACGCGGCGCGCGGCAAGGTGTCATCGATTGTTGGCGTGTCGCTCGCGCTGCTGCGCAACTACAAGCCGGCGGAGGCGCCCACGCACTTCAAAATCACCGACCTGCTGCAGAAGTTCGACAAGTGCTTCGGCGCCACCGGCAAGGACTACGGCAAGGTGACAGGCGACCGCACCATGGAAGACATCAACAAGCGGCGCGCCGACCGCTGGAACTTCCTCTTCATCGCCGGCATGTGGTTCCAGGACCTCTTCAACTACGACTTCCGCCGCACCGAGCAGTGCATCATCCCGTACGCCACGCAGGAAGGCGAGATCAGCTTCTGCGCGTACAACACCGGCGTAGGCTGGAGGAACATCATCGAGAAGATGCACATGACCTCCACGCTCACCAAGTGGTACGAGGAGCATGGACGGCATGAGATCTTCGCGGGCGGCAAGAAGGTCGGCCTTGAGATGCAGGACAAGTACGACCTGGTCCTGAACGAGGCGCACGTGAATGCCGCGGCCAATGACACCTTTGACAAGAGCGGCATCGCCAAGAACGCGCGCGAGGAGAAGATTCGCGCACGCGACGCGAAGATCAAGCAGGACGCCGAGAACGCGAAGATGGCCAAGCTCTACCGCAAGGAGATCCTCAAGGAGCCCGACATGCCCGGCGGCTTCGTCGCCCTGGGCGAGATCGGCGCAGCCAAGCCCGCGGCTCCCAAGCCGCAGGTCGAAGAGACGGTGGCCGGAGACTAGCACTTCGCGTCCAGCGATACGCGCCTTCGGCGCAAAAACTACAAAGGCCGCCAGCAATGGCGGCCTTTTTGCGTGCACGTTTTAGTCGGGCTTATCTCGCTTGCATATTGGACATCATGTATGTATAAATATGTCTAGTAGATATCGAGGAGGTCGAGATGGACGGAAAGAGGTCGCGCGAAGCAGCAGTAGAGTTTCTCGAATATGTGGCACAGAAAGGTCTGATGTCGCCGGCTACAGCTCGGGCGCGCAAGGCCGCAGTGAACACTGTTCTCGACATCCTCGATGATCGCGAGGCGCAGGACGTTACGACAATCGACCTCGACGACGTTATGAACCGCTTTGGTCATTTGCACGGCAAGGACTACTCGCCGGTCAGCCTCAGAACGTATAGAAGCAGGGTGAAGTCCGCTCTGGATGATTTTGCGAACTATCTGAAGAATCCTCTTGAGTTCAAGCCCAACGTTCAAAGTCGCGAACGGACAACGAACCCGAGTAGAGCCGCAACGGGCGCCGCAAAAAGTACCTCAAAATCTGAAAATCCGGCATCAGATCCCTCACGCCCAAGAGCAACCTCGATCGCTGCAACAATACCAAGCGGCATCATTCCAATTCCGATCAGAGCAGACCTAGTTGTCTTTATTCAGGGATTGCCGTTCGATCTCACCATTGCTGAAGCTAGGAAAATTGCGGGCGTCGTTCAAGCGATGGCAACGCAGCAATCAGCGTAGAGCTTCCGGTTCCCACTCCAAAAGGGAACTGCGAATCGCCAGTTCGGCTGGCGAACCCTGGGCCGCCGGGGCGGGACGTCCAAAACCCCTCCCCGGCGGTCCACCCTACAACCTGAGTTTATCAACTCGGAGGTATCCGGCTCAGAATTCAACTAGTGTGAGCGACGAAAGCCGCTCAAAGTCTTTGCGGTTTAGCGTGGCGAGTGCCATGTCATTGACCATGGCGGTTGCGGCGATCAATGAGTCCATGGGCTGCAGGTGCCAGCCGTCGCGGCGCGAACGCACCATGATGCGCGCGGCTAGATCGGCAGCGTGCCGCTCCACCGGAACAATACGTCCGTCAAACCGTTCCGGAAGGTCGTGGACCAGCCAGCGCTCCAGTTTCTCGCGCTTTCTGCCGGGGTCGATCGACTCAATGCCGACGCGAATCTCGAGCAGCGTGGCGACGCTAAGGAACAGATCGTCTTCTTCCTGTTCATCGATCCACTCAAGCACATGCTCGTTGGGCTGGTCTTTCGTCGCCTGCGAAATGACGTCCGTGTCGAGCAGTGTCCTCAAAACTTCACCGGGCGTGGACTAAGGTTGACCCGACTGATCTTAATCCCCGAACCGACCAGAGGTGAATTGCGGAAGAACTCGGACATCGTGCGTCCATTCTTCTTCGCAGACTCTCGCCGCTTGCGCCCCTGCCATTCTTCGGGAGAGACAAGCACGCCGACCAACTTGCCGTTGCGCGTGATCTGCTGCGCGCCGTGCTCGCGCGCCGTCTCAATTACTTCGCTGAATTTCGCTTTTGCCTCTGCCACTGCCCAAGTGCCCATCCCCGTCACCTCAATATGACCATTATAGTCATTGTGGTCATATTTCGGACGCTGCCGCGCTTTGTTGGCTGCAACGATTGGTTTGCGGACCCAAAGGTGAACGAAGTTTTGATCGGATAGCGGACCTGTTTCCGGGCCGACACTCCGGCAAGCAACTTGCACGCGCTTCTGCTTCCTCTCAGGAGTTGGCGCAAGCCGGCGAAGCATCGTCGTGCCTGCACGATTCCGAGGCGGTGATGAGAGGAGCAAACCAATGAAGCAGATGCGTATTGCGATGGCCTGCTGTACCGGGCTGATGGTTGCATCGATGATGGTTCCGGCAAGGGCGCAGACGAAGGCACAAACGCCCTCCGACGATGACAAGAAGTTTCTCGCGTTTGCCGCCCAGGCGGACCAGAACGAGATCGCCGTCAGCGAGGTGGCGGAAAAGAAGGCGACCAATCCGGCGGTGAAGGCCTTTGCGCACAAGATGGTGACCGAACACAAGGAGATGACGGCCAGCATGAAGCCCTTTGCAGAAGCATGGGGGCTCACTGCGCCGACCGGCCCCGACGCCGATCACCAGAAAGAGATCGATAAGTTGAACGGCATGAGCGGCGCGGACTTCGACAAGCGCTACATGGATGACATGGTGAGCGATCACGGCACCGCGCTCGACAAGTTCACCAGCGAGGCCAAGGACACCAAGGACATGAAGTTCCAGCAGGCCGTGATCAAAGGCAAGACCCGCGTCGCCGCGCACAAGAACATGGCCTACGACCTGAAGAAGAAGCTGTAAAGCGAAAGCCACACGGATTCGCACGGATCAACGCGGATTCAAAGCAGAGGCTAAGTTGGGAAAAGGTGTGGCGCAGAGGCTGCGCCTTTTTCTTGCGTGTTTGACGACGGTTCGAACGAGGCCATAGTATCCTCCGCACACGGGCTAACGAAACGATGCGAGGAGAACATTGATGGCGAAGATATTGAGGTGCGGCGATCTGATGCCCGGCTGCGAGTTCGAGGCCAAGGGCGCAACAGAAATGGAAGTCCTGATGAAGGCCGCCGAGCACGCAAAGACGGCCCACAACATCACCGACATTCCGCCAGCCATGGTCGACCAGGTCCGCGGCGCCATCCGCGACGAGTAGCCTCGCATGATACCCATGATATCGTCGGGGTATATCAGGAGATATCCATGCGAACCTTGGTGGATTTGCCCGACAACGATCTCGAAGAACTGAACGAACTGAGCCGTTCGCGCAAGACCTCTCGCGCGCAATTGATCCGTCTGGCGGTTAAGGGCTTCCTCGCGCAGAATCGCCCAGGATTCGACGAAGCGTTCGGCATGTGGAAAGACCGCTCCGAAGATGGCGTTGCGTATCAGGAGCGCCTGCGCAGCGAGTGGGAGAGATAATTGGCAGACCTGTTCGACACGAACATCCTGATCGACTACTTCAAAGGGATTCAAAAGGCTTCACGTGAACTGAAGTCCAGCGCCGCCCCAGCGATCAGTACAGTCACATGGATTGAAGTTATGGCGGCCGGGACGACTCCGGCCGACATAGCGATGCTGCGGGCATTTCTTGCGAACTTCAAACAACTTCCCGTGACGGACTCGGTGGCGGAGCGCGCTGCAGCGAACCGGCGGCAGATGCGGATCAAGTTGCCAGACGCGATCATCTTGGCGACGGCGCAGGTTGCGAACCGGCAGTTGGTTACGCGCAACGTGAAGGACTTTCCGGCTGGGATGGCTGGGGTGAAGGTACCGTACAGGGTTTAGTGAGAGACCGTGGTTAGCTTGAGGAGAGCAGATTGATCTCGCGAAAGACCAGCATGGTGTTTCTGCTCGTCGTGACGCTTGCGTTGGTAGTAATCGACCTGCTTCTGCCGCGGATTCCCCAGCCGCTCTCGTACCATCAGTTCGCCGACCAGCGCGAGTTGCTGGGCATTCCCAACTTCTGGAACGTCGTGTCGAACATTCCCTTTGCACTGGCGGGCGCGAGTGGCCTGGTGTGGCTGGTGTGCCTGCATGGGAAGGAAATCGCGCGACATTTCGTAGACACGCGCGAGCGACTACCTTATGCCGTTTTGTTCGTGGGTCTGATTCTCACTGCGTTTGGCTCGGGCTACTACCATCTGCATCCGGACAACGCGCGGCTGGTGTGGGATCGGCTGCCCATGACCATCGTGTTTATGTCGCTGATCGCCGCGCTGATCATGGACAGGTTGAGCCTGCGCGCCGGGCTCTGGGCGCTGCCAGTGCTGCTGATCATTGGCACAGCCAGCGTAGCGCAATGGTACTGGAGCGAGGTGCACGGCGTCGGGGACCTGCGCTTCTACGCGACGGTGCAGGCGTATGCGGTCATCTTCCTGCTGGTCATGCTGCTCTTCCCCTCGCACTACACACGCGGACGCGATCTCCTCGTCGTCGCGGGATTCTATGTTCTCGCCAAACTCCTCGAGACGTTCGACCGGCAGGTATTCTCTGCGTTGCGCGGCACCGTCAGCGGGCACACGCTAAAGCATCTGGCCGCAGCAATGGCCGGATACTGGATCGTGCGCATGGTGCAGCAGCGAAGGATATTAGGAGAATAAGCCCGAAGACGTTGGACGCGGCGAGCTATTCCTCCTGCGGAAAAGGGAGCTCCCGTTGTGGATTGTCACCTTGGGAGGACCTGAGTTCCCGATTCTGATCGCGTTTGCCCAACACAAAGACGCTGACCAAG
>DATNAU010000123.1:0-14625 GCA_035572415.1 Acidobacteriaceae bacterium
AACGGGAATGAGGATGTGCACGATGGGAAGGCCGGATTGCTGAATCCGCGCAGCGCCGCCGCCGAAACCCGCTGCACCGCCGCGTCCGCCGCGACGAGCTGTCCCTTGGCCGCCACCTTGCGCACCGCCCGCGGGACGCCCAGGTTGAGTTCCGGTCTGCGCGCCAGGGAGATCAGCGGCAGGCTCCGCGACATCGCCGCCTTCACCACCCGCGGCTGCTGCGAATCCACCGCCGCGTCCGCCGCGTCCGAATCCGCCCATGCCGCTGGCGACCACGGTCTGGCGTTCATCGGTGGGATAACGCCCGGCGATCCACTCCACCAGCGAGTCGAGCGATGGATTGTCCGCCGGCGAGACGGAGCTGAGGCGATACGTCAGCTTGAATGCATTCGCCGGCTCGCGGCCCGGATGGACGTAGTAGGCGGAGAGCTCGCCGATGGGCCACTCCTGCACCACATTGGTGAAGCGGATGCGCTCGCCGGTGATGGGCTGCGCCAGGCGGTTGCTGGTGCGCTCCTGGCCTTGCGGGCGCTCGAAGAGCGTGGTCGCCAGTTGCGGCGAGGTGTCCCACTGATCGGGATCGGCGACTGCGCGCGCATCGCCATTGCCGGGCGTGAGTGCCGAGACATTGCCCCACGCGCCGCCATCGATCTCGATGTCGTTCCACGGCTCATTCGGCATATAGAAGGTGATCGATTTGCCGGAGACGGAGTAGCAGTCCCAGTCCGGAAGCTGGAAATAGTCCCATCGGCCGGTGAGCTTCGACCGGTTGTAGACACCCGGCCACGTAGTCTCGCGGATGCCGTCGAGTCCGCGCCACCACCAGCGCTTCAGGTCATACGCCTCATTGATCTGCACCTTGCGCACCGTGGTGTACTGGCCATCGAGCGGCGCGGGAATGTCGTTGGGGCGGTTCCATCCGTAGCGGAACCACCACTCCTGCCGCCAGGATTCGGTTGGGAGAGCCGCCGGATCAACGGTTGAGGCGGACGCAGTATCACCGCCGACGTTGCCCTGAGCGATAGACCGCTTCAGAACAGGAATGCTCCGCGGCGTCTCGCCCTTCGCGAGCTGAGCGACGTTTTCGTCGGAGAGCGCACGGTCATAGATGCGGACCTCGTCGATGTCGCCGCCGCGGTCGAAGTTGTAGCTGCTCTCAACGCCCGTGGGCCCGATGATGCGCGAGTGCGGACCAAACTGATCAAGCGCCGCGTCGAACATGCCCGTCGCGGCCTTCTCCGCAGCGAGCTTGCCGTTGATGTAGAACCGAATGCCGGTGGTCTCGTCCCACGTGAGCGTGAGGTGCGTCCACTCGCTGGGTTTGGGGAAGCTTGCGATGGGAACGGACACGCGGGTGCGGCCGAGATTGATGTCGGTGACGAAGGCGTCGAAGCCGTGGCCGTTGTAGTCGATGCGCAGCCACGTCTGGTCCCAACTGGAATGGTCCGCGTAGCCTACACGGAAGACGGGAAAGGCAGTCTGGTCGACTGGATCGCGCGAGCGCCAGTAGAACGACAGCGTGCCGCGCTGCGAATAGATGTTACCGGCAGCCCAGTAGCTGAGCAGTTGGTTGTTGCCGCATTGGATGTAGCTGCCGTGAGCGCCGTTGGGCAGAATCTGTACGTCGGACTGGAAGTTGGGATCGGGACGGCCGTTGGCGGCGTAGTCGGCGCGAAAGTCGCCGTGATCGCCCGAGAGATAAAACAGCAGGCCTGGCTCCTTCGCGTAGGACGAGTTTCGCGTGTCGTTCTGCGCAGGCGGCAGCGACGCGGGGCGAATGCCGGTGGGAACCTGCGCGTGTGCGGCTGCGCTGGACGTGAGTGCGAAAACCGCCACCAGCATCGCGAGAGCAGATTTGCGCGAGCGACGGGTGTGGATTGGGAACGATTTAGAACGAACGGCTGCTTGCACTCTTACACTCCGCGCACACGCGTATCGATATACCGACGCGCCGAACGCCTGGGATTTCGGGATCAGTGGCTGGTGGTCCAGCCACTTTGGTGGACGCAGAAGCGGAGCAATAAGTCTCGCGGCGTGATGGCCAATTCCTGCACCGACGCAGCCGTAGCGCGGGCTTTCAGCCCGCACATCTCTTATGTTGCAAGAATCCTGGGGCTGCGCCCCAGGCTACAGTAACGCGCTTTCAGCGCGCCTGCGGAGACCCGGTTCCGGCTACACCTTGCAGATCAGGTGATTGTCCAGGAGGTCGAAGTCGATCTCCGCGCCGAGGCCAGCGCCTTCCGGAACATGCACGAATCCTTCCTTGTCGATGCGAATGGGGTTCTTCACGCCAAACGAGAACGGCTCCTGCGGGATCAGCACCTCGAAGTACTCGCAGTTGCGGATCGCGCAACTGACGTGCAGGTTGGCTAGATCGAGCAGCGCGTTCGTCGTTGTGTGTACCTCGCAGTTCACGCCGAAGGCCTCGCAGAGCGCGGCGGTCTTCATCAGGCCGGTGACGCCGCCCTTCCAGGAGACGTCGCTGCGCACGATGTCGACGGCCCGCTGCGTAAGATATTGCGTTGTGCCGAACAGTCCGCCAGGCGTGGATTCGACGCCGGCGATGGGAATCTCCAGCTTGCGGGCGAGCTCCTGATAGCCATAGAGGTCGTAGTCTGAGAGCGGCTCTTCAAACCAGTAGTAGTCGAGGCGTTCCAGCTCGCGGCCGATGCGCAGCGCCTGCTGCTGCGTGTAGCCCGCGACGGGATCGGTCATCAGCACGTAGCCGGAGCCAAGCTCGGAACGCAGCGCACGATAGGCCTCGGTGTCGCGCGCGGGGTCGCCCCAGGGATGAATTTTGTATGCGGTGTAGCCCATATCGCGATACTGCTTTGCCTGCGTGACGAAGGCTTCAGTCGTGGGCAGGATCAGAGAGCTTGCATATGCAGGCAGCTTGGTGCGGTACGCGCCGAGCAGGCGATAGAGCGGCAGGCCCGCAGCTTTCGCGCCAAGGTCCCACAGCGCGACATCGACCGGGCCGTGCGCGTAGATGGGCAGGAAACCCCACCAACGGTCCATGCGGCGGACCTCCTGCCAGAGGCGTTCACGGTTGAGCGGGTCCTGGCCAATGAGCAGCGGACGGATGATGCTGGCGATGAGATGTGCCGTCGCCTGTCCGCTGCGTCCGCCCCAGGCGAAGGCGTGACCCTCCGGGCCTTCGTCGGTCTTGATTTGCAGAAAGACGATGTCGTGCGCGGCGCGACCGCCTTTGATGCCGCCGGTGACCATCTCCGAATGCGGGTTGGCGATGACGCTGATCGCGATGTCGGTGATCTTCATGCAATCTCCGATGTTGCGGGCTTGCCTTCGGGTGGATAACCGCGGCTGGCGTAGGTGTCGATAATCTTCGCGTAGACCTGCTTCCATCCGCCTTCGATCTCCTCTGCAGGAATGCCGTCGGGCCAGACGCTGATGTAGAGGTAGTGCAGCTCGCGATGGGCGCTGAGGTTCCTAACCCAGTGCTCGGTGCGCGCGGGAACGAAGGCGACCGCCGGCGCGGTCACGCGGCGGGATTCCTTGCCGAGGAAGATTTCCGCCTCTCCGCTCCAGATGAGGTACACCTGCTGGAAGGTTTCGTGGCTGTTGGGCGGGGTTGTGCCCCCGGGCGCGACCATCTGCAGCACCACCTCGCACGCGCCCGATGCCTCGCGCGGCAGCAGCATGATGAATTCATTGCCGGCGCAGCGGAATGGTTCGCCCTCGCTGAATTGCTGGATAAACATCGAACCAATCTCCTGGGAAGACTAAGCGCGCGCGCCCGCGGTCGATCTGAGTTGTTCCGCCATGTTGCGCAGATTAGCCGCCGCACGTTCGAGCGTCTCGGTCTTCTTGCAGAAGGTGAAGCGGATCTGCTGCGACCCGCCTTGGCCTGCGCGATAGAAGCTGGAGCCGGGCACGGCGGCGATGCCGAATTCGCGCACCATCTGCATGGCGAAGGCGCGGTCGTTCTCCGCGCCAAAGCCGGAGATGTCCGTCATGATGTAGTACGCGCCGCGCGGTGTCCATGCATGGAAGCCCGCGGAGCGCAGCGCCGCGAGCAGCAGACCGCGGCGTGCTGAATAGTGTTCAGAGAGTTCTGCATAGTAACTAGGCGGCATGCCCAGCGCAGTGATGCCGGCCGCCTGCAATGGCGAAGCGGTGCCGACTGTGAGGAAGTCATGCACCTTGCGGATGCCGGTGCAGAGCTCCGGCGCGGCGATGGCCCAGCCCACCCGCCAGCCGGTGACGCTGTAGGTCTTCGACAGGCTGTTGATGGTCACGGTGCGATCCCGCATGCCATCGATGGTGACCGGGGAAATGTGCCGTGCACCGTCATAGAGGATGTGCTCGTAGATCTCGTCGGTGATGCACAGCGCGTCGAACTCGAGACAGAGATCGCGGACCAGTTCCAGTTCTTCGCGCGTGAAAACCTTGCCCGTCGGGTTATGCGGTGTGTTGATGATGATGGCGCGTGTCTTCGAACTGAATGCTGCACGCAGTTCGGCGGGATCGAAGGTCCAGTCATCGCTGTCCGTCTTCGGCGGATGCAGCGTAACGTAGCGCATCACCGTGTCAGAGAGGATCACGTCGGGGTTGTAATTTTCGTAGAACGGCTCGAAGACGATGATCTCTTCGCCTGGATCTGCGAGGCCAAGCAGCGCGGCGATCATGGCTTCGGTCGAGCCGCAACAGACGGCGACCTCGCGTTCTGGGTCGATCTCGGTCCCCTGCCAGCGCACGAAGCTGTCTGCAATCGCCCGGCGAAAGTCACGCGCTCCCCAGGTGATCGAGTACTGGTTGATATCTGCGGCGATGGCCTGCTGCGCGGCGCGCTTGATCTCTTCCGGCGCGGAGAAATCGGGGAAGCCCTGCGCGAGGTTGACCGCGCCGAGCTCGATAGCATGCCGCGACATCTCGCGGATTACGGACTCAGTGAACTGCTGGACCTTCCGGCTGATTCGCATCGATTCCGATGATATGCGCGCGCGCTATTTGTTGCGAAGCGGCTCGATTACCGCGGACATGTCCTTGTCGCCATAGCCCTGCTCCACTGCATTTTCAAAGAGCCTGCGCGCGGCCAGCGCGGTGGAGAGTTCCACATCGCAACTGGCTGCCTCGTTCTCGGCGTAGCGAATATCCTTGGCCATGAGGCGCAGAAAAAAGTTGACCGTGTAATCCTCTGCCGTCATCCGCGCGGAGATGGAGCCAAGCAGCGGACTGCCGGGCGCACCGGCCTTGAGGAACGCGAGTGCCTTGTCGCGATCCAGACCGCTGCGCTCAATCCAGGTAAGGCCTTCCGCAAGCGAGGCTACCTGAACGGCGCAGAGAAAGTTGTTAATCAGCTTGAGCTTTGCGCCGGAGCCGATGGGGCCGAGCAGCACGATCTCCTTGCTCATGGATTCGAGCACGGGCCAGACGGAATTCAACGTGGCTTCATCGCCGCCGACGAGAAAACTCAGCTGGCCGGCCTCGGCATGTGTGCGGCTACCCGTGACAGGCGCGTCCAGCAGGTGCAGACCGCGCTGGGCTGCGTGACTCGAAAGCTCGGAGATCCACGCCGGCGACACGGTGCTGCAGTCGATAAGGACAGCGCTTTTCTCCGCCGCGGCGAGCGCACCGTTCTCCCCGAGCCAGACATGGCGGGAGGCTGCGTCGTCCGCAAGCATGGCAACGACGACCTGCGCGCCCTTTGCGGCATCGGCAGGTGTCGATGCAATCCGAGCGCCCTTTTTTGCGAGCGGTTCTGCTTTGGCCGCGGTGCGGTTCCACACCGCAAGGGGAAAGCCGGCTTTCAGAAGATTCGCGGCCATGCCGCTGCCCATGGTGCCAAGCCCCAGAAGTGCCACAGATTGCTTTGCCATGCTCGCTCCTTGTTCGCGATAGGTGTTATGCAACTTTCAACACCTGTGCGATGCGAATCTCTCGGTTGCAGTCCCATGATCTTAAATATTTTCAATGACTTTTTTGCCTAGATTGCGTTCCGGTAGATCAAGGCAGGTGAGTAGCAAAGATTATCGGGCCTCCAGCGCGGCAACTTCGTAAGCGCCCACCGACGGTACCGTGAACTCGACGATACGGCCGTTCTGGCGGAAGGGCAGCGGCTTTTCGGCGCGCAGAAGCGAGGCCCGCTGGATGCGGACATCGCGCGGCAGTTCCATACGCACTGTCTGCGGCCCCAGCGGCAGCAGCTTCCGCATCTTGCCGCGATAGGCGTTCGGCCCGTTGTAGTTGACCATGTGCAGCGCGAAGCCGGGTTCGGTCTCCCACGCGGTAACCTCCATTAGGCCATCACCCGCAATGTTGACTCCAGCTTTGCCGTTCAGGGTCCAGTTGACGGCGTTCAGCATCTGCCGCGCGAGGTCGCCGTTGTCCAGCCGATAGAACGAGGCGTCGGTATCGCCCGCCAGATAGCAGAATCGCGATGCGCCCTGCTCGCGCGCCACGATGGTCGGCAAGTCGGTGGGCGGCTCGCGTTGATAGACCGTCTCCGTCGGGTATCCGGGATACGCATTGATAAACGTCATTGGGGCATCGGCGACCGGCGCGAGCGGTACACGCCAGATTGGCCCGGCGATCCATGTTGTGTCGTCAAAGCCCGCGTTGAGCGCATGCTTTGTGCGCAGGCTCTGCAGGTAAACAGGCAGCATGGACTGGCCGCTCGTTGCCAGCTGCGCCTTCTCGCGCGGCCCCGACTTCTTGATGCCGAAGACCTCGCCTAGTGCGAAGTCGGCACGCGCTTTGCCAGCCTCGTCGTAGAGGCCAGTCTCGAAGGTCGCGATCAGTGAACCGCCCGCGCTGGCGTAATCGCGCAACGCCTGGGCCTGTTCATTGCTCAGGCATGCCACGTTGGGCAGAATCACCATGTCATAGAGGTCCAGACGCCCCTTCCACAGATCGCGCTCATGCATAAACTCAAACGGAATTCGCGCCTCCAGCAGCGTTGCATAGAACCCTTCGACAGCATCGGTCACAGGCTCGTTCGCCGGTGCGGGATAGGTGGAGTTCGAATGCGGCGCGGCTATGATCGCGACCTTGGCCATCGAGCGCACGTTGTGGAAGTGGCGATCGTGTTTCGCGTGCCAGCCGAGAAACTCGCGGCCCAGCTTTTGCCACCGGCGGTCTTCCTTGAAGCCCTGCTCCATGCCGAGATGGTGATACCAGATCACGCCGCCCGTGGCGGAGGTCTGCGCCATGCGGCATTCCGCCTCGGCAGTCTCGCCGGTCACGTTACGCCACATGTAGTGGCCGCTGCGTGAATAGCTGGCAGTCACCGCGGCAACCGGATGATACGGCATCGATGCGCGCGCAACCTTCACCTGCTGCGCGTCGCCCCATACTGGTGCGACTACTCCCTCGCGCGCCTGGTTGTCCGCCGTGTACCAGAGCGCGCCTCGCGTCAGCTCCCACTGATCCAGCCCCGATTCCATCAACCCGCCGCCGAGATTGCACGAGTAAAAATTATCCGGATGCTTATCGGTGGCGATCTGGGTGTACGTCCCAATCAGTTCGATCGCCCCATGCAACAAAGCGGCACGATATTCCGGCGAGCGCGGCTCGCCGATTTTGCGGCAGTTCTCGCACCAGCAGGACTGCTCCGTTGGCCAGCCGTTCATGTAGAGGCCATCGATCTCATAGCGAGACATCACCTCGCGCATGATCGCCGGTTGCAACTCCGTAAAGCTGCCGCCGAACTGGCAGGTGTAGAGCACGCCGGGCGCAGCGTGCTGCAGGTTCCCGCTGCGGTCGCGCCGGAACCACTGCGGATGCGCGGCGAGTACCGCGTCGTCTTCCTTGTGCACATCGGGACTCATGCGGCCATAGATACGCAGGCCGCGCTTCTTCGCCGCGGCAACGCACTCGCCGAAGAGGTCGCGGCCATTCAGGTATGGACTGCGCGGAAAGAATGGAACATCGGTGGGATAGAACGCGACCAACGTAGATATAGAAAGTGCGACGGCTTCCACCTTGGCTGAGGCCCAGTAATCGGCCCATCCTTCCACATCTGCGTTTTGCGGATCGCGCTCGTTGAAGTTGGTCTGGCCCGTGCGGCGCACGCGCATGTACCAGGGCACATCGTCCTGCGAGCCTGTCCGCTTTGCGGAATCGTTCGGCGCGGATGTTTGCGCAGACAACTGGCCCAGCATGGGCGTGGTGATGGAACTGAGGAGCGTGCTGGTTCCCAACAGGGTGAACTCGCGGCGATTCGGTTTCATGTGGAGTCCTCTCGAGCGTGTCGAACGTCCACCCATCGTACTCAAGATTTGCGTGCAATGACCGAGTACGATCTTCGCACTGAACTTTTCAATGGCCCTTCGCCGAGACCATAATGGCGTCGGCCCGTGCGCCGCTCGCTAAAGGTGCCTGAACCAAACTCAAGGAGTTTTTGCTGTGAGCCCAACACGCCGTGACTTTCTGAAGGACGCCGCACTCGCCGGCGCTGGACTTAGCCTTGCCGATGCGAACCTGCTGCGCGCCGCTGTGCCCGCCCAAGGGGCGACCCGCAGTGCCGCATCTGCACCCAGCCAGGTTTCGCTCTCCTGGCTTGGGCCGGAAAAGCCCGCGATGGTGACGGGCGTGAGTTGGGGCGTGCCGTGGGCGCAAGGCGCGGTGCGGAAAGATGCGAGCTTCAATCTTGTCGCGGAAGGCAAGTCTCTTCCTCTGCAAAGCTGGCCGATGGCGTACTGGCCCGATGGCTCGCTGAAGTGGAGCGGCTTTGCGACCGTAGTTCCCGCGGGCATCAGCGCGCCTGCAACCCTCTCGATGGGCGGACCCTCCGGCGCGGCTGGATCGCTGACGGTGAAGAATGATGCTCGCGCGATCACCGTCGATACCGGCGCGTTGCAGTGCGTGATTCCCACGAGTGGCGCAAACATTGTCAGCTCCATGACGATCGGCGGTAAGCAGATCGCCGGTGCAGGACAGCTCGTCTGCATCCTGCAGAGCGGCCCGACGGATGATCCCGTCAATTCGCCGAAGCGCGAGCGCTATACGAGCGACATCAAGCACGTCACGGTCGAGCAGCAAGGTCCTGTGCGAGCGGTGGTGAGGATCGAAGGCATGCATCGCGGCGAACAGTCCAAACGCGAGTGGCTGCCGTTTACCGTTCGTCTCTACTTCTACTCGGGCCAGGCGGACGTGCGGCTGGTCCACACCATCGTCTTCGATGGCGACCAGGACAAGGACTTCGTGCGTGGCCTCGGCCTCGAGTTCGACGTGCCCATGCGCGACGAGCCCCGCAACCGCACCGTTCGCTTCTCCGGGCCGGACGGCGGCGTCTGGTCCGAGCCGCTGCAGCCCGGTGGAGGCAGCGTCGCGCAGGAGACCGGTCAGCCTTTTACAGGCAGCCCTGTGTTCGGCAAGAACGCCATCTGGGACGACTTCAAGCTGGCGCAGCCCGCGCCGGATGGCTTCACCATCGTGAAGCGAACCAACCCGAAGAGCACGTGGCTCTTCTCCGCCGCGGGCAAGCGCGCGAGCGGTCTTGCGTCGATCAGCGATCTGCAGGGCGGCCTCGGCGTGTGCATCAAGAACTTCTGGCAGTCGTATCCCTCCGGTCTTGAAGTCCGAAACGCCGCCAGCCCGACGGCCAAGCTGGTCGCGTGGCTGTGGTCGCCGGAGGCGCCGGAGATGGACATGCGCTACTACGATCTCGCCGGCCATGGTCTCGACGCCGCGTATGAAGATGCGCAGCCTGGGCTCAGCACCGCGCATGGCGTGGCGCGCACCAGCGAACTGACGCTCTATCCCGGCGTGGCGTGGCCGCAGCGGGCGGAAACGGCCTCCATGTCCGAAGCGGGCAACAAGCTGCCGCTGCTGGCCGCGTCGCCGGAGTACATCCACTCCACGGGCGTCTTCGGCGCGTGGAGCCTGCCGGACCGCTCGACTGCATTCAAGAAGTCGATCGAGGACGGGCTCGACTCCGTCCTTGCCTACTACGAGCGGCAGGTGGAGGACCGCAGCTGGTATGGCTTCTGGCAGTTCGGCGACTTCATGCACTCCTACTCCGCCGCGCGGCATGACTGGCACTACGACTGGGGCGGGCACGCGTGGGACAACACCGAGCTCGGCGCGCCGCTGTGGATGTGGTACAGCTACCTGCGCAGCGGCCGCGCGGACCTCTTCCGGCTGGCCGAGGCGCACACACGCAACACCAGCGAGTGCGATACGTATCACCTCGGCCCGATGCGCGGTCTCGGTTCACGCCACAACGTCATCAAGTGGGGCGACGGCGCGAAAGAAGCGCGCATCTCGCAGGCGGCGCACTGGCGGCCCTTCTACTACCTGACTACGGATGAACGGACCGGCGACCTGCTGACCGAAGTGGCCGAGTTCGCGCCGATGGGGATCGCGAACTTCGATCCGATGCGCGAGGCTGAGCCCAAACTGCCCGGCGAGCCAAAGTATCGCCTGCGCATCGGGCCGGACTGGTTCGCGCTGTGCGGCAACTGGATGACCGCGTGGGAGCGCACGGGCGACAAGAAGTGGCTCAACAAGATCCTAGCCGGCGTGGACTCCATCGCCGCCATGCCGTACGGCCTTGAGACCGGCAAGCCGGAGGCGAACTCGAAGGCGCTGGCGGCGACGGTCGGCTTCGATCCGGAGACGGGCAAGCTGACTGCGATCCCCAATCCACAGACCGGCAAGCTGGTGCCGGCGAACTACAACCTCGCGACCATCCAGGGCGGCGGCGAGGTGATGTTCGAGCTGGTGCCGCTGCTGGGCCGTGATGACCTCGCCGAGGCGTGGCTGCGGCTGTGCCGCATCGGCAACGCGCCGGCGGAGGTGTGGGACAAGGACCGCACCACGAAGAACGAGGGCGCGGACGCTCAGTATGTTCCGCCGGGGCAGAGCGGCGCCCGGCTGGCGGCGTGGGCGTACGCGAAGACGGGCAACGTGGCCTACGCGAAGAAGGCGATTGAGATCCTCATGACTCAGGGCGGCGGCATCACCAATGCGCATATCGTCTCACCGCCGGATGCGCTGCGGCCGATTGAAGAAGACCCGCGGATGTCCACCAACGAGGCCTCGCAGACCTCCCTGCAATGCATCGAGGTGCTGGAGCTGTGCAAGGACCAACTGCCGACGGCGGCTGCGGTGCGTGTGCAGCGGCAGTTCGGCGGAAGGTTCCGTCCCGGTGGGCAAGGCGGACAGGGCGCGCCCGGTGCTGGACAGGCTCCTGGTGCGGGCGGTGCGCAGAGGCCTCGGAACTGAGGGGGTCCCCCCCTCGCGTACCTAAGTCCCTTGTATTCTGTAAGTTGCAGCGTTTTGGCTGCAACTTCTTGATACCAGGACGCTTACGGCTAAATATTTGAAAGAACAATGCTCAAAAGGCGAAAGCCCCGAGGAATAATCTCGGGGCTCTTTCATTTCTGCTGATTGAAATTGTATTGAACAAGCGCGGAGATTGCGAGAACAAAATGCTTTCGATGAAAGGCCCGGAATGTATGGGTCTCCCACTCATCGCGCAAAGGCGCGCGATGAATGGGGCACCCAGCTATTCGTTTGGCACCAGGCGCAGGATGCGGAGGTTGCGCACCTGCATGTGGTTCTTTGTGGTGCGGATGCCGAACCAGCCGCGGGTGTATGGCTCCGGGTCGGTCATCTCGAAGATTTTTTTGCCGTCGCGCCAGTACTGGATGAGGGGGCCGTCGGCGATGAGGGTGACGGTCTGCTGACGGTTCGCGGTGATGCCGAGATCGGGATGCTGCGCGACCGAGAGATCGTTCTGCCGGAGCAGCGGGCGCTCGACGGCATCGCCGATATAGCGGCGGAAGCGCGTGGTGGTGTTGCCGTTGCCGCCAAGGCCCACGTAGTACATGCGCAGCGTGTTGTAGTCCGCGAATTTACCGCTGCGCGAATGGGCGAAGAGATCGTTTGGAGATTTCGGATCGGTTGCCATCCAGAAGCTGTTCAGGTCGCTGACGCGGTCGTTGGGGCCGCCGGCGGAGATCAAGGTCGCCTCGTAGGTGATCATGACCGGTCCTTCCAGTTCCTTACGGAACCAGACCGTGACGCCGGCGGGAACGTCGATGTCGAGCGCGCCGTCTTTTATGGTGACGGCGCCGGGTTTTTCCATTTCGACGAACCACTGGCCGAGCCCATGTTCGAAATCATCCGAATAGAGCTGCGGGCCGGTGCGGTAGTGCGGATCGGGCGGAGCAGTTTGCGCGCGAGTGGGGGACGCGCTCGCGCAGACAAGCAACGTGCACAGCAGTGCGGACGGTGTATGTCTCATGGGATATTCCTGCCGGGGATGCGAAACGCAGATTCCCTACGGGAATGACAAAACAAGAAGCAGTGCATCGTTGGCTGGAGTGAGGGCATCGATGCTCGGACTACTCGACTTTCGCGGGCATGGTTGCTTTCTCGTCCAGTTCGAGGCGGAGATAGTCCCAGACGACGCCGCTCTGCAGGTCGCCGGCGGGAACGGTGAAGGTCATGGTGTTTTCGCCGGGCTTGAGCACAGACGCGTCGAACTTGAGCGTGCGCTCCTGCCAGAGGCCCTTGTCCGTGTTGTAGCGGATGGCATTGGTCTGGATGATGCGCGGGTTGTCGGGATTGCTGCCGTCGCCGATAGCGCCAACGCTCTGGCCGTTGACCGAGACCGGCAGCCCATTGCGGAGGCCGTCGGCGCCGGCGAGGGCGACGCGCAGCGAGGCGACGCCATGCTCGGCCTTGGGCATGTTGAACTTGACGGTCCAGACGGTTTCGGTGCCGCGGCCATAGACGCGCCACGGGCCGGTCTGATCGGTCTGCGGATACTGCTGCAGCGATTCAGCCTTGACCCAGCCGAAGCGCTGGTTTTTGGGGTCCTTGGCATCGGGATTCAGCCAGGACATATTGTCGGCGGTCGGGACTTCTTCAAAGAACCAGTCCTTCGCGGGCGTGCTCTTGCCAATGGTGTACGTCAGGCCATGCGGATACCAGAGCGCGTAGCGCAGGTTCCATCCCCACAGCCAATAGTTACTGGGGTCGCCTTTCAGGAACTCGTCGGCGGCGCGGTCGGGCTTGCCGATCTCCCATACCTGGTGGCCGTAACGCACCGGCTTCCAGACGAGCTTGCCGAGGTCGAGGGTCTTGCCGGGCTCGACGGTGATGTCCGCCTTTGCATATTCGCCGAGTACGCCGTCGGCCCATGCGTGCAGTGTGTACTTGCCGGGACGGACCTTGGTGATGGTGAAGCTGCCGTCGGGTGAACCGTCATTGAAGAACTGATACCAGCGGGCGTCGTGAATCCAGCTTCCGGCGTCGGGGTTAGGGGTGAAGTTGAAGCCGCGCCCTCCGCCAAAGCCACCGCCGGGGCGAGGACCTTGTGCAGTGTTAGCGCCGCCCGGAACGCCGAGTGGTTGCGTCCCAGCCGCAGACGCACGAGGACTTTGCCCAGCAGCTCCTGCCGGTCTGCCGCCAAATCCTGTGAATGTCGGGCGCGGAATGCTTGCGGGATCGATGTCCGGGTGAGTGAGTCCAACAACGAGGTGCGGCAGCAGCTTTGAGGTGCCCGCCGGCGCGAGAGGATCGTCGAGCACGAGGCGGCCCTTGACCGTGGCGCGCTCGGGGGCAGGTGTGTAGTCGACGCCTTTGACCCAGGCGTAAGGCCACTTGGTGTTTTCTTTCTTCGCCTGGGCGAGCGCATCCTGCCATAGCGCGTTGGCATTCGCCGTCCAGCTTGCGGGGATGGTTGGATTGCCCTCGGTCGCCTGGAGCGTGTCGAGCTCTGCCTTTGTGGTGGCCTGCGGATGGTCGAGCGAGTTCATGTAGACGAAGATGGGGCCGATGACCTTGGTCCACTCCTCGCCCGCAGCGACGTTCACTCGCGCGCCATCGTAATGGCCGCTGTGCCAGTAGTCGAGGATGACGGGATTGGGATTGTCGGTGTCGTGATAATGTGCGTCGAGGTCGATGCGCGTGGGGCCGCCGCTCAGGTACTCGACCGTCGGATTGATGAACCAGATGCCAACGTGGTCCTTCGTGTCGCTCCATCCGTAGGCGGGTGTGCGGTACTGCATGCCGGAGTAGCTGTACTTGTGCTCGACGGAGTTTTTGTAGACGCCTTTGGACATGATGCGCTGCTCTTTGGCATGCACGACGACGCCGGTGCCCCAGTCGGTGGGCGCGGCTTCGAGCATGTTGCGATCCTTGTCGACGGTGATCCAGTCGAACTTCTGGCTGATGAAGTCGACGAAGCGGTCTTCCGCGCCGGCGCCGGCCGCGGGATAGCTGGCGGGATGGCTGAAGATGGAATACGTGTAGAGACCGTGGTCGCCGCGACCGAGCGAATAGCGCAACTCGATGTCGCAGGTGGTGCCGCCGCCCGGTGCGCCCCGCGTGAAGGTGAACGTGCCGCCGCCCACGCCCTTGATGGCGACCTCGGCGCGGTCGCCGCCGTTGCTTGCAGGATCGATGGTGACGGAATTTGTAACGGAAGGCGCGCCCTGTGGCGTGTGCTCCCAGACGCCGCGGCTGCCGGTATCGAAGCCCTTGTAGGAGAGAGCGGTGAGGCCGCCGCCGTTTTTGGTGATGGTTGCCTTCACGATGCCGTTGTCGAGTGTCCACGAAGTGCCGTTGTCGGTGACGGTGACGGCTGGATCAGCGTTCGCCGCGGCAGGCTTCTGCGCAAAGCAGACTGGCGCCACGAGCAGAGCGGCG
>DATNAU010000124.1:0-12070 GCA_035572415.1 Acidobacteriaceae bacterium
AGCCTGCAATCAGCACATCGCCCGGCGTGGTGTCCGTAATGTTCTCGAGCGTGATCTTGCGGTACTCCGGGATGCGGTTGCCTTTGATGCCGGGATCGACGAACCCCTCGGTAGTCTGGTTGTTGTAGTACGGGCTGATCGCAATAGGAATCGGTACATCCCTCAAACACATGTTGCGGTAGGTCAGGTTCTCCACCAGTCCGCCGCGCGTGGCGTTGCTTTTGATGCGCACACCGCTGGTGGTGTGGTCCTCCACAACGCCATCCACCAGCAGGTCGCTGACGCCAGTGTTGGTCTCGCTGCCGATCGACATCCCGTGCCCCGAATAGAAGTGGTCGTCGATCACGCTCATGTGCGTAGTCCCGGTCTTGATCGCCACATTGTCGTCGCCGTTGTCGATCCAGCTATGGATGATGGTGACATTACTCGACGAGCCCGGGTCAATCCCGTCGGTGTTCCTTGGCCGTGGATCGTTCGGCCCAGGCGCATGCACCGGCGTCTTCAGGTGAACCCCCCAGGCGGTAAACCCATTCGTCCGCGAAACCCCCACGTGGAAGTTCGGCGAATCGTGCAGCGTGATCCGGTACATGGTGAAGCCATCAGCGTCGGAGACGGAGATCAGCCGGGGATCGCTGTAAGGAATGCCATTCGGCCGGTCGGCAGTTGGCTCGCCCTTCACCGCCAGCCCCCACCACGAGATGTTCTGCCCCAACAGCTTCGCGCCGCCGCGCCCGTCGATCACGCCGTCCCCCATAATGGCCACATTCTTCGCGCGAATCGTGATGAAGGCCTTGCACGGCCCTTTCGACGGGATCGTTCCACAGGTGCCCGCTCCGCGCACGTCATAGTCGGCGGGATTGCGGGACGCCACCAGCGTCACGCCCTTGTCCACCAGCAGCGTGATGCCCTCTTTCAGTTCGATCGGGCCGCTAAGCAACGCATTCGCCCCCTTCGCGCCCGCCGTCAGCTCGATCGCCTGCCCCGCCTGGCACTTACCGGCAAAGCCGTCGATCGCCGCCTGGATGGCCGCGGTATCTTCCTTCGCTTCCGTCGCATCGTCCCACAGCGCACCGGTATAAACCTTCGTCGCCTGCAGCTTCATGCATGCCGTTGGGATCTTCGGCTCCGTCACGGTCCGCGTATCCTGCGCGCATACTCGAGCGCTCAGCGCCGCCACAGCGCCCCATGCCAGGAGCGCGCGCACAATCTTCCTCGTCTCACACATTGGTCCGGCCTCTCTTACCGACATGCCACTCTAACGCACTGCCCGGCCAGCTTGCATCTCGCTCTAGAAAAGGAAAAGGGCCGCGCGCTTTCACGCCGGCCCGCTGCAACATCTCCGTCTGCGTCTACTTGCCTTCAGACTGGTATGGCCTTGTGGTGAGCGCCACAACGCACGGAGTCATCACAATCGCGATGAAGATCATCCCTACAAAGAACTCATGCATACCCCGGCCCTCCCTTTGAGTTCGTCTTGAATTGCCTGCCTTTCTACTGCACTATCCGGCCAAACCTTTAGCAACGCATTTTGTGAGTGGTGAACCCAATGCGTTACCAAAGTCCCTCGTGGCCAATTGGATGCGACCCCAGCCTGACGGGATCACTCACCGCAAGCGAAGGCTTCCGAGACGCGAAAAGGCCGCCCGGCAACAGGGCGGCCTCTTCTTTAGGGAGAATAGTTCCAACGGAGGCAAAGCCATCAGAACTTTCTGGCTGCATACTATGGTTGGCCTAAACCGGTGTCAAGGCCAAATCTCCACAACTGCAAATGTCTGATAACACGAGGCAAATTCTCTCTTGGAACCACGTTAATTTTCGTTTTTACTTCGCCCAAAAATTCTTGAAATTGAAACAAGTTCAAGCAAAACAATAGGGTTAATGGATGCCCTGCACCGTTCTTTGTGCACGACTGCATAAAGCAAAGTCCCAGGTTCGCTCACCCGGGACCTGCTCCCACTCGAAGGGTGTCTTACTTCTTGCCTGCCTTGTAACCGGTGGCTACGCTGGCGCCGATGCCCTGCAGTATTCCTTTCACTTCCTCCGCGTGCGGCCCCGTCGGAGCAAGCTCAAGATATTTCTGGTACGCCTCCACGCAGCCTGGCGGTGCGGTGATCTTGTTTGTCTTCGGATCGACCGTAGCCTTCTGGATCAATGCCTGACCCTCGATGTAGTACGCGTCAGCTTTGGTCGGGTCTGCTGTCACTGCCTTTTGCGCAGCCGCCGCGGCTTCATCCATGGAATTGGCATTGAACGCCGTCGCCGCTTCATTGAAGTAGTACATCCCCGCCTGCGTGGGATCGGCCTTTGCCGCTGCTTCATACGCATCGGAGGCTTCCTTCGTCTTACCTTGCCTGCCGTACGCCTGGCCGAGCTGGTTTTGCGTTGCTGCAATGGCCTTGGGGTCAGGCTTCGCCTTCGCCGTCTCCAGCGTCAATGCCTTCTGGTAAGAAGCGATGGCTGTACCAAATTTGTCGGCCAGCGTGGGATCGGTACGGCTGGCCTTCTGCGCCGCAGTGGCCTGGCCGAGCTGGTCGTCACCCAACTCCTCCCAAAGGATCGGCTCATCAGGCTTCGCGGTGGTCGCGTCCGTCATGGCCTTGATCGCGGCGTCAAAGTTTCCCGCCTCCCTGTCCGCGCGCGCCTGCTTCAGCATCGCGTTCAGGTTGGCGATCTTGGAGTTCGCCGCCATCGCCGCCGCGGCCTGCTTCTTGTACTCCTCCAACTGCTCTTTCTCCGCCGGAGTCATCTTGTCCAGATACTCCTTGCGCGACATGTCGAAGTCGATCGTCTTGTCCTCGCCCGCCGCGATCGCGGTCTGCGGCGAGTAATCCACGTGGTTGCCGGCCTGAAAGACGACGCCAATGTAGTTCCCCGGCTTGTCGATCTTGCCGGTGTAATTCCCTTGCCCGTCGAGCGGAAAATCGTACGCAAACTTCGCATCGGGTGCGCTCGGGTTCTTGTCGGTCGTGAACCGCACATCGCCGTTGCTCAGCGGCAATCCCGCCGGGTTCGTCACATGCCCGTGGACCGTCGCGGCGCCCTGCGCCTGCGAGCTGGCCGGCATCACCACCGTCAGCATGCCGAAAAAGGCCGCTGCCACCGCGGCCGTCAATGTTCTGGATGTCTTCATCGCACTTCCCCCCAAAGTCACAAGCTGCGCCTCGACTCGCACGGCCGCCGCAAATGTCGAACGCGGTTTTCGCCGGAAAGCGCTCAGCCGGACAGCATCACAAACTTACATGGAATTACGCGCCTAGTTCAACTCAGGTCTCAGCGTCAGGGCTCCCCCTGCTCTATTTCCAACCCTGACTCTTCCCCGAGTTGCGTTTCGGGTATGCCGTCCTTTTCCCCCGCCTGCTCAAGCAACTCACGCGCCGCGGCCTCATCTTCCGCCTTTACCTGAAGTTGCGACTCAAACGCGGACTGGATCAGCACGTTGGCGTTTTCCCCGCTCAACTCGCATTCAATCCCCGCCGACTCCAGCATTCCTTTTGCCATCTGCGCTTCGACAGGGTTCTCAAAGCGCGCCACCTCGACCATCCTTTGCTGCCCGTCGTCTCTTGCCGAATCATTCTCCCGCACAACGTCTCTCCCGACCTGAGGATCACAACCAACTACTTGTCTTCGATGCTCTGAAGTGAGAACGTGAGCGTCCCCCAGAACAGCCGCGCCTGGATCTGCACCGGAATGTGCCGCGCGTCATCCGTATACCAGATCCAGATCCTGCCGCGGTTCTTCACTACCCCTTCTTCCGCGGTAGGCTGCACCCGTATCGACTGGAACGTCCCTGCCGGCGTCTTGATCTCCTCGCGCGCCTCCGGCTTCATCGTCACCGTCACCGTGCGCATCGAGTCCGCCAGCGGAAACCCGAAATCCTGCCCAACCACAAGCCGCTGCGAAGCGGCATAGAAGATCGCCGAAAGCGAATCCGTCACGCACGCCGGAACATTGGCGGTCAGCGTCTTCGTCGTGTTCTTGACCAGGTTCTTCTCCACCAGCGTCTGTTTGCCCGCCCGATAATCGAAGCTCAGGTCGTCCGTCATCTTCCGCCGGCCCTCCTGCGTCTGCTTGGAGAACCCGCCCGAGCAGCCGGTCGTGGTATTCATCGACGACTGGAACCGGTCTACCACCGGGAACAGCATGTTCACTGCGCCGACGGTATCGCCCGTCGCCGTAATCCGCAGTTGATCGCCGTCACGCACCAGATGGAACACAGCCAGCCCACCGGTGAACACCCGCCAATCGACGCTGAAGGTCAGGGTCTGGTGCTGTGGAAACTCATAACCCGCCGTCGGCGGTTGCAGCGTGGGGATCACCACCGGCGCGGCAGGCGGCTTCGCGCCAATGCCGAGAATCTGCCCCCCAGCCGGGACAGCGAAAACCAGGGCACAAAATATGCCGCAACAGCCACAGGAAAATCTTAGGAATGCTCGCAAAAACCTTCTCCGCAAAGATTGGATTGGGGCCGGCGGCCGACACCGCCAAAACCGGCTCAATACACCGGCTCAAAAAAAGCGTTGCAGGAAGGCAAGCTTCAGGGCCAGCGCCAGGTAAATCGCACACGACCCTACCAGAGCATTGTACTCGCGATGCTTGAGATACAGCGTCCGCGAAAAGCCGCCGCTTCGCGCTCCGGGCGGTCTGCCGGCAACGCTTGCCGCCGTAAGCCTCGGAACGAGCCGCGGCACCTTGCGCGCATACGTATCGAATTCTGAAAAATGCATGCGCAAATACGCCTCTTCGCTCTGAATCGTCGGAACGTAAATCGCAGTAAACAACGCCGCTAGTACAACCAGGATGATCCAGTTCCACGAAGCCGCTGCAAACCCAAGTGCAATCAGCATCGATCCCAGATAGAGTGGGTTCCGCGTATAGGCGTACGGCCCGGTCGTGGTCAGCTCCGCGTTCTTCTTCACGTAGCCCGCGGCATAACCGCGCAGCCACAGACCCGGAACAACCAGCGCCAGGCTCGCTGCCAGCGATCGCCATCCCGGCCGCGCCAGCCACAGAAATACCGCCGCAAACACGAATCCCATCGGCACCCGTATCCGCCGCGCGATCCTCTGCCAACCTATCCTGCCGCTCAAACTCGTACGAACCTCTGCATCGATTTTCTCATCCATGCAGGCGCCGCCGCATAAAACGCCTCACGGAATGCCGTCGATCAGTTCCCTGGCCGCCGCCACCACCTGTTCCACGGTGATCTTCAGCATCCCGGGCTCCACTTCATTGCGCCGCTTATGGCTGGTGGTGCTTTCCGCATCCCGCAGCACCCGCATGCGTGTGCCATAAGGTCCGTTGCGCGCCGGATCGGTCGGCCCGTAGATTCCCACGACAGGCCGCTCCAGCGCCGCGCCAAGATGCAGGGGGCCGGTATCGCCACCGATCACCACCTCCGCTCTTCGGGTCAGCGCGATCAACTCCCCGACGCTGCAAGGCACAACCCGGGCCGCACCGTCGCTGGCCTCAACCACATCCTCCGCCTCGCGCGACCCGCCGGGCGATGCATTCACGACTGTCCTGATTCCCGCGACTCGCGCCAACTCCGCTGCCACTTTGCCCAGCCGCTCCGCCGGCCACACCTTCGCTCCCCATCCCCCGCCCGGTGAGATCAATGCGAAGCGCTCTTCGCCAACTACGCCGTCGGCCCAGTGCTCCGCCCGCTCGTTCATCGGCAACGTCACCTTCGCGGGCGCTAGCGGCTCCCCTGCGGCCGTACCAAGCAGCTCGCACGCCTGGTCCACCACATGCTGCGTACTGATGTCCACTTTCTTCCCGTACCAGCGCCTGGCAATTCGCTCTCGAGGCTCCGCCGCCCCCGCCAGGACCTTCGCCCCCGCCATCCTTCCCAGCACCGCCGATTTCAGCGCGCCCTGCAGGTCCACACAAAGATCGAACCGTTCGTACCGCAGTCCTCTGCGCAGCGCTGCAATCTCGGTCCGTGTCGCCTGCGACAAAGGCCGCTTGCTCCACGCCGCCGCCGGTACGCTGTACCACCGGTCCACCAGCCCATTCCGCGCAATCGCGCCGCCTGCGACGACCACGCCTTGCGTCAGGTCTTGCGGATCGCCCGCGATCTGCAGCAGGTCGCTCCAGCGCGGCTCGATGGCCCACCCGATAATCCATCGCGGATATCTCAGGCGCAGCGCCGCTACCGCAGGCATGGCGTGCAGTACATCGCCCATCGCGCCAATCCGTACGATCAGTACCTTCACTTCAGCCGCGCCTCCAGATCCCGCGCGACCGCTGCTTCGTCGAGAAACACCGCGTCCAGCGCCGCCACATTGACCGGGCCCACCGTGTGCAATCCATCCAGCAACCGCGCGGAAAGCTTCACCGCATCTTTCTCCGTCGTCACAAATCCATTGCCGCCGGAGTCCGCCGCAAGCTGCACCAGCCGTTGGATGTCCGCGTACACGTAATGATGATGGTCTTCAAACTCCAGCTGCGCCGCCGGCGCGCATCCCACATCGTCCAGCATCTGCCAGAAGTTCTGCGGCCGCCCTGTCGCGCAAAAGGCCACCGGCCTTAGCACCGCATTCATGCCGGCCGGAAAGCGAAGCTCCCGCCGCACCGTCCACATTCCCGCGTCTCCGCGCACCAGCCCACGCAGCCGCGGCCCCACTCGCTCCCGCTCATCCTCACGCAGAACCACCACATCCGCCCGTCGCAACGCCGCCAACGGCTCGCGCAGGTTGCCCAGCGGAAGCAGCACATCCTCCAGCTCATGTTCGGTCACCATCACTACATCCACCGTTCGCGCCAGTTGACGATGCTGGAATCCGTCGTCCAGCAAATGCACGCGTCGATCCGGCGTGCCTCCCGCGGCTTCTGCCAACCGCCCGGCTGCAAGGCGCTCGCTTCCCACCCACACCGCAACGCCCGTCCGCCGCGCGATCAGCACCGGCTCATCGCCATACCGCGACGCGGGATTCTCTCCTTCGATCTTCACGCGCTCTACATCGCGCCCTTTGCGGCCATATCCACGCGACAGAACGTCGACCTTCCATCCCCGCCCCGTCAGCAGCCCCGCCAGCGCAATTACCGCAGGCGTCTTTCCGGCGCCGCCCGCAGACAAGCTGCCCACGCTGACCACCGGCCACTCGAGCCGATGCGTCTTCAGCACTCCCCCGGCCCGCAGCGCATCCTTAAGCGCCAGCCCGGCCGCGTACACCGGCACCAGCGGAGCCAAAGCCCATGTCCGTCGCCCTGGCCGGCTCATCCCCGCACCTCGTACGATTGCACTTTCTCTTCGAGCGAAGCGGTCTGCCCGATGACCTTCATCAGTGCCTCCACCGTCCGTGCCGTCGCGCCCTGCTGTTCCTCAAAAACTCTTCGCCCGCGCTCGCCCATCGCTGTGGCCAATTCGCGGTCGCATAATAGCTCTCGGAATGCCGTCTTCAGCTCTGTTCCGTTCTCGACAACACGAATTGCCTCTGCTCCCCGCATCTTGCCTACGATGTCGCGAAAATTCTCATACGACGGTCCCATCACCACCGGGACGCCAAAACGCGCCGGCTCGAGAGGATTATGACCTCCCTTCGCGATCAGGCTCCCTCCCACAAAAGCAACCTCGGCCATTCCATATACAGCAGCCAGATCTCCAATCGTGTCCAGCAGAACGAACCCAGGCGACGCGTTGCGGTTCCAAAGGGACAACTCGCTCGCTTTCGCGCAGCCTCCATACTTCGCCCACTTCTCCCCAGCAAGCATGGTTTCGACGATCTTGAACCTCTCAGGATGCCGGGGTGCCAGGACCAGCAAAGGATCAAGCTCGGTCGATCGCACAGCCTCCCATGCGGCCAGCACCATCTCCTCCTCGCCCTCCAGCGTGCTGCCCGCCACGATAATCGTTCTCTCAACCGCGCCCAACCGTCGCGCGACCTCGCTTGTCCCCGGCTCCGCCACGTCGTACTTCAGATTTCCGACAGCCCGCACGCGGTCTGCGCGGGCGCCCATCGCCACCAGCCGCTGGGCGTCTTCTTCGCTCTGCGCGAGGAGCAGTGTCACCTGCCGCAGCAGCTTGCTCCATAGGGCACGCACCCGCATACCTCGCGCGAAGCTCCGGTCGCTCAACCGCGCATTGGCCACTGCGACCGGTATCCCTGCGCGTCCGCACTCCGCCAGCATGCGTGGCCACAACTCGCTTTCCATCAACACCAGCATCTTCGGCTTGAGCACGCGCAGATAGGCACGTACCGCCCACCCAAGGTCCAGCGGATAGTAGAAAACCCGTGCTGCGCCCTCGCCATTTGGTCCCGTAAACCGCTTCTTTGCTAACGCCTGCCCGGTCGCCGTCGTCGTAGACACGGCGATGCTCCATCCTTCTCCCAGCGCGCGTTCCAGTTCGGCAACCAGCCGCGTCGCGGCGAGCACTTCGCCCACGCTTACGGCATGCACCCAGATGACCTGTCTGCCCGCGACGATGTCCCGCAGTTCGCGAGGCACGCGCCCGAGCCTCGCCATCAAGGCTGAGCCCCATCCGGCGCCGCCGCGCGCCGCGCGCCACAGCCAGTACGGCGAGCCCAGCAGCAACACGCACACCAGCAGCAGGCTGTACAGCGCCATGGTCACCAACTCGAGCACGCCACCGAGCTCCCTCGCTTTACCACCGTATCAGCGAAGAGGATAATCTTGCCCAGCATGTCTCAGCATCATTGTGTCCTCGTACCGGACGTCCCAAAGGCGACCGCACGCCTTACAGCGCAACTCGCCTTCACCGCGCTCTTGGGTGCCTTCCTTATGGCGGCGCCCCTGGCCTTCGCCGCCAACAAATCCGCTCCTGCGGCAAAACCCGCAACCGAATACCCGGCGCATGAGACCCACGAGAATGAACACTTCAGCGTCGCGGCCGATCCTTGCCTCAACGCGAAGGACTGCTCCTTTTTTCGCGTTCCATATCTGGAGCACGGATTTCTTCCCGTGCGGGTCATTTTCACCAATGACTCCGATTACGCCGTCTCGCTCGACGACGCGCGCATCCAGTTCATCCCCGTTGATGGCGGCAAGATCCAGGCAGCCACCGATGACGATATTGACCGCCGCATCTTCACCCTCAAAAACGCGCAGCCCGGCCGCGTGCCCATCGTTCCCATTCCCATTCCCATCCACAAGACGCCGGTCGACAAAAAGATCACCCAGGACGAAAACGATTTCGGCTTCTCCGGCACCATCGTGAACGCGCACTCCACGCTGGCCGGCTACCTTTTCTATGACATCCAGGGCCTCGATCAGCCGCTCAAAGGCGCCGAGCTTTACGTCAAGATGCTCCACACCCTCGACGGCAAAAAGGACCTCTTCTCGTTCTCCGTCCCATTCAATAAATGGCTCGCCGCAAATCCTGATGCCTCGACCCATTAGCGCGCCCCGCGCGATCTCCCTCACAGCATCTGCACGCCTGTGAGCCGCTCGCACTCGTTCCATAGCCGGCTTGCGGCTTCCCGGTCATGTGCCGCATCCGAAATGATCGCCGGACCAACGTCGCCGCCGCGCATCTCCTCATAGCCCTGCGGACCGTAGTAGCCTCCGCCTTCTGTCTCCGGCGCTGTCGCTGCAAACAAGGTCGGCACCGCACCCTCCGGCCCTGAATTGAGAAATAGCCGGATCGCGACCCCCATTCCCTTCCGCACCAAGCGCTCCAATCCGTGATGCTCCGTGCGAACAAAGAGCGGAGTCTGCGCGACGCCCGGATGCGCTGCCACACTCATCACCCGCGATCCCGCCGCACGCAGCCTGCGGTCCAGCTCCAGAGCAATCATCAGGTCCGCCAGCTTCGATTGACGGTATGCAACCATTGCGTCGTAGCGCTTTTCCGCCTGCAGATTGTCGAAATCGACCCGCCCACGCTTATGGGCAATCGACGCAATCGTCACCACGCGGGGTGCTGCCCCGCCCCGCTGAGCCGCATGTTGCATCGCCGGCAGCACCATCCCCGTGAGTGCAAAGTGCCCCAGCACATTCACCCCGAACTGCAACTCGAATCCATCCGCCGTTACCCCGCGTGTCTTCGGCGCCATCAGACCTGCGTTGTTGATCAGCAGATCCAGTCCCTGGCTCTGCGCAAGTTCCACCTCTGCCACCGCCCGCACGGACGCAAGCGACGCCAGATCCAGCAGCACCAGTTCCACGCTCGCATCGCGCACCTCTTCGCGAATGCGCGCCACTGCCGCCTCGCCTCGCCTGCGGTCTCTCGCTCCCAGCAGCACATGCGCACCCTTGCGCGCCAGCTGCAGTGCCGCGTAAAAACCGATCCCGCTGTTCGCGCCCGTAACCAGCGCGCGCCGGCCAGCCTGGCTCGGCATCCGCTGAACGGTCCACCCTTGTCCCACCCTCTTATCCGTCAACCGCACCCCTGCTGCCCGTCAAATTTGCCCCCTAAAACCGCCGCACGTCCCGGTAGAAAACGCAGTGCGTCTCCAGGTATCCGGACGCCAGATACATCGCCACCATCACTCCGGCCGCCCACAGAAACATCTGCACCGGCAGTGTCCGCATTACAGCGCCGGCACGTCCATCGCAAAAAAGCATTCCGCTCGCCAGGCAGATACCTGCCGCAAGCCCTAGTAATCCCAGCATGTCGCCTGTCGGCGCCGCATTGGCAGCCGGTTCCAGGAATGCTGCGGAAAATAACGCGCACAGCGCCGCCATGCACAGCACCAGAGCCACCGGCTTTGCAGCCTCCACCGGCATCGCCTCACCCGTCAACCGCAACCTCGGCGCGTCTACGAATCAGCGCTCACGCACAGGGCCTAGACGTGAATGGACCAGCCAAGCTCGGCGAGCTTCTCTTCGATCGCCGCCAGCGCCTGACCTAACGCCTCCCTGCGGTGCGGGCTCGACGTCCGCTCAGAGAGTATCCGCTCCCGTTGAAGCTCCAGTGCCTGCCGTTGCCGCTTGCGGTCCGCCTCGGCCATCTGCGCCGCCGCAGAGCCTTCGGAACTCCTCACCGGTGATTGCGCCTGTTGAGTCATCTGCTCCTCCACGGATTTGCTCTCCCATCCACGCGCCATGTCCCGATCTTACGCCCACCCTATTTGCCCGATCAAAGCCCGAGATGAGCAACTCCCGCCGTATTGGGCAACCTTCCTGCTGTCAGCCCAAATCTCTTCACCCGGCTCAAGCTCTCCGTGCGCAACTCCACGCCGCTCCGGCCTGCTCTAAATCACCGTAGGAGGACGATCCCATGCGCTTCAAACATCTTTTGCTTCCGGCGCTTCTTGCCGCGTTCTTGGCTGCCGTACCGGCCACACATGCGGCCCAGGTCAGCTTCGGCGTTCAGATTGGCTCAGCTCCCGTCTGTCCTTACGGCTACTATGACTACGCACCCTATAACTGCGCTCCCTACGGCTACTACGGCCCGGAATGGTTCTCCAACGGCGTCTTTATCGGTGCCGGTCCGTGGTTCCATGGCCCGCACAATTTCTACGGTCACGTCGACCGCCATTTTGACCCGCACTATGGCTATCACGGTGGCTATCCGCCCCATAACGAGCACTTCGACAACCACCGCAACTTCCATGACTTCCATGGCAACTATATGAGCGACGGCCATGGGCATGAACGCGCGTCTGGCCGCTCCAATCATGATCGCCACTAATTCGCTTAGAATGTGTGGTCTACCGAAAAAACGGCATGCCCAGCCTGATTCAGAACACCGCTGCTGTGCTCCCCACTTTGGGTATGGTGCTCCCCCGGAGGCCGTGCCTATAATCGGGGGGCACAGCAATCTCTTTTTGCGCGGATCAGAACGTGGCGGCCATCGTAAAGGTTCAAGGCCTTCGTAAGGTATACGAAGGAAAACACAGCGTAACCGCCGTCGACGGCATCGATCTTACCGTCGAGGACGGTGAGTTATACGGCCTGCTCGGCCCGAATGGCGCCGGTAAAACTACCACAATCAGCATCTGCACCACGCGCGTGCTTCCCACCGCCGGCGAGGTCCACATCGCCGGTGTCAACGTGGTGAAGACCCCAGCCCTCGCCCGGCGCGGTATGGGGATCGTGCCGCAGTTCAATACGCTTGATCGTTCCTGCACCGTGTTTGAAAACCTCTACTTCCATTGCCTCTTCT
>DATNAU010000125.1:0-3460 GCA_035572415.1 Acidobacteriaceae bacterium
CGCCCGATGGATCCCGGTGGTGGAGACATCCTGCGAAGGGCTGGGCAATGAGTTTCGAGCTGCGAAGTTTGGAGCTGCGAGTTAAATCTGGCGGCACATTAGCGTCGGAGCGGTTTGCCTGCTGTGCAATGTCTCTCAGACGATGCGGCTTCAGGCGTTGCGTGCGACAATCCGTTGGAATGGCATCAGGGCGGAAGAAGGTCATCATCCGGAGATTCAACGACGAGCTCCACTGGGGTTATCTGCCGCAGGAGGTTGCGCTGCTGCATGGGTATGTGGAGCTGATCGACCCGGCGGCGCATGTGACGCCGATTCTGCTGACGGAGATCAAGTGGATTGCGTATGTGCGGGACTTCAACGTGGCGGACCGCACGGTGCCGGAGCGGCTGGACCGGAAGAAGTTCGCGGCGCGGCCGAGGACCGAGGGGCTGTGGGTGAGGATGCGGCTGACGGATGGCGAATCGCTGGAAGGGCTGTTGCAGTTCAACATGACGCTGCTCGATTCCCTTTCGGATTCGATGGGCTTTTTTATGACGCCGCCGGACACGCGTGGGAATACGCAGCGGCTGTTTGTGCCGCGGTCGGCGATTGAGTCGATTGAGGCGGTGGGGTTGATTCAGCCGATGGCGCCGAAGGCTCCGAAGGCGGCGAAGGAAGAGCCGCAGCCGACGTTGTTCGAGGAGTAAGCGGAGGCGGAAGCAAAAACCTTGACGCAAAGGACGCAAAGAGACGCCAAGGTGCGCCACGGAGGTCGTTGAGTCGGGGCGCTGGTTCTTTGAACAGGCGTAAGTGGCTGTGGCTTCGCTACAATCGCGGCATGAAGCTGGCAGTGCTCGCCGAGAAACTGGGCGCTTCGCTCGCCCCCGCGCCAGGGAAAAATCTGGCTGCAGTTGAGAGGCTGGAGATCACCGGAGTGGCTGGGCTGGAGAAGGCCGGGCCGCAGGAGGTGAGCTTCCTGTCGAATGTGAAGTACAGCCACCAGGCGAAGGCGACGAAGGCCGCGGCCCTGCTGGTGGAGCCGGACGCGCCGGAGTTTCCTGTGCCGACGCTGCGGATTGTGAACCCCTACCTGGCGTTTGCGCGGGCGCTGGAGATGTTTCATCCGATGCGACTGTTCCCTCCTGGCGTGCATACGACGGCGGTGGTGAGCGAGAGCGCGAAGATTGGCGCGCGGGCGCATGTGGGAGCGTATGCGGTGGTGGGCGACGATGTGGTGATCGGCGAGGATGCGGTGCTGCTGCCGCATGTGGTGATCTATCCGGGAGCGCGGATTGGCAAGCGGTTTTTTGCGCATGCGCATGCGATTGTGCGCGAGGGTTGCGTGCTGGGCGATGATGTGACGCTGCAGAACGGAGCGGTGATCGGCGCGGATGGGTTTGGGTTTGCGAAGAAGAGCGACGGGAGCTGGACGAAGATTCTGCAGACGGGGCCGGCGGTGCTGGAGGATGAGGTCGAGGTGCAGGCGAATGCGTGCGTGGACCGCGCGAGTGTGGGCGAGACAAGGATTGCGAAGGGAGCGAAGATCGACAACCTGGTGCAGGTGGGGCATGGGTCGAGCGTGGGCGAGAACTCGTTGCTGTGCGCGCAGGTGGGTCTGGCGGGGTCGACGACAGTTGGGAAGAATGTGATTCTGGCTGGGCAGGTGGGAGTGGCGGGACATCTGACGATTGGCGACAACGCGGTGGCGACGGCGCAGACGGGGATTCCGAACGATGTTGCCGCGGGCGCAGTGGTAAGCGGCTATCCGGCGATGGACAATAAGATGTGGCTGCGCACGGTGGCAGCGGTGAACCGGCTGCCGGAGTTGATCCGGAAGCTAAGATCACAGGGGATATAGCGTTGGTGGCTCGTCGGTTGCTGGGTGTCGTGGGGATGGTCGCGCTGGTGTTGGTGGGCGGGTGTAAGTCGCCGTATGTGAATGCGACGGTGAAGAACGAGACAGGCGCGCAGGTGACGCTGGTAGAGGTCGATTATCCGAGTGCGAGCTTTGGGCGGGACGTGCTGGCGGCGGGCGCAACGTATCCGTACCGGTTCAAGATCATCGGCAGCGGAGCGACGAAGGTGTCGTGGACGGATGGGGAGCGCAAGCAGCATAGCTCGGCGGGCCCGGCACTGCATGAGGGGCAGCAGGGTCAGTTGGAGATCACACTGACGGCGGCGGGCGCGCAGTGGAGCGAGCAGCTGTCGCAGTGATCGATCAGGTGGTGGGCGGCGTGGCGCGCGGATGGTGCGTGTGCTGATTGTTGACGGCGCCGGTGCCGCTCTGGCCGGCGCGCTTGCGCTGATTGGCGGAGTAGGCGACGAGGAAGAACGCGATTCCGAGAATGGCAAAGACGGCGAGGAGAATGAACGTAAGCATCAGGTACTCCCTGGGCCGAGCCCAATTGTGGCGTGCGTGGCGGCGCCTGCTGCCTCATCGGCTCAGCCCGCAAGCCTCTTCTGCTTCATAAGATGCCGGTTGGCTGCGTGCAGTAGACTCAAGGCGTGAAGCGCGGGATTTTCATTACGTTTGAGGGCCTGGATGGCGCGGGCAAGACGACTCAGCTGCGGCGGCTGGCCGCGATGCTTGAGGGCGAAGGACATAGGGTCGTCACGCTGCGGCAGCCGGGTGGGACGCGGCTGGGCGACAGGATTCGCGGGGTGCTGCTGGACTCGAAGAGCGAGGCGGAGTTTGGCGAGATTGCACCGGCGGCGGAGATGGCGCTGATGTTTGCGGACCGCGCGCAGTCGCTGCACCAGGTGATTCTGCCGGCATTGGAGCGCAGTGAGATTGTGCTGTGCGACAGGTATACGGACTCGTCGGAGGCGTACCAGGGCGCGGGGCGCGGGCTGGGTGTGGAGCGCGTGCTGGAGATGCATAAGGCCGCGTGCGATAACGTGCAGCCCGACCTGACGTTGCTGCTGCTGCCGCCGCTGGAGGAGTCGCTGACGCGGGCGAGACGGAGGAATGACCGGCACGCGAAGAAGCATGGCACGGATGAGAATCGCTTCGAGCGCGAGGGCGATGAGTTTTATCGCAAGGTGTATGAGCAGTATCGCGCGATTGCAGAGCGGGAGCGGCAGCGTGTGGTGCTGCTCGAGGAGCCAGGGACGATTGACGCGATCGGCGAACGGATTGCGAGTGTGGTGAGAGATCGGCTGGGCACGATGGTGGAGACGATCAGCAACTAGTGTGTGTGTAGAAGTGCTTCGGCGCCCTTCATCCTCTAGAGGAGATCGATGACAACTTTGCCAAGCGCTCCGCGCTCGACCTCGGCGTGGGCTGCGGCGATTTCGCTAGATGAGAACTGTTGATTATTGAGCAGCGGTGTGAGCTTGTCTTCGTCGGCGAGTTCAGCGGCGCGCTTGAGTATTTCGCCGTGATGGGCGCGGCCTTCACCCGTCAACAACGGCAGCAGCGTGAAGACAGCTGAGTAAGAAGCGCCGCGAAATGATAGCGGTGCGAGGGAGTGTTTCCCCC
>DATNAU010000126.1:0-5889 GCA_035572415.1 Acidobacteriaceae bacterium
CTATCCTTGTACGTCACCATTGCAGACAATACATTCGCCTCCGCCCCATTCGCAATGACGAAACAACAGACAATCGCCAATTCGCGCTAATCTGAATTCACCCGATGACCGAAGAAGATCCGATACCCATACCTGCGCCCAGCTTCGAGGGCGACTTCGCGCTCAACCAAACCCTCCAGCTCGAATCGGGCGAGGTGCTCGTCAACCCGGTGCTGCACTACGCCGTCTACGGCGAGCTGAACGCCGCCCGCGACAACGCCGTGCTGGTCTGTCACGCGCTCTCCGGCTCGGCCTCGGTCGGCACGTGGTGGCCGCAACTTTTTCTCCCCGGCGAACTCGGCCTGCTCGACCTCTCGCGCGACTGCGTCATCGGCATCAACATCTTCGGCTCCTGCTACGGGTCGACAGGGCCGGGCTCGACGAACCCGGAGACCGGCAAGCCCTACGGCCCCACCTTCCCGCTCATCGGCATCCGCGACATCGTCCACGCGCAGGTCCGCCTCATCGACTCGCTGGGCATCGACCGCTTCAAGCTCGCCATCGGCGCCTCCATCGGCGGCATGCAGGTGCTCGAGTGGGCCATCCTCTATCCGGAGCGCGTCGCGCGCGCCGTCGCCATTGGCTGCGCGCAGCTGGGGGCAATGGGGCTCGGACTGAACCACCTGCAGCGCCAGGCCATCATGATGGACCCCGCATGGGAGGCCGGCTATTACGAAGCCGGCAACGGCCCCACCAGCGGCCTCGCGCTCGCCCGCGGCATGGGCATGATCAGCTACAAATCCGTCCCGCTGCTCGAAGAACGCTTCGCGCGCAAGCCCAACCGCTACGGCAACGAGAACCCCTACCTCTCCACCGCCGCCGGCCAGAACGGCCGCTTCGACGTCGCCGGCTACCTCGACTACCAGGGCCGCATCTTCATCCCGCGCTTCGATGCCAACTCTTACCTCTCCATCACGCGCACCATGGACATCTTCGATCCCGTGCGCGCGCATGAGACCCCCTACGCCGCCTACTCGCGCATCTCCGCGCACCTCACCATGGTCGGCATCTCCACCGACTGGCTCTTCCCGCCCGAAGACGTCCGCTCCCTCGCCGCCATCATCCGCGCAGCCGGAGCCAGGTGCGACTACCGCGAGATGGCCTCCAACCACGGCCACGACGCCTTCCTCGCCGAGCCTGACCAGCTGGTGCGGCTGCTTACGCCGGTGTTTGAGTGAATCGGTTGCGTTTGAGATTTTGCTATGCGGGAAACGCGACCGACTATAGAGTGGTCACAAATGGCGCACATGAAGAGATACGCCCGTATGGCCGGACTCATCGCGGCTCTAGCCTCATCCTGCCTCGCTCAACAGGCGGCATGGAAAGCTGAACCTCAGGATGGCTTGCTCGTAGCGCCTCACGCGGCCAATGTTCAATACGTTTCACGGCCCAATCTGCCTTATCAACAGCTGAAATACGTGATGCAGGAGCGCTATCCCGCTAGTCGGGTGTGGCAATCTCTTTGCCACGAGATGGCAAATCGAGGCTGGCAGGCAGAAGTAGGATGCTCAAACACAGATCAGTGGTCGCAGTTGCCATACTCCAGTAGAGGAACTTCGCGCACAAGCTATCTGCGGTTGATGAGTTTCGAAAAGGAGAACCGTGAAGTCGTGGATTACACCTTAGGCTATGCCGCCGCCGACGGGGCGGCCTACCTACAAACACTTCACGTAGATGCTATCCACCGCTTCGCAAAGCCAGCGCTCACATTGCCGCAAGTCACCGATGGCCCCGCCACGGCGACTGCGCATGCCACTGCTGAGCCCTCAAAAATCGATTTCGGAGTAGTAACGCTTGGAAGTGTGAGTCCACTGCGAAAGCTGACTTATACGTTTCGCGAACGAACTGAGGTGCAGGACATAACGGTGCAAACCTCGGGCGAGGAACGTCTCGATTTCGCAGATACGGGGACGGGTTCTTGTCACGGCAGTAGAACTTATAAGGCCGGAGACACCTGCACCCTAACCATCACCTTTTCGCCGAGAGCGGCTGCGGTGCGTCACGGCTTCGCACTGCTCCAGGAAGCCTCAGGCCCAAATGTGATGACTGAACTTGTCGGAACAGGAACAAGTGAATCCGGGCAAACCGCCGGCCCGATGCCTGCTGCCCGGATAATCATCCAGGCGAACGATCGGATATCAGCAATGATTCCGGACAGCCCCCCCGAGTTAGGCCAACCTCTGCGGATCGCCTTGAAACTCACAGACCCTCACGTAATTGGTATCAGTGAATTGCAGGGGCAAGGTGACCACAATTACAGCAACATAAGTTCAGGATCGGCTGTCGGTTCCGGAGAGGCGAAGATCGTGGCCGATACTGGCCTCACGAAGACGCTGGAAATTATTCCACTGGGAGTGGGGAAGCTTAAGCTGGCATTCATAGTCTTATTTGCGGATGGAGGCATAGCCCAGAAGGCTTACACACTGGATGTCGCCCCAGGATCCAAAGGGTTAAAGAGTTTCTTCCTGAACAATGGATCGCACGCCTTGGCGATAGTCCTTGAAGACAACCCGCAGGGCAGGCAAACATGGCTTTCACCACAAGTGTCATACCGGCAGCTTGAGTATCCCATCTACCTGGAAGATTCCAGCCATATATCGTTCACTGTGCTGCAATCGGTCGAGAAGCCCGTAATAGCAGTCGATCCGAACGGTCTGGTGCATGGCCTGCGTCCAGGCAGGGCAACGCTCGTCGGCGATTTTGGCGGAGCCAAAGATCAGGTGATCGTGACGGTCTCCACCAAGGAGAACGCGCCGCTCGGTTATCGGACTGTCCGGCATTAGACCCGTCGCGTCACCCATTTCGCGCTGAACGCATTTTAGTTCTCGCTGGGCCGCTCAATGCTGTCGATCACCAGCACCGGCAGCGTGTCTTTCCGCGGCACCAGTTGCAGCCCAAGCTGGTCGCCCAGCGCATCTTCGAGCAGCGGTTTGTTGTAGCCCTCGGGAGGCGTTGCGCCCTTCGGCTCATAAACGTCGAACGTCAGCAGAATGTTGTATCGGCCGGTAATGCCCGTCTTATCAAACACAGGCTTGCCGGTAACACTCCTCAGGAAACTCGCCACCTGCGCGGGGTTCGTCAACCCGCATATCTCAGTGTTGTCGCGCGTGCAGTGGAAGTCCTCGCCATCTTTCAACGGCTTCATCTTCGATCCATTCTTGTCGACGACAAGATCGTAGACATCGAAGTCCTTCGTTTCGCGATGAAACTTCAGCTTGAACCTATCCGACAGCAGCGTCTGCATCATCACGTTGATGTCATCCTTGCTCGCATCAGGATTCGCAGCCTTCGCTTCAATGTTGTACCGGTCTGTATTGAGCCAGCCCGGACCTCCCAACACCTGGTAATCATGAAGCCCATAGGCGACCTGGACAACCTGCCTGATCCAGCTCATCGCGGAAAGGCTGCCGCCAGGCTGGTACCGGATATAGCTTCCGAACTTCGCCGGGCTTGGGCGGATCGACGCCACATCAAATGCTGGAGCGGCCGCAGTCTGGCTCAACGCAGAGCCGGACAATACAAGCAATAACCCGAAACGCAGCGTTCGCATATAGACCTCCCTAACCAGATACGCGGCCCACCCGTAGCTTGGCCTCAAAAAAATCCACGCGATCGCCGTAAATCCGCGTTAAGCCTTTGCTTTTTCACTTCCCGCCCCCTTCGCGATCAGCCCGGTCGTCGAGAAGCCCTCCACCGTGGGCACGATCTTTACCTGCCCGCCCCAGCTCATCACTTCCTTCGCGCCGACGACCGTGTCCACGTTGTAGTCGCCGCCCTTCACGATCACATCTGGCCGCGCCGCCACAATCAGTTCCAGCGGCGTCTCTTCGCTGAACACCACCACCGCGTCGACAGCGGCCAGCGCAGCCAGCACCCGCGCGCGCTCCGTCTCCTTCACAATCGGCCGCGTTGGCCCCTTCAATCCTTGCACCGATGCATCCGAGTTGATCGCCACAATCAGCCGATCGCCGAACCGCCGCGCCTGCTCCAGAACAGTGATATGCCCGATGTGCAGCAGGTCAAAGCAACCGTTGGTAAAGACCACGCGCTCCCCGTTCGCCTTCCACAGCGCAGCGCGCTGCGCCAGTTCTTCGCGGCTGACCACCTTGTCCTCCGCATGCAGAGCGATCTCCGGCGTCAGCGCCGCCAGCAGTTCGTGCTTCTCCACCGGCACCGTGCCAACCTTGCCCACCACGATCCCCGCCGCGACGTTCGCCAGTTCTACCGCCGTCTCCGGCTTCAGCCCCGACGCCAGGCACAGCGCCAGCACCGCAATCACGGTATCGCCCGCGCCAGACACATCGAACACCTGCCGCGCCACCGCCAGCGCGAGCATCCGGTTGGCCGGCCGAATGAGCGCGATTCCTTTCTCGCCCAGCGTCGCCGTCAGGAAGTCGATATCGAACTCGCGCACCATCTTTTCCGCCGCATCCATCAGCGCATTCACATCGCGCGTGTCGCCGCCGACGACGGCCGCCGCCAACTCGCCCAGGTTCGGGCATATCGTCGTCGCGCCGCGATAACGCCCGAAGTCCGAACTCTTCGGGTCCACCAGCACCGGAATCCGCTTCGCGCGCGCGCCCGCAATCACCTTCTGGCACACCTCTGGCGTCAGCACGCCTTTGGCGTAATCCGACAGCACCACCGCATCGCAGCCATCGAGCCGCTCCAGCACCCGCTTTGCCAGTCGCTCGCAATCCTCCGCCGCGCGCGCGCCCGGCCGCTCGCTGTCCAGCCTCAGCATCTGCTGCCTGCCGCCAAGGATGCGCAGCTTCGTGATCGTCGGGAAACCCACGCACTCCACAAATCCTGTCGTCACGCCATTGACGCGCAGGCACTCGGCCAGCAGCCGCTCGTCGTCATCCCCGCCGGCAAATCCAATCACCTCGACGTGCGCGCCCAGCTTCGCGACGTTCATCGCCACGTTGGCCGCGCCGCCCGGCTGGTGGCTCTGGTGCGTCGCGCGCACCACCGGCACCGGCGCCTCAGGCGAGATGCGGCCCACCTCGCCCCAGATGTACTTGTCGAGCATCACGTCGCCTACCACCAGCAGGCGCTTCGTTCCCCACCGCGTCTCGATCTCGCCGATCGCCTCGTGCAGTTGCTCGATCACTTACATCCTCCGCCCAGCCACACTCACGCACTCCTGGGTGCACCACATCTCGATTTTGAGATGTGGGATCGCTGCCCGCATGCCCACTGGAGAGTTCGCCTTCCAGCCTGTTGCTATCATAGCCGCGTGCTCTCACCCGCAAGTCCCGCTCAAACCGTCGCCGGAATCAAGCTCCGCACCATCTTTCTCGACCGCGACGGCGTCCTCAATCGCAAGCCGCCCGAAGGCGAATACGTCACCGGCTGGAGCAGGTTCCACCTGCTCGCCGGCGTCCCCGAGGCTATCGCTCGCCTCAACCGCGCAGGCCTCCGCGTCATCGTCGTCTCCAACCAGCGCGGCATCGCGCTCGGCCTCTACACCGCGGACGATGTCAACGCAATCCACGCCGAACTTCAGCGCACCCTCGCTGCTTCCGGCGCGCACATCGACGCCTTCTACTTCTGCCCGCACGATAAAGCCGAGTGCGACTGCCGAAAGCCCGCTCCCGGCCTCTACCACCAGGCTCTCGCACAGTTCCCTGACATCGCTCCCGAATCCAGCCTCATGATCGGCGACTCCTGGTCCGACATCGAGTTCGGCCATTGCCTCGGGATGGCGACCATCTTCCTCGAAGGCGACCCAGCGCGCCAGAAATCCGGCGCCGACAACGCACGCGTCCTCGCGGACCAGTCCTTCACCTCACTCGCGGAAGCAGTTGACGCGATTCTCCGCGACGATCCTGCGAACAAAACCTAACA
>DATNAU010000127.1:0-8616 GCA_035572415.1 Acidobacteriaceae bacterium
AACTGCGGAAATGCGTGCGTGACGCTGGCGAGTTGAGCCGCGCTTGCCTGGCCGGCAAGAGTAAAGCTGTAGCCGGTTTTTGAAGCCTGGCCGCTAAGCACCAACTCCGCACCCGGCCCCAGACGAACAGGTGTGGGCTCGAGGGTCGCAGTCAGACTGTCGCCTGTTGAATTCAGCGTAGCCTCGAACTGCTGCTCTGGCGGGCTTGCAGCACCTTTCACCGGTACAAGTTCGCCATTGGCGTGGCGCGCGGGAACAGGCATCGTCAGTGTGACCGTTCCGTTCCAGTCAGCGACAGGTGCCTGCGCAAGATGTACAAGATCGGCATCCACGGTACCCTGCACGGTCGGTTCCGATGGAATGCGCACGGAGAAGAGCCGCATCCAACGGAAGACCCACTCCAGCGGAAGCTTCTGCGCCTGCAATGTTGCCTGTGCGGCCCGCGGTGCGGTGAGGTCCATCTGCGGCGCGTCAATCTCAAGCGGTTCAGCATTCTCAATAGGCATCGTGCACGCCAGATTCGTCAGTTGGACCGCAGGCAGATCGGCGCTGCTCGCGCAGCTTATCGACTCGTCCAGCGATCGCGCGGGCACAAAGTCCGCGCGGCGCAAGTCCACGAAGGTCGTCTTCGTCTTAAGTGAGGCGGAGCCAAGCGGCCCCTGCAGCCAGACATCAGCGTGCAAGGTTCCGCGCCAGCCTCGATCGGTTCCGGAGACGAGCTTGCTCGCTTCGCCCAGCGGGGCGTCATACCAGCTTGCATGCAGATCGACCGGCACTTCCTGCATGCGAGCGGCGCGTTGCAGCGAGCCCTCCACGCGCACCGTTCCCGGGTCACCGATGTTCGAGTCAGTGCGGCTCGGCTTGCCCTCCAGGCGCACTCGCCACGTCTGCGGCGACGGCAGCCAGAGCGCGAAGTCCGCATCCGTAAGAGAGAACGGCATCTTCTCTTGTCCGAGCTTCAGGTTAATCCGGCCGCCAGTCGCCTCAATGTAGGGGAAGCGCGGAGCTGCGCCAGCGCGCTGTTGGGCAGTAGGCGCCGTGTCGACATGGGATGCGTGCAGCAGCACTCCTTCGAGGTTCCATCGCCCGTCCGCAGTGCGCACAAGATTGACGCTGGGATTCTCGAACTTTACACTCGAGAACTCAACGCGCTGTTGCCAAAGCGAACTGAGGCGCAGCGTGGCTGTGACCTCATTCGCGCGAATCGTCGGCTCGTTGCCAAAGGCGGGATCTTCACTGACGACAAAGTTCTGAAGAGTGAATCCGGGCACCGGCAGCAGGTGCAGCGTCACGTTGTCGAGATGTACAGGGCGCCCCAGGCTCTCGCTCATGCTCGTCACAATGCGGCGCTGATAACGGCCCACATTCAGCAGTGGCGGTGTGAGGGCAAGCAGAAGCAGAACCAGTATGAGCGCGAGCGCCATCATCATGCTCTGACGGTGCCGGCCGCGCTTCGCTGGGATCTGCTCGCTTGAATCCATCCGATATCTATCTTGCAGCTCTAACATGGGACGCAGCTTTGCGTGCCGCTGCAACACACGGCACACGTGCTCATTCAACCGCTAACGAACGACGTGGAAGGTCCGGCTCCAGCGCGTACCGCTGAAGAAGTGCGTCACGACATGCACCATGAAGCTCAGCCGGTCGCTCATGCTGGTCTTGTCCTCCTGGTCCGCCGGGGTCTGGAACGACCAGTAGACAAACATCGGGCGCCCCATGATGTTCTCCATTGGGACGAAGCCCCAGAAGCGGCTGTCAAGGCTTTCGGTGCGGTTGTCACCCATCGCAAACACCTTGCCCGGAGGCACCACGATATCGTCACCCTGTATAAACGTCGGCAGGTCCACACGCCACAAATCCGTCACCTGCACGTCGGGCGGCGGAGCGATCGCAGGGAAGTCGTCGCGATACGGCTGATACGCATCTTCGAAGTTGCCATTCTCGGTTGGCATGGCGGCGTAAGGCTCATTCTGCGCGACGCCGTTCACGTAGAGGACGCCGTGCCGCAAGTGAATTCGGTCACCCGGGATGCCGATCGCGCGCTTCACAAGAATCAGGTCCGGCGTCTCAGGGTGCGGCTTCAGGAAGACGATGATGTCGCCGCGCTTCACTGTGTGATAGTGCACAAATGGCGCCCACGAGGTCGGTGGCGCACGCGTAATACGGTCCACCAGAACGTGATCCCCGATCAGCAGCGTCTTCTCCATTGAGCCAGACGGGATCACAAAGTTCTGAAAGATGAAACCCATGATGAAGAGCCCGACAACCAGGACCGAGCAGATCGACGCGAGCGCCTCGAGCGGGGTCTCCTTGATCTCTGCATCCGCGGGGCGTCCGGCAGCTGTATTCGCGCTGACCACGGCGGCCTCGCTGCGCTCGGCGCCACTTTCTGCAAGTCTCGTCAAGTTCGTCGCTCTCCTGCCACGACAAATGTGGCTCTGCCAGTGTACCTTGCGATGTCCTCAGGAGCTTCCTTACCGCAGTATGTGGAAGCTCAGCGCTGTCCGCAGCCGGTCTCGCAACGTAGGCGGAGCGGCATCGTCCTCCGTCGGAATGATCGAGAAGTACACCACAAACGGACGGCCCACGACATCGCCCTCTGGCACAAAGCCCCAGTAGCGGCTGTCCTCGCTGTCGTTGCGATTGTCGCCCAGCACAAACAGCTGACCCTTCGGAACGGTCAACTCACCATCGACGACGCTGTGCCGCAGCCGCATCCACCAGTTGGGGTCCAGGCTCGGATCAGTTTGCCGCAGTGAGGGGAAATTATCGCGGAAATCATCCACTGCGGCGGGCGAGTAAAACGCATACGGCTCCTGCACAGGCTGGCCGTTGATCCACACGCGTCCATGCTTCAGCCGCACGCGATCGCCCGGCACAGCCACAACCCGCTTCACCAGGTGCATCGACGGATCAACCGGATAGTGAAAGACAGCCAGATCGCCTCGGTGAATGCTTGATGGCGGCAGCATCCACGAGAGCGCTCCCTCGGGCTCATACGACTGTTTGTCGACCATCAGAAAATCGCCCACGCGCAACGTCGGCACCATCGATTCAGAGGGAATCCGAAACGGCTGCAAAATAAACGTCAGCGCAAACAGCGCGATCACCATGAACTCGAGCAGGGAGCGAAAGGTTGCGAGCACCCCATAGTGCGCCTTGGACGCAGGCATTGCGCGCGCCACACAGATTTGCTCCGCCGGCGCGATATCGAGTGACTCCTGTCGGGTTGCATCTGCCGGAATGGAGACGTGCGGCATCATGCGGCGTCCTCGCTTCTTGCTGTCCCGGATTCGTCCGGCATCGGCTCCTTCCAGTGTTTCAGTGCCAACTCGGCGGCTTTCTGCTGCGCTTCCTTCTTGCTTGCTCCCTCGGCGGAGGCCAGAATCGTGACCTTGCCACCTGGTCCTTCGATCCGTGCCTCGACTTTGAAGCGCCGCTGGTGGGCTGGTCCGCTTTGTTCAATGTCCGCATAGCGCAAACGGCCCACCCCTCGCGCCTGCACGCGCTCCTGGAGCAGCGTCTTGGCGTCGCGCAGCGCACCGCGGCCGCCATCGCTTTGAAGCGCGGCCTTTAGCATCGCGAGTTCTGGCTTCACCAGCTTTTGCTCTACCAGCCGGCATACTTCGCGAAACCCGTCTTTGCCCGCGGCATTGGCATCGAGATAGATCGCCGCCATCACCGCCTCGGCGGCATTGGCCATCAGCGCCGGTTTGCGGCGCGCCCCATTTTGTTCCGCGCTGCGGCCAACAAGAAGATGCTCGTCTAACCTCAGTTCGACACCCAGGGCGGCCATGCGCTGTCGGCTCACCAGGCTGGCGCGCATGCGCGTCAGCTCCCCTTCGCTGCGATCGGGAAACTGCTGGTAGAGCAGCTCCGTGACAGCAAGCCCGAGTACGGCATCGCCTACAAACTCCAGCTGCTCGTTATCTGTTCCCGGAGTGTTCTTCGTCTCATGCGTAGAAAGATCGCCTGGATCAGTCCGCGCCTCGTAGGGGTGTGAGCGATGTGTGAGCGCCAGCTCCAGCAGCGCCGCTTTCGCAAACTTGTAGCCCAGAATCTGCTCCAGCCCGGACCGCGGTCTGCTCGTCCGTCCCCCGGGAGACGACCGGCTCCGCCGCTCCGTTCCCGGCGGCGGTTGGACTGCCGGCGATTTGGTCCGCTCGGTCCCCATTGCCTGCTGCTCCAGTCTACGCGGCTGACATGGGGGAAGTTGCTCCAACGAAGGTGGGCGAACCCTCCCCCGAACCTGTTTCCGAACTACTTCGGTGCGTCCGGCTTATAGGCCTCTTTCTGGGCCTTTCCGGTCGGGTCGAAGTTCGCGTCGTCGTCCGTCTGGTCAGGCTGCTCGCGCTTGGGTAGTGCGAAAGGCTTCTTCAGGCCGGCTTCCGCCGCCTGGCGCGTATCCGGCCGCGCGTCACGCACCTCGAGAGCCGCCTGGTACTCCGCAACGGCATGTTCACGGTCGGGAGTCCGCATCGTGTCGTACAACCGGCCCAGGTAAATGTGGCTCCAGGCGAGCGTCCGGGGGTCCTTGCTCAGGGTCAGGGTCTTCTCAAATCCCTTCTTCGCCTCTTCCGGATTCCCATGGATGAGCTCAACCCGTGCCAGCAGATACTGCGCTTCGCCGTGGTCGGCCTTCGGGTCCTGCAACGCCTTGTCCGCCAGGTCGGTCGCATCCGCTATGCTCGCTACGTCTCCCTTGGCAAGGTCCAACTCCGCCAGTTCCAGCCCCTCCGGCTTGTGCGGGCGCACGGTGCCCCGGCTCAGCGGATCTGCCGGTGCCTCCTTCACGAAAACGAGCTGCTCCGCGTGCTTCCGCTCGCGATCAACGTCCATGCCGTAGATCATCGGCGCGATCTCATCCCGCAGGCCGTCCCCGTTGTGCTCCATGACGCCGAGCGCTTGGTAAAAGTATCCCGTCAGCGCCCATCCCTGGGACTCATCGACATCCACCAGGCGCTGCCGCGCGAGCGACGTCTCGCGATCGTAGATCGCTCTCTGCGCCTGGTACTGTTCCGTCTCGGCGCGTCCCACAGCGCCCCCCTTGGGCTTCTGCGGTGCTGGCGAGTCGATCACATACATTCGCGCCTCGATCGCCTTGATCAGGCACTCGGTAATCAGCGACACCGCATCGCTCTTGTAGCTGAACTCAATTGGCGCATCCGCAACGCCGCGCAGCACCGGCTGAATGCGAGCCATCGCCTGTCCGCGGCTGTACACCATCGGCTCAACGACGTAGTGCAGGTAGATGTGCCGAATCTCATTCATGCGCACCGGGTCGCCAGGTTTGTTGTCCGGCGACATAACGATGATGTAGTCCGAGCCGTAGATCCGTGCATTCGTCAGCGCCGGCGACAGCATCGGCTCCAGCAGCACCAGGAAGCGCCGCCCATCGTAGCTCGAGACTGGCTGGTGCAGGTAGATGTTCGTACCCAGGATCATCTTCACCATCGGGTCATGCACGCGCGCAGTCAGCGCCTCGTACTCCGCGCGATGATGAATCCAGATAAAGTGCAGCTGCACTTGTTCAGCGAATGTTCGCAGCAGCGGCAGGATGTTTACCACCTGTGCTGCCTGTGGCGGCAATTCCGTCTCATCGACGTTGGGCGTGAGGTCAGGCGCGGGCGACAGATAAAGTGCCAGCGACACATACTGACTCACCGCCAGTCCTCTGTCCGCTAACTGATGCTGCGCAATGTAGTCGCACAGAGCGTCGCGGCTCTTGCGGGCATCTTCTGACTGCTGCAGTGCCGCGTTGATGTCGGCGCGCACCTCGGCCCGCACCGGCGCTGAGCGATCCATATCCGCATCGTAGCCACACGCGTTGAGCGCGGCGGCCATCTGGAACAACGGTTCGCTCGTCTCCAGCGTTACTGCAGCTCCGCCCGGCTCAATCTGCGCTGCACGGGGACGTGAGGTCGGATTAACGTCCTCTGCCGCCCGCTGTCCGGGAGGCGCCGACGACGAACTTTGCTGCGCATTCGCAACAGGGCATACCAGCCCGACGCTGAGAGCCAAAGCACACGCTGTTTGGAAGAGACACTTCAAGAGGGGCACCGTACCGATTCGACGCACCCGTTTAGTCTATGGAAGCCGCATAACACCCGGCAAACGCGAACCTAGCCGCGTACGGATACGCCGGCGTAGGTCAGCATCACGTGCCCGTGCACCGGCACGCCAAAGACCGTCGCGGGCTTGAACACGCTGTTCAGCAGGTTCTGCTCCACCTGCAACCGCACAGCAGGGTCACTCGGTCCGTCAATGATGATGTAGTCGTACACCCGCCCGCTCGTATCCACCTTCGCATCAATAAGAACCGGCACATCGCGACCTGCCTGCACTTCAATCGGCGGTACTTGCGAGTACAGATAGTGCGGCGCAATCAGGTGTGCCAGCCCATCATCGTTGGCCTGAACCTCAACGCCCGGGCCAAACAGCCGGAATAGACCCGCCAGCAGCAGTACCGCCGCAGCCATTCCGCCCGCAGTTTGCACCGCCAAAGGCGCAACCGAGGTCTGCCAAATCAACTTAAGTCGGGGAAAGACTGACAGATGCGTCCCATGCTCCCGCTCGATGTTCAGCGCCATCCGCAGCCGCTGCTGCAACCGGGCCGGCGGCTTCGCGGGCCCAAGGTCACCCAAAGCTGTCTGCATCGCGCGCCACGCATCAAACTCCGTCGAGCAAGGCAGGCAGCCGGCCAGATGGTCCGCCACCTCTCCCATCTCGACGCCGCTCAGTGCGCCGTCCAGATACGAAGAGAATGCAGCCTGAGCCGCCAGACACTCGCTCCCGCGCTGCATCTGTTCGATTTCTGACTGCGTGTCCATCAGATCACCGCTTCCGGGGTCCCCGGCCAGCTTGCTGGCTGGGGTGAATCCAGTGTACCGGCTAACCCTGTGGAGCCGGCTTGGGCCGCGTGTTCCAACTCTTTATTTTTCAGACATTCACGAAGGGCCGCCCGTCCGCGAGTCAGCCGGCTCTTCACCGTCCCGATATTCACCGCCAGGATCTCGGCAATCTCTTCATACCCAAAGCCCTCAATCTCCCGCAATACAACTACTTCGCGATAGGCGTCGGGCAGCATTCGCAGGGCGGCTTCAACTCTCTGCCGGGCTTCAGACCGCATCGCCTGCTCAAACGGCGAGGCATCCTCCGTCGCGAGCGTTTCCGCAATGCAGGTGCACTCGCCCTCTTCGTTCTCGATCGGCGCGTCGATGGCTAACTCCTGCCTCTTGTGTCGGTTCCACCAGCGCCGTTGGTTACTCGTCTCATGCAGCGCGATACGGTAGATCCACGTTCGCAGGCTCGCCTCGCCATGAAAGCCCGAGATGCTTCGGAACACCTTGACGAAGACCTCCTGGGTCACGTCCGCGGCTTCTGAGGGGTCGCGTAAGCTCCGCGCAATCAAGGAGTAGATCGGCTGGCTGTACTGGGCAATCAGCAAAGCGAAGGCCTGTTCCGACCCGCCCTTCAATTCGCGCACGAGCTCCTGCTCTTCCGCACGGATCCCGATCGCGCTTGCCAGATCGCTCATCGCCGCCTCAGCTCGCATGGGCTTCCCCATTCCGAGTGCTCTTTAAACTAGGCCCTCTGCGCTACAACTGTCCAGAGACCCTTTGGTTTAGACGATCGTGCAACCACATCGCCCCCGCTCATCGGGTCTCCATTTGAGCGGGAGGGGAACTGCGCCGCCGGCGGCAGAGTGCTCGCCCACTCTGCCGATATAGACACCGCGCTATCTCCTTTTGTTCCTGCGCAGTTCTCCACACGTTTGACTCGAACCAAAGCATCGCGCGAGAATACATAAGTCCTCAAAGAGTGGGCCTGTGGCGCAGCTGGGAGCGCGCTTCCATGGCATGGAAGAGGTCATCGGTTCGATCCCGATCAGGTCCACCAACTTCCCCTCACATCTCAATCGATCTCCCCTGCTGATCAGGTTGGTCTATCCGCGGTCTTCGCGACCTCGCGGCTCTGTGACCTGAACAGACTGAAACAATTGCCAGTGGAGTGGCGACACACTCCCGACTACGGTTTGCATGACAACATCGGCCTCTTTAGACCTCTGACCGCACTGTCGGGAGGGAAGTTATGGCTGTAGCCAAGTTGCAAATGCCCAAGTTTGACCTGCAGCAAAAGCCCGTGCCCTGGGAAGAGCGTCGCGCCCAGGGCAAGACATTGCGCAGAGCGATACCGCGCGAATCTCACGCCGAATGGAATCCGCCGAAAAATCGACCGAGTCCCATCGAGACGGTCATGGAGAACAACCGCGGTCGGCAAAAGAACCTCATTCCGCTCCGCATGGGCCGGATGGCCGCGTCGCCCTTCGCCTTTCTGCGCGGCTCTGCCTGCGTCATGGCGCGGGATCTATCCACGTCACCCATCACCGGAATCCCCACCGTGATCGATGGTGACGCTCACCTCAACAACTTCGGCATGTATGGCACACCACAGCGTGAGGTCGTCTTCGATCTCAACGACTTTGATGAAGCCATCGTCGGCCCCTGGGAGTGGGACCTGAAGCGCCTCGTGGCCAGCGTCAACGTTGCCGGACGTGCGAACGGTCTGAACGCGCGAGAACGCGCCGCCGCCGTGAAGCGCTGTGTCGAAGGTTAT
>DATNAU010000128.1:0-16046 GCA_035572415.1 Acidobacteriaceae bacterium
GCGCGGAGAACGCGGGATGAGTGGGGCACGGCTTGGTGGCGGCTTTGGACAAGAGACAAATACAGGGGTCCTTCGTCGCGCGATGCGCTCCTCAGGATGACGGCGTGAAGAGCGGTGGCGCGATCCCACTCATCGCGGATATGACGCGGGATGAATGGGGCACGGATTCTAACGAGGGCCGAGGGGGCGCGGTTCGAGGTTCGAGGCGGGTGCGAGGGACAGGGGTTCTGAAGCCCGCGGCTGAAGCCGCATTGGCGGCTTGCAATGGGTTTCCGCGCACTGAAGTGCGCTGCTACTCCCATCGCGCGGAGAACGCGGGATGAGCGGGGCACGGGTTGGTGGCGGCTTTGGACAAGAGACAAATACAGGGTCCTTCGTCGCGCGATGCGCTCGCTCAGGATGACGGCGTGAAGAGCGGTGGCCCGATCCCACTCATCCCGCATAAGACGCGGGATGAATGGGGCACGGATTCTAACGAGGGCCGAGGGGGCGCGGTTCGAGGTTCGAGGCAGGGACAGGGGTTCTGAAGCCCGCGGCTGAAGCCGCATTGGCGGCTTGCAATGGGTTTCCGCGCACTGAAGTGCGCTGCTACTCCCATCGCGCGGAGAACGCGGGATGAGTGGGGCACGGCTTGGTGGCGGCTTTGGACAAGAGACAAATACAGGGGTCCTTCGTCGCGCGATGCGCTCCTCAGGATGACGGCGTGAAGAGCGGTGGCGCGATCCCACTCATCGCGATAGAACCGCGATGAATGGGGCACGGATTTGTGGTGAGTCAGCCGATTCAGGAGGAAGGTTTGGAGCGCGCGTGGCTGCGGTCAGGGGTGCGGTCGCTGCGTTCGTTACGTTCGTAGATGAGGCGGAGACCGGTGAGGGTGAGGTGCTCATCGACCTGAGAGATGTATCTCGAGCCGCCGGCGATGAGGGAGGCGAGGCCGCCGGTGGCGAGGATTCTGGTTTCGGGGCCAAGCTCCGCGATCATGCGTTCCAAAATGCCGTCTACGAGACCGATGTAGCCGTAATAAAGGCCGATCTGGAGGTGGTCCACGGTATTGGTGCCAACGACCTTCGGCGGCTTGCGTATGTCAACGCGGGGAAGGCGGGCAGCGCGGGTGAAGAGCGCATCGGCAGAGATGCCGAGGCCCGGGGCGATGGCGCCGCCGAGGTATTCGCCGCGCGGGCTGATGACGTCGAATGTGGTGGCGGTGCCGAAGTCGACCACGATGATGTGGGGATGAGGTTCGGGGTTCGAGCGAGGAGAAGCAGATTCCTCCGCACTCGTTCCCGCGTTTTCGGGACGAGCGCCGCGGAATGACAAATCATTCTGGGATTTGAAGAGGTCATGGGCGGCGACGCAGTTGACGATGCGGTCGGCGCCGACTTCAGAGGGGTTGTCGATGAGGACGGGGACGCCGGTGCGGACGCCGGGTTCGACGAAGAGCGGCTTGACGCGGCAGTAGGTCTCAAGCGCGCGGCGGAGCGTGGAGTCGATGGGCGGGACGACGGAGGAGACGACGACGCCGGTGACGTCGGCGAGAGAGAAGGAGCGAAGGGCGAAGAGGTCGCGGAGGATGATACCGATCTCGTCGACAGTGACGGTGCGGGGAGTGGTGACACGCCAGTCGGCGAGGAGTTCGGTAGAGGATTTATTTGAATGCGGGGGGCCCTCCGCTTCGCCTCGCTTGCGCCCGGCTTCGGTCGGGATGACGGCATCCGGGGATGCAGTCGATGGGGCACCCGATTTAGCGAGGCGGTAGAGGCCGAGGACTGTGTTGGTGTTGCCGACGTCGATGGCTAGAAGCATAGGGACTGGGGACTGGGACCAGGACTAGTAAATGCTACACGCCTGGCGGCGGGTGCGATTCGTTTTCTGCTGCTATGGGGGATTAGAGTTCGCGGAGGCCTCCGGAGAGGACAGTACGTATAGCCCCATCCTCTGCGATGACGCGCAGGAAACCCTGTGAATCGAGGCCTGCGGTGGTGCCAGTATAGCTGGCGGTGTGGTCGCGGGCCTCGACGCGGACGCGCTTGTTCTCCAGCCATGAGGAGTATTGGGAGAGGTTCGAGGTTCGGGGTTCGAGGTTCGAGGTGAGCAGACTGAGTTCGCGGTGGAGGGCGACGAGAATAGCGGCGGCGAGCGGCTCGCGACGGAGGACATGCGAGGGATCAGGCAGTTCGCGGCGGATGGAGGTAGCGATGGAGTCGATTTCAGATGGAAAAGTGGTGTGGTTGAGGTTGACGCCGATGCCGATGACGGCGAAGCGAAGCATCGCGGGCGAGTGCGCGGGCGCGGGATTGGCCGAGGTCTCAATGAGGATGCCGCCGACCTTGCGCTGAGGAGCGCCGGGGCGGGCGATCATGAGGTCGTTGGGCCAGCGGATGTCGATCTGGTCGCGCACGGCGAGGCCAAAGGTGGAGGCGAGGGCGGATTGCGCAGCGATGGCGGTGAGGAAGGAGAGGCGCTGCGCCATGTCGACGGTGATCTCGGGCGCGACCAGCGCGGACAGGTAGAGGCCAAGGCGGGCGGCGGAATGCCAGTGATGCGTGCCGCGTCCGCGTCCGGCGGTCTGCTCGTCGGCGATCCAGACGCCGTGGCGCGCGCCGGAGTGCGCCATGGCGAGGGCGAGTGAGTTTGTTGAGGGGATGGTGGCGAGGTGCTGCACATGGCCGGCGAATTGGGTACCGGCGATGGCACCGTTGACCTGCGCGAGATCGAAGCGCGGCACCATCGTTAGCTCAAACGACGAACCCTGGGCAGTCGTGCGAAGGCCTTGTCAAAGGTGAGGATTTCCCTGACTCCGGCATCGAAGGATACTTCCGCAATCAGATGATCGGCGAGGCCTACAGGGCCGGTTTGGGCTGCCTCCAGCGCCTTGCGGGCCAGCGCGGGAGATTCAACGGTGACGCCTCGGGCCCGGAGCAAACCATCCAGCGCATTGAGAACTCGCTCTCTTTCCCACCGTGCCCGAAGCACCCACGAGAGTTCCGCAAAGACGATGAGCGGGACGAACACGCCGTCCGAAGAGCGGGCCTTCACCAGAGTCGACCGCGCGATCTTTGTCTCGGCTTGGTTATCGTTGAGCAAGGCGCGGGCCCACACATTGGTGTCCGCCGTAAGCACTACCACTGCCTCCGGCGCTTGGCCTCGTTCATTTCGTCAAAGGACATGGCGCGTACCGCTTTGCCGCCCTCGTCTGCCATCCGCCAAAGGTCTTCGAGGTCGTAGAGAACCCGCTCTACCTGGACCGGGCCGGCAGAGGGGATACTAAACCGGATTCGACTGCCATTTTGGATGCCGAGCCGCTTCCGCAACTCCTTCGGCAGTGTGACCTGACCCTTGGAAGTGACTTTAGCCTCCATTGTCGTGGACCGATTGTGGGAAGTCGAAGGCATGTGAGAACCTCCTTACATTATACGGCATTTCTCCTTACGCTCTCATGAGATGGGGGTAGGGCCTGGCCGGGGTTCAGTACGTCGCTGCGGTAATTTTCATGCTGAGATCGGCGGCGGGGGCGGAGTGGGTAAGCGCGCCGACGGAGATGAAGTCGACGCCGGTCCTGGCGTAGTCGGCGACGGTCTTGAGGGTCATGTTGCCGGAAGCCTCAATGGTGGCTTTGGGCAGTTCCTTGCGGAGGATGCGGACAGCGTGGGTGACGAGCTTGGGCGACATGTTGTCGAGCAGGATGGAGTCCGCGCCGCCGGCGATGGCCTGCTGCAGTTCAACGTCGTTGCGCACTTCCACCTGGACCTGCTGGTTATGGCCGCCGGCGAGGGCGCGTTCGAGGACCGCGGGAAGCCCTCCGCCGAGCGAGATGTGATTGTTCTTGATCAGGATGCCGTCCTGAAGATCGTGCCGGTGGTTCTGGCCGCCGCCGCAGCCGACGGCGTACTTGTCCAGCGCGCGAAGGCCGGGAATGGTCTTGCGGGTATCGAGGATTTTGGCCTTTGACTTGGTAGCGGCGACTGCCTGCACGAACTGATTGGTGAGGGTTGCGATGCCGCTCATGCGCTGCATGAGGTTGAGGATGACGCGTTCGGTGGAGAGAATGCTGGCGGCGTTGGCACGGATGACGGCGATGGCCTGGTTGGGGCGGGCGCGGACGCCATCGAAGATTTCGGGGTGGGAGACGACCTCGAAGCGCGCAGGCGACTGGCCGGGACGCGCGGTGAGCCGGGAAAAGATCGACAGGAAAGCGGAGATGCAGCCGATGCCGGAGACGACGCAGCTCTCCTTGGCGACGATGGTGCCGGTGGCGCGCAGCGCGGGGTCAATGGTGAGGGCCGTGGTGACGTCGTTGGTGGCCTTGTCCTCGAGGATGGCGGTTTCGAGGAGGGTGGTGATGCGGCGGCTCTTCCAATCCATGCAGACATGCTAACCCGTTGGGCGCATCTGATGGGAGATGTCATTGTGGCACCAGTTCGGGGCGTTGCTGCTGCTGGCCATGGCGGTGGCGTGCGTCAGCTGGACGGTGACGCATGAGGAGGTCTTCCGCGAGCCGCGGGAGAAGTGCAAGGAAAAGGCAGAGACCGGACCAACGCTGCCGGTGCGGAAATTCTTCTACCTGTTCACATGCGAGTACTGCTTCTCACACTATGTGGCACTGGCGTTTCTGGCGATCACGCGGTTCACGCTGCTTTATCCGGGATGGCGGGGATACCTGGTGGCATGGTTCGCGCTGGTGTGGGTGGCCAATGTGTATATGAGCGCGTTCAACCGGCTGCGGCTGGACATCAAGCATGAGCATGTGTCGATTGCGACCGATGAGGCGGTGAAGGAGAAGGTGCAGGGAAGCTAGTTGTCAGTTGACAGTTCTCAGTTGTCAGTTGGAGTCAGCAGCGTACAAGCCCCGTACAATTCTCCGAATGGTGAAGATCAAGGTGAAGCGGCTGACGGAGGCGGCGCGGCTGCCGCGGTATGCGCATGTGGGGGAGTTCGGGGACTTGGCGGCGGACGTGTACGCCAGTGTGGATGTGACGTTGGCGCGCGCGGGCGAGGCGGGATCGACCGCGGCGGTGCCGACGGGGGTTGCGATGGAGTTTCCCTCGACGCATGGCGCGCTGGTTGAGGACCGGTCGGGCCTGGCGGTGCGTGGGGTGACGACGCTGGCGGGGGTGATCGATCCGGGGTATCGCGGCGAGCTGAAGGTAGTGATGACGAATCTGGCGCCGCAGCCGGTGGAGATCAAGGCCGGGGAGCGGGTTGCGCAACTGCGCATCGTTCAGCGGATTGAGGCGGCGTTTGAGGAGGTTGCCGAGTTGGGCGAGGCGGCGCGGGGTGAGGCTGGGTTTGGGAGCACGGGAAGTAAGTGAGGTCGATATCCGATAGATATTGAGACAGCGTGCTGGAGACTTGTGGCACGATCCCATTCATCGCGCAGAGAACGCGCGATGAATGGGGCACGAATCTGTGGCCCGACTGAGTGGGAGCACGGAAGGTAGGTGGCGGCAGATCCCCACGTCTCCAAGGAGACGCGGGGCAGCCACACCAGTGACGGATTGGGCAATTCTGCCGATAGAGAGGGTGTGGGTTTTCCCGTGCGGCGGGTGGATTGATCTCGATCAGAAAATATATGGACGCGCGGACGGCGGCGAGGGCGGAAGAGCCGGAGCATGATCAGTTGCTGGTGACGGCGCTGGAGTGCTACGGCTCAGCGTTGGGGGCGGTGGGGCGCAGCGCGCTGGAGGCTTGTCCGGCGACGGGACGCGAGTTGGAGGAGGCGCTGAGCCTGCTGGCGTCGCGGCTGGCGTTGAATGCCGCGCCCGAGAACGTGCGGGAGGCGGAGCAGGAGGCGGAGCGGCATCTGGCGAGCTGGGGGGCCCAGACGGCGGAGCACCTGAAGGGCAAGGCCGACGAGGTGAAGGAGCTGTTGATGATGCTGGCGCGGACCGCGGAGTCTGTGGGCGAACGCGACCAGCGCTACTCGAACCAGTTCAGCGGGCTGACCGCGGACCTGAAGGCGGTGGCGAACCTCGATGACATTACACAGGTGCGGCGGTCCGTGCTGAAGAAGGCCGCGGAGATGAAGACCTGCGTGGACGCGATGGCCGAGGATGGGCGGCAGTCGATTGAGGAGATGCGGTCCCGGATTACGGACTACGAGGAGAAGCTGCGCAAGGCGGAAGAGCTGGCGGCGAAGGACTCGTTGACGGGCCTGCCGAACCGGCGAGGCCTGGAGACGCGCATGCAGTGGTGGGCGCGACAGCATCGCACGTTCTGCGTGGTGATGCTGGACCTGAACCACTTCAAGGAGCTGAACGACCGGCATGGGCACCAGGCGGGCGACGATCTGCTGAAGCACTTTGCGGCGGAGCTGATGACGCGCGTGCGGGCCGAAGACATGGTGGGCCGCTGGGGCGGCGATGAGTTTGTGGTGGTGATTGGGCGCGAGTTGGAGATCGCTGAGCGGCAGGTGGAGCGGATTCGACAATGGGTGTTCGGCGAGTACACGCTGCCGTGCGCGAAGTTGCGCGACGGGCTGAGGGTACAGGTAGAAGCGGCGGTGGGACTGGCAGAGTGGGTTCCGGGGGAGACGATGGAAGAGCTGCTGAAGCGCGCCGACGCCGCGATGTATGAAGACAAGCGCCAGGGGCGGAGGCTGACGGCGTAAGGGATCCGAGTGATGTCGAGGTGTATCCTCATTCACACTGCGGAGGTCCTTGAATGCCGGAGAAAAACGACAGCCTGCGGAGTGCCTGGCCTGAGCTTGCGTGGGAGCAGTGGAAGGCCACGCAGGCGACGCTGCATATGCTCACGCAGATCGTTGGCAAGACGCGGCTGGCGCTGACGCCTCTTCAGAACCACTGGTGGAATGTTCCGCTCTACGTCTCCGCTCGCGGACTGACGACTTCCGCAATGCCATGGCGCGGCCGTGAGTTGGAGATCGAGTTCGACCTCCGCCAGCACGTCCTGGAAATTCGCGGAGTCAGCGAGTCGAATGTGGTGCTGCCTCTTGAAAACCTGAGCGTGGCCGACTTCTACGCCGAATATCTGGAGATACTTGCCGAGCTCGGCATCGAGGCGCGCATCTGGCCCATGCCGGTTGAGGTCGCCGATCCCATCCGCTTCGATCGGGACACGGAGCACACTTTGTATGATCGCGATGCCGTCGAGCGCTTTCATCAGGTGCTCATGCGGGTCGATGCTGTGCTCAGGCGCTTTGCGACAGGATTTCAAGGGAAGATCAGTCCGGTGCACTTCTTCTGGGGCAGCTTCGATCTCTGCGTCACACGCTTCAGCGGACGCAAGGCATCCGGGCCGCCGCGTCCTGACAAAATCCAGCAGGAGGCCTACTCGCATGAGGTCATCAGCGCGGGCTGGTGGCCCGGGAATGGCGGTTACGGCAAGCCCGCGTTCTACTGCTACGCCGCGCCGGTGCCGGAGGGACTGAGGGAGAAGCAAGTGAGTCCCGGCACGTGGGACCCCGCCCTCGGCGAATTCCTCCTGAGCTATGACGAGGTCCGCGCCGCCCCCGATCCCGAGGCCACGCTGCTCGCCTTCCTCGAAAGCACTTATGCCGCATGCGCCGACGCCGCGCATTGGGACCGCGCCGCTCTGGAGCGTCCCATCGCCACTCCTCCCTGCCGTTAGCTGGTTGCCGCGCGGATTCTAGAATCTGTTTAGAGGTTCATGGCACATTTTGACGTTATCGTGATCGGCGCGGGGGCCGCAGGGCTGATGTGCGCGATGCGTGCAGGCCAGCGTGGCAGGAAGACCCTGCTGCTGGAGCATGGCGAGCAGGCCGGGGCAAAGATCCTGATCTCGGGCGGCGGCCGTTGCAACTTCACGAACACCGGCGCTGCGCCGGAGCGGTATTTCTCCGGCAATCCGCACTTCTCGAAATCGGCGCTGAAGACCTATACGCAGCATGACTTTCTCTCGCTGGTGGAAAAACATAAGATCGCCTGGCACGAGAAAACTCTGGGGCAATTGTTCTGCGATGTCTCCGCGCGGCAAATTACGAACATGCTGCTGCAGGAATGTGCAGCGGCGCATGTGGATCTGCGGCTGCGGCATCACGTTGCGGATGTGGCGAAGGCGGATGTCTTTACCGTCAGGACGGACAAGGGCGACTTCACGGCCAATGCTCTAATCTTGGCGACCGGCGGACTTTCCATCCCGAAGATGGGCGCGACGGATTTCACCCACCGGATCGCGAAACAGTTCGGCCTGCCGCTGACGGAGATTCTGCCCGGCCTTGTGCCGCTCACTTTCAGTGGCGAAACGCTCAACTTCATGCAGGGGTTGAGCGGCGTGTCGCTGTAGGTGATCGCGAGATGCGGCAGGACATCGTTCCGGGAAGACATGATCTTCACGCATCGGGGGCTGTCCGGCCCGGCGATTCTGCAGATCTCATCCGTGTGGCGCGCGGGGCAGTCCATCACACTCGATCTGCTGCCGGACACGGATGCCGCCGCTTTCCTGATGGAACGCAAACGAGCGCGGCCGAAGGCGGAGCTGAAGACGGTGCTTGGCGAGGTTTTGCCGCAACGGCTCGCGCAGAGCGTCGCCGAGCAGATCACGCGGCCTTCTCTTCCGAAGGGGGTTGCCGGCAATATGCCGGCTTTTTCCAACGACGTGATCGGCACTATGCCGGACAAGAGATTGCAGGAAGTAGCTGCGTTTCTGAAGGCATGGGTGGTGACGCCGAGTGGCTCGGAGGGTTATGCGAAGGCGGAGGTGACTCTGGGCGGCGTCGATACCGCGGCCCTGTCCTCGAAGACGATGGAAAGCACAGCGGTGCCGGGGCTTTATGTGATCGGCGAAGCCGTGGATGTGACTGGCTGGCTGGGCGGATACAACTTCCAGTGGGCCTGGTCCAGCGGCTGGGCCGCGGGCGAGGCGGTTTGATCGCGTCTTTATCGGGTTCTGAGCAGTGCCGCTGCACATTCCCGTGGGCTAATACCAAGCATCGGAGTACCGACGCCCCACCGAGTCTGATTAGAATCGACAGCCGTAGCACCTATAGTTGAATTTCTCTCGGAGTCCACCGTGATGCCTTCCTTGTTGAGTTTTTACCAAGCCGTCGATATCGAAGCATGTGCCATCCAGGCCGCAGTATTGGAAGAAGTGACATACGCAAAGGTGATGAAGACGGGGGGAGCGCAGGCCCTCGCCAAAGGCAGGCAAGGGGTCAAATGGTTCGCCAACAAGTTTGGAATGCGTCCGTCCATCGATACACGGCCACCCAAAAGTACGGCTGAGTTGGTGATGCAGCGCGCTGAACATTGGAGAAAGCAATCCAAAAGCGCGATAGATCAAAAGGTCTTCTCGTTGCTCGCGGAAAGGATCGAAGTTCCATCATCCGACCTGGAGCTTCTTTCGACTCGCATCATCGAAGAAGCTGCGGCTGGATATGGGATTTCGGAGGATTTGCTGTTGAGCCAGCAAGCGGAGGCTATCTCCCGAAGGTACATGGAGGATTGCATCGACGGAATTCGAGAGCAGCTAAAAAAACAGGGCCAAGAAGAGATCAATGCTACTGATCGTGCAATGGCTGAGCAACTAGCCCGCTTGTCCGATGAAGAACGGCTCGAAATTCAGAAAGCACTCAATCTGCAAACTCTTTCCGCAAGCAGTCTCCGAAATGTGATTGTCAAATCAGGAATTCCTGTAGCCGGCATTGCTGCCGTCCAGGCGGGTGGGTTCGGCGCGTATCTCGCTCTTGCCACGGTTATGCACGCAGTTTTCACAAGCATGCTTGGGATCACACTTCCATTTGCGGCATATACGACCGCGACGAGCGCGATGTCAATTCTCACTGGCCCTCTCGGAGTGCTGTTTTCTTTAGGTCTGGGAGTGCTCGGATATTTTTGGGGGAGACGGAAGATCGAGAGGTCTCAATACGCGATGATTGTCTTCACTTGCGTGGGCCACGCAGACCGATCTCTCGTGCCGGCAACCCACACGCTGCCGTCCTCCCAACGCTACAAACTCCTCACGAGCGGGGACGCCGTCCCGGACGTGATTCCTGGTGAGGAAAGGCATGATTACGAGCAGTTGCTGCTTGAAAGGACTTCGCGGGATCAGGCCACCCAAGCTCTAGAGGTGGCCAGAGCCACAGCTACCGCTGCAGACGAACGCATCGCAACTCTGTCACGAAGATTACAGCGAGCCGAAGAACTGCTGGCCAGCTATGCAGCGCGACAATCGACGGACGCAAGCCTTCAGTCCGCGCTTCGGAAGTTGGTCGAAGACCAGAGCAAGGGAATCAGCTCTTTCAGAATGGAACTCGAAGCGGCGAAAAGCACTGCCGAGCAGGCCTCTGCGAAGCTTGAAGTTCAGAAGAATCATACGGCGGCGGCGGAATGTCGATACGTTAGTCGTCTAGAGAAGCGCGGCAAAGAACTTAGAGATTTGTGGTCTATCCACTACCCCCGTATGGAGTTCAGCCAGCAAGCCTTGCGCTGGTCCGCAGAACAGGATTTTCGCGGTCGCATCGAAATCGAACGGGCACTGAAAGAGATGCACGAAGCAGCCGATCCGGTAAAACTAAGTCGTTCGCGGATGCATGCGACAGGAGAGCACCATTCCAGATTTACACTCGCAGATGGTGTGGAATGCCGATTGTTCTACGTGGTTCGGAACGGAAATGTCGAGATTCGTAGAATGTGTAAGAAAAAGGATTGCTGATTCCTGACTGGCGGCAGTCCTACACATCGCTCGAAACCGGAAGTCAACCCTCTCCTCCGGTCGTGCGACAATTTAACTAACGCGCCATGGCCACTCCCCCGGCAGAAACCGTTCTGGACAATCCAAAATCCTCAGCGCCGGCGCATATCCCCATGCCCGCCGAGATCACGCGCGCGCTGCTGAAGACGCACTCCATCACTGCGGAGGAGTATGCGCGCATCGAGAAGCTGATGGGGCGGGTTCCAAGTCTTACGGAGCTGGGCATCTTCTCGGTGATGTGGAGCGAGCACTGCAGCTATAAATCCAGCCGTGTGCATCTGAAGCGGCTGCCCACGCGCGGCACGCGGACGAGCGGCCCCGGAAGCGTGGTGCAGGGGCCGGGAGAGAACGCCGGCATCATCGACGTGGGCGACGGATGGGCCTGCGCCTTCAAGATCGAAAGCCACAACCACCCCAGCTACATTGAGCCGTACCAGGGCGCGGCCACCGGCGTGGGGGGCATCCTGCGCGACATCTTTACGATGAACGCGCGCCCGCTCGCCGTGATGGACTCGCTCCGCTTCGGCCCGCTCGACGAAGCCGAGCCGGATGCCGCGCTGCGCAGCAAGAACCATCAGGTGGTCAACGGCGTGGTCGCGGGCATCGCGGGCTATGGGAACTGCTTCGGCGTGCCGAACCTGGGCGGCGAGACGCGCTTTGAGCCGTGCTACTCGGGCAATCCGCTGGTGAACGCGTTTGCGCTGGGGCTGGTGCGGACGGACGAGATTTTTTACGCCAAGGCGGCCGGCGTGGGCAATCCGGTGATCTACGTGGGTGCGAAGACGGGGCGCGACGGCATCCACGGGGCCACGATGGCCAGCGAAGAATTTACCGAAGGCTCCGAACAGAAGCGCCCCAATGTCCAGATGGGCGACCCCTTCATGGAGAAGCTTCTGCTGGAGGCTTGTCTCGAAGCGATGGCGACGGGCGCGGTGGTGGGCATCCAGGACATGGGCGCCGCGGGGTTGACGTGTTCGACCTGCGAGATGGGTGCGCGCGGCGAGCTTGGGCTCACCATCGAGCTGGACAAGGTACCGCAGCGCGAGACCGGCATGAGCAGCTACGAGATCATGCTGAGCGAGTCGCAGGAGCGCATGCTGCTGGTCGCCGACAAGGGCCGCGAGGATGAAGTGCTGCGCGTCTTTGCGAAGTGGGGGCTGGATGCATCGATCGTCGGAATTGTGACGGCAGACGACACCATGCGCGTGCTGCACCATGGCGAGCTGATGGCGGAGATCCCCAACAAGGCGCTGACCGATGATGCGCCAGTGTACAAGCGGCCGGTGGGTGAATGGAAGGCGCCGGTGCCCAGCGATCCTCCTGCATGGGTGCTTGAGGAACTGAAGAAGCCACGTGACTACACGGCTGACCTGAAGAAGCTGCTGGCATCGGCGAATATCTGCGACAAGCGCTGGGTGTTTGAGCAGTACGACAGCATGGTGCAGACCAACACTGTTCAGGGTCCGGGCAGCGAAGCCGGCGTGATGCGGATGAAGGATAGTTCTCAGTTGTCAGTTCACAGTTCTCAGGATGGCGCTTCTCCACTGGGAACTGAGAACTCCGAACTGACAACTCGCGCGCAGCGCGGGATCGCCATGGCGCTCGCCGGCAACGGCCGCTGGTGCTGGCTCGATCCGAAGCTGGGCGCGATGCACGCCGTGGCCGAGGCCGCGCGCAAGGTCGCCTGCACCGGCGCCACGCCCGTCGCCGCCACCAACTGCCTGAACTTCGGCAATCCGGAGAAGCCCGAGATCATGGCGCAGCTCTCGGCCGCCATCGACGGAATCGCCGAGGCCTGCACCGCGCTCGATGTGCCCATTACCGGCGGCAACGTGAGCCTCTATAACGAAACCAAGGGCGAAGGGATCTATCCCACGCCGGTGGTTGGCGTTGTCGGCCTCCTCGACGACGTCACCAAAGCCGTGCCCAGCGGCTTCCAGCGTGCAGGTGAGACCGTAGCGATTCTTGAACCTGTCGAATCGCATCCGCATGGGCCGGTCGAAAGCAATGAAGATGCAACACGCGTCTTTGAACAATGGATCCAAATGTCTCACCAGAGGCTCGGCTCCTCAGAATTTGCCAAGACAGTTCTTGGCGCATTGTGGGGCACCGTCCCGCCGATCTCGCCAAGCGGAGCAGCAAAGTTGAACCTTGCGCTAGCTTCGTTGGCTCACGAGGGACTGATTACAGCAGCGAAAGACATCTCTGATGGTGGTACTGCAGTCGCGCTTGCGCAAATGACCTTTCCCAACAACATCGGCGCGACGATTGGAACGGGAGGGCCGGACGTAGCAAATGCACTCTTTGCTGAGAATTCATCCCAGGTGATCATCACGTTTAGCGAAGAGAATCGCGAGAAGGTTCGAGCTATCGCAGAATTCAACGGGGCGTGGCTCAATGTAAAAGGTGAGACGATCGACAGCGAATACCTGGTGATCGGAACAATTCACGGTGTAGCAGTCGAAGCAATGGTCGAGGAGTTGAAAGCCGCCTACTCCGGCGTCCTTGAATCCCAGCTCGCTTCGGAGGTCGTCACCGGATGAGCGACCTCACTCGTACCTCGCACCCTGCTCGAACCTCGAACCTCGAACCTCGCCCCTGCGACGGCGAAGCCGACGAGCACTTCGACAAGCTCCGCGAAGAATGCGGCGTCATGGCCATCTACGGCCACCCTGACGCCGCGCGGATGACGTACTGGGGACTTTATTCGCTGCAGCACCGCGGGCAGGAGTCCGGCGGCATCGCCGCCTCGGACGGCAACGACGTCAACGACATCAAGGGCATGGGCCTCGTCAGCGAGATCTTCACCGATGATGTGCTGGCGCGGCTGCCCGGTGAACTGGCGATCGGACACACGCGCTATTCCACCACCGGTGATTCCGCGCTGCTGAACGCGCAGCCGATTTCGGTTGAGTCGACGAAGGGCCTGATCGCTATCGCGCACAACGGAAATCTGGTGAACCTAGGGACATCGCGCGAGCGGCTGGCGCGCGACGGCGCGGTCTTCCAGACGACCTCCGACACAGAGATTATCGTGCAGCTGATCGCGCACTCGAAGCAGACGACGCTGGTGGACTGCATCGCCGACTCGCTCGCCCAGGTGGAGGGCGCGTTCTCTATCGTGATGATGACGCGCAACCGCATCTTCGCCGCGCGCGATCCCCACGGCTTCCGCCCGCTCTCCATGGGGCGGATTCCAGGAGTGAACGGCAAGCCGGACACATTTGTCTTTGCTTCAGAGACATGTGCCTTCGATCTGCTGCACGCGAAGTACGAGCGCGACGTGGAGCCCGGTGAGCTGGTGATGGTGAGCGAGGATGGCGTGACCAGCCGCCGCTTCGCCCGCGAGACGGTCCCGCCCGCGAGCTGCATCTTTGAGCATGTTTACTTCGCGCGGCCGGACTCGAAGATCTTTGGCCGCTGGGTGCAGAAGTCGCGCGAGGAGATGGGACGCCAGCTGGCGCGCGAATCCGGCGTCGAGGCCGACCTGGTCGTGCCTGTGCCGGATTCCGGCGTGACGGCAGCGCTGGGTTACGCGGCGGAGTCGGGAATTCCATTCAACTTCGGCCTCATCCGCAACCACTACGTCGGCCGCACCTTTATTCAGCCTGAGCAGCGCGTACGCGACTTCGGCGTCCGCATGAAGCTGAATCCGGTGCGCAGTCTGCTAGAAGGCAAGCGCATCGTGCTCATCGACGACTCGATTATTCGCGGGACGACATCGCGCAAGATCGTCCGCATGGTGCGCGCGGCGGGAGCGAAAGAGGTGCACATGCGCATCTCCTGCCCGCCTACGGTTTCGCCCTGCTTTTATGGAGTCGATACGCCATCGAAGCGCGACCTGATTGCCGCGAACCAGTCGATTGACGAGATCTGCAAGTTTATTGAGGCGGACTCGCTCGCGTATCTCTCGCTGGTCGGGCTGACGCATTCCTGCACGGTGGGCGAACCTGTGGATGGCATGAGCCCCGCCAGCTACTGCACCGCCTGCTATACCGGCATCTACCCCACGCAGTGGGTGGATGTCGAGGACATCCTTCCCGCCACCGTCGGCGCGTAGGATGATCTGCTATGAAGTGCGCCGCAGTTTTCATTGCCACATTCTCTTTCGCACTGGTCGCGCAGCCCCAGCAGCCTAAGACTGGACAAATCACCGGCCACGTCTCCGACCCCGTCGGCGCAGTGATCGGCAATGCAGGCATTTACGTCAGAGGAAATGCGCCACCTTCTGAAAAGGTAGAACTAGTCGGTCACACTGATCGATTTGGCAACTTCACATTAAGGCTGCCTGCGGGCGCGTTTGACATTGTTATTACCGCGCTCGGCTTTGAATCGAAGGTTCAGACCATTCTCGTAAAACCGGATAAAACAACGGCTACGCAGTGGAAGCTCACTATACCGAAAGAATCTTGCGATTTCCCGGGAATGAACTGCGACACTTTCGGCGTAGGTAAATGAGGTGGGGCAACCCTACTTCCGCGGCAGCGGGATTACACAAGCTGAAATTGAATCTGCCGTCCAACCGCGCTCGCAGCCTTGGCCAGCGTGTTCAAAGTCACCGCATCATTCTCAGGATCGAGCAGACGATCCAGCGCAGCGCGGCTGGTGTTCATCCTCCGCGCCATGTCCGTCTTGCTCAGCTTCTGTTCCGCCATCTTCTGACTGATCTGCCGCGCCAGAACGCGCTTGATCGCCACAGCTGTTACTTCTTCATAGATATTTTCTTCACGCAGCCAGTCGTCGAAGCTGCTGCCGATGTTCTTCTTCTTCATCACTCCACTCCCTTCATACGCTTCAGGGCGAGATCAATCTCCTGCTGCGGCGTCTTCTGTGTCTTCTTGATGAAGCCATGCAATAGCACCATGCTGCTATTGCTCACGCAGAAGATGATTCGCGCGATTCTGCCCTGCGTGAGCGAACTCCGCACCTCCCAGAGTCCACGACTCAGAGGACGGACGAGCGGCAGACCCAGCGGCCACGCGAACTCAACATCCTTGATGTCCTCGCCGACGATCCGCCGATCTTCCGGAGGAAGCTCCTTCAGCCATTCCCGGACAGGCTCGCGACCGCCGGCATTGCGGTAGAACCGTGCAGGAAGTCTCTTCAGTTGCACCTGATTATTGTATCAAAAATGGTACACAGGCTTAGAACAGCGTGTACTTCCGCGGCAGGGGAATGCCCAGGTGTTCATACGCCAGCTTGGTCGCCACGCGACCGCGGGGTGTGCGGTCGAGGAAGCCGATCTGGATGAGGAAGGGTTCGTAGACCTCTTCGAGGGCATCCTGCTCCTCGGCGAGGGCAGCGGCGAGAGTGTTGAGGCCGACGGGGCCGCCGTCGTATTTCTCAATAATGGTGCGGAGCAGGCGGCGGTCGAGTTC
>DATNAU010000129.1:0-32719 GCA_035572415.1 Acidobacteriaceae bacterium
TACGGTCACTCAGACCTCCGCCAAGCCTGACAATCGCGAGATCGGTGTCCGCGCACATGACACAAGTCATACAGAATTACTGGCCTTTCTATTCCTAACTCCGGAAAGCCGGTCACAAACCGCGAAAACCTGCCTGGAGCAGGATCTAAAGCAGATTAGGATCGACAATGGTAAGTTCACCGAGCAACTCAATCCCGCCGGGGCAGACACACCTGACGTTGCCACCATGGTGTTGACCTACCCCACCGGCAATCAAGTGTTTTACAAGTACGCGGGTACAGCTGACCAGTGCCTAGTCATTCAAGTCTACGCAGATAGAGGTACCAGACTTGATCCTTCACAAGCAGCCGCTTTGCTCAATCGCCAGCGCTATGATCCGCACTACTTGCCCACACCTCAGGACGTAGCGAACTATCAGGCCATTCGAGGCAGGGCATACATGGTGTCCGGCGCGGCTTCGGCTAACACGCGCGTCCCCGAAACGCTTGTAACGTGGAACAGTATCGGCGGCATACCGCTTCCCAATCAGGCAGAGTGGAAGCTTGTCCTTTTGACTGCTTACAACAACGCGGCTCGCCCAGCCGCGGAGTTTGCGAACGAAGCGTCGGGAGTCACTGTTTCTTTCCTCATCTCCGAGAACCTCTCCGGCATTCCGAGCGCTGAAGGCTGCCGGAAGGACATCGTCGACGCAATACTCGCCGACAACCGTCCCATCATCTCGAACATTAAAGACGGATCAATGACTGACGGCCACGGAGGAACATTCGCAACGCACTCGCACCTTACACTGTTGAACGGAACCGACCACAACCACGATCTATTCGCTTTCGCGGGCAACGCCAAAGTCTGCGCCGAAATACACGCCTCGACCGTGTCGGGCAAGCCGAAAGAAGACGAAAGACTAGAGTCCGCTTTGGCGCTCTTTCACCCCGACCTTTCCTACCGACCCAACTGCGCTGATTACGTAGCTGAAGCTTCCGCTTTCTTTAAGCAGGAGCCGCTGATGGGAGCGCCATTCTACGATTCCTGCCTGAACACAATACCGAATAAGACAAGCGACCCGAGCCTCATCACGATCCGTCGTCTCGCGACCGATCAGGTGGTGATCGCCCTGGGAATGGCAGGCAAAATAGACCAGAGCAGGGCCTATGCGGAGCGAGCCATCGAGATCGACCCGGATTATCCGCTCTACTACTACAATCTCGCCTGTGCCGACGCCGAGCAGGGCAAAGCCGCGGACGCGAAGCTGCACCTTCAGCAGGCTTTCGACCGTAGAGCCAACACGCTTCCCGGCGAACACTTCCCCGATCCCACCCAGGACGACTCCATTCAGAAGCTTAAGAAGAACAAAGAGTTCTGGGCCTTCGTGCAGACGCTGAAATAAATTCGGGCAGAGCGCCTGCCCTTCACGCAACCTTCCGCTTCGCCTTCGCCGCGCTTCGCACCCTGATCATCATCTCGATCCGCGCGCCCAGCCGGTTCAGGATCGTTACCAGCCGGTCCACCGTAAACCGTCCCAGAGAGGCATTGCGGATCCGCGAAAAATCCGCCGCCGCGATGCGCGCATGCGCGCCGCGCACTGTGAGCTTCTCCCGGTCCATCAGCATAATAATCTGCGCTGCGAGAATCGCCTTCATCTGTTCGACGTCTGCATTCGGGTGCCCGAAATCGCGGAAGATGTTTCCGCTGCCATGCACCAGCTCAAACGGCTCATCTTTCATCGCAGCGCCTCCTCTATGCAACGTAGTCATATACGACTACACGCGTCAAGAGAATTTGCAATGGAGCTATTAGCGGGTCATCCAGTGCGCCGCGTGCAGCCACCGTCCCGTCGTTGACACGTAGCTGCTCAGCAGTCCGGATGCGATAAAAAGACCGAACGCAGTGGTGAAGTAGCGATCCACGCGGCGCGTCATCGCCAGCTTCAGGAGCCAGAGCAGAAGGCCAACTGCGATCGTCGATCCCCAGAACGTGGGGAAGAATGCCGCATGGCTCGCGTTGAAGATCGCGACGCGAATCACGCCAATGCGGCCGATGCCTGCCTGTGCGACGGACAGCGTGCCCATCGTCATCAGCGCGCGATGCAGCGCCGGCTTGCGGCGATAGAGAAATCCCGCGCCCACGAAAAGCGCGAAATTGACGATCTCCATCAGCGGCAGCGCGAGAAAACGATACGGCCCGAACGGCGGAAACGACTGAGGGTCCGCGTAGTGGATCTGCAGCAGTGCAGCGATGATGCCGACCGGAACGATCACTGCGTAGAGAGCAATCGCAGCGTTGCCCAACCGCATATGCAATCGCCGATTGCCCGCAACGATGAGGCCGCACTGGACCAGCAGGAACAGCATCCAGCACGTCATCAGGCCGCCGTGAACGTAGACCAGCGGCGCGCTCTGCCGCGTTACCGGTAGGCCTGCATCGTTCAAGCCATGCAGGTAGAACATGTGGAAGCCGATGGCGACGCCGGCGATCATCGTCAGCGCGGCAACCAGATAGAAGACGCGCTCTCTGCGCTCCGTTGAGAGCCCTGGAGCGCGGACGGGAGTAACGGTCGTGGTCGAGCTCACCGGTTCTTCTCCCCAGATTACTTGCTGCACTGGTGGCCCAAAGCATCGCACAAACCTGCGAGCCGTGTCACTCGCCTTTCAGCGCCCTTCCTCCGATGTAAGGCCTCGCGCCATGCCGATCTTGACATCGATGGTCCACGGCTTCGATTCCGGCAACAGCATTTTGCCGTCGCCGATCTCCAGCGGCATCCAGATGTATCGCGAATCCGGAAGGTTTTTCGGTGTCCAGCGGTCGCCCATGTAGATCACCGTCGTAGCCTTCGTCCCCACCACCTTCAACAGAAACGTGGACTGCGACTCATAGGTATTCGTCTCCGGCGGCGCAATGTTTTTGAATTCCGTCCACGGCCCGGCGAGCGACGGCGCCGTCGCATACACATTCGGGTTCGCCTTCCACCCGCTCAGGTGCGACCCGAGCACGTAATACAGCCCACCGAAATGCACGATCGTGCCGCCCTCCAGCGACAGCGGAATGAAGCTCGTCTGCTGCACCACGTCCAGGTAGTCGTCGGAGAGCTTCGCGATGAAGAAGCCCCGCGTCGGCCGCGACTCGAAGATCAGATATGCCGACCCGTCATCGTCGACAAACTGCCCGATGTCGCGGCTTTCCTGCCCCAGCGGACGGAAGCTGCGCACGTATTTGTATTCGCCATCCACTTTTTTGCTTGTTGCGATGCCGACGCGCGCCAGCCTGTACTTCGCATCGTCCAGGTGCATGTACATCACAAACGTCTTCGTCTTTTTGTTGTAGTAGACCTTCGGCCTTTCCAGCACTGTCCCGTTGCCCAGCTTCTCCGGGTCGCTCAGCTTCAGCACCTGCCCGCGGAAACGCCAGTGCATCAGGTCCTTCGAGGAGTAGCACGCAACATACGCCGTGCCGCGCTCATTTGAGGGCGAACGGTCTTCGCCGAACCAGTAATACTCGCGACCGACACGGATCACGCCGCCGCCGTGCGCCTGGATGGGCACGCCCCGGTTGTCCAGCCAAACCTCGCCCGGCCGGATCGCATCGATTTTCGGCTGCGCCGCGCAGACATGCGCCAGAGCCAGCGCACACAACAGAGCCGCCATCCCGAGCCGGAAGGAATTCGTTCTGCAGCGTAGGGTCGAAGCGCCGTGTTCCATCATGCAGCCAGCATAGTACGAAGGCGATACCATAGAAGCTGACCCATGCCTGAGATTCGCGTCCGCATCGCCCCTTCGCCCACCGGCGACCCGCACGTCGGCACCGCCTACATGGCGCTGCTCAACTATATCTATGCGCGGCAGCGCGCCGGCAGGTTCATCCTGCGCATTGAGGATACGGACCGCACCCGCTTCGTTCCCACCTCGGAGCAGATGATCTTCGACTCGCTGCGCTGGCTTGGGCTCCAGTGGGACGAGGGCCCGGATGTGGGTGGACCCTTCGGGCCATACCGGCAGAGCGAGCGCACGGAGATTTATCGCAAACATGCGGAGCTGCTGCTGGCCAGCGGCCATGCGTACCGGAGCTTTGAGACGGCGGAAGAGCTGGATGCGATGCGCAAATCGCAGCTCGCTGCCAAGATGCAGCCGCGCTACAACGGCGCCCATCGGGAGCTTTCGCCGGAGCAGATCGCTGCGTATGAGGCTGAGGGCCGTCCCAGCGTGGTGCGATTGAAGGTCCCGGCGGAGGGTGAGACCAGCTTCCGCGATGAGCTGCGCGGTGCGGTGACGTTCACGCACAACAATGTGGACGACCAGGTGCTGCTGAAGTCCGACGGCTTTCCCACCTACCATCTCGCCAACGTAGTGGATGACCACCTGATGCAGATCACGGACGTGATCCGCGCCGAGGAGTGGATCTCATCGACACCGAAGCATGTGCTGTTATATCGCGCATTCGGGTGGGATGCGCCGCGCTTCTGGCACATGCCGCTGCTGAGGAACCTGGACAAGAGCAAGATTTCGAAGCGCAAGAATCCGGTGTCCGTCATTTACTACCGCGAGAGCGGTTACCTGCCCGCTGCGCTGCTGAACTTCCTGGGCCTGATGGGCGGCGGCATGCCGGCGGGCGGCTCGGCTGAGGGCGGCGACACGCGCGCAAAGAATGTCGAAGCCGAGATCTTCTCGCTGGCGCAGATGGAGGAGAAGTTCGACTTCAGCAAAATCTCGCTGGGCGGGCCGGTGTTCGACCTGACGAAGCTGAAGTGGCTGAATGGGGAGTACATCCGACGGCTTACGCCCGCGGAGTTTCTTGCGGCGCTGCGCGAGACGATTTTCTCCGACGACTATTTGGGTCGCATCGCGCCGCTGGTGCAGACGCGCGTCGAGACGTTGGCCGGCTTCGGCGACATGACCGATTTCTTCTTCCGCGACGATGTGATGCCCACGCAGGAGGTCTTCGTTCCGAAGAAGAAGACAATCGAGGAGACGATCGCGTTTGCCGCCGAGCAGCTCGCCGTCCTCGAAGCCACCGACTTCACGACAGAAGCACTGGAGCCCGCACTCAAAAAGTTGGGCGAGGAAAAGCAGTGGAGCGTGAAGGACAACTTCATGCTGCTGCGCGCCATCATCACCGGCTCCACAGCCTCGCCGCCGCTGATCGAATCGCTGATCGTCTTCGGCAAGGCGCGGACGCTGGACCGCATGCGGCGGTTTATTGAGACGCAGAAGAAGTTGGCTGCGCAAAAGAGATAGGCCCTGGAGCAATGCGGTGGTAACTTTTTAGCGTGGACTCATTGACCAAAACGATGGCGTTCGTTTGCTTCGGTTTTGCGGGAGCATTCCTGGTCAGCGGTTTCATGCTGTGCGGAACATTACTTCTCGGCCATGTACGCCCGGAGTGGATGGAAGCATTTAGACCGGCGTACACGCTGGTTGGATTCGCAGCCGGCGGCGTCATAAGTTTGCTGCTCCAATACCGGGCTGCGGCCAAGAACAAGGATTAGCGAACATTGCCGGGCACGAGGAACTGCGATGAAGGATGAACCGTTTGAACTGGTGCATGGCAGCGGCAATATATACCGCGACTTCGGCCATCCCGACCCTGACGTTGCTCTGATGAAGGCTCTTCTCGCGGCCCAGATCATCAAGACGTTAAACCGGGAGAAGCTCACGGTGCGTGGCGCGTACGCGCGGACTGGAATCTCCGCCGCCGATTTCTCGCGGATTCGCAATGCCGACCTCGGACGTTTTGCGCTCGACCGGGCTGGTGACGATCCTGACCCGGCTCGGCGCGCGCATCGAGATGACCATCAAGATGCGAAGCGTGCCGAAGGCCAAGCGTAAGGTGGCGTAAGGAAAGAATCCAGAGCTGTCAGCTCAAAGCTCTCAGCCGACAGCTCAAGATTCATTCTTCGCTCCCACTCGTACAACGCTCCCGCAAACGCGATAGAGTGGATGCGGCGCGTGGGCCTGATTCTGCTGCGCCGATCTATTCCTAAGGACAAGCGGCAATGGCGGAGATCTCGCGTCGCAGGATGCTGGCCGGTGTCTCAACATTGCCATTGGCCATGGTCGCTGATGCCCAGTCGCCCGAAGCTGGAGGCGCAGCAGAGAGGGCGCGCGCCGAATTGGCGCATGCGCAGGGGACCAAGCTGGTGCTGCTTGGCACCGGCGGCGGTCCGCTGCCCGGCCGCTCGCGGCACATGACCTCCAACGTGATTGTGAGCGATGGCGCAGCCTACGTAGTCGATTGCGGCCTCGGAGTTACCAGCCAATTCGCGAAGACGGGCATTTCTTTCGGCCAGATACGGTCCGTCTTCATCACGCATCATCATCCGGACCATAACGTCGAGTATGGCCCGCTGCTTGTGATCGGCTGGGTGGAGGGACTCCCGGCTTCCGTGCGGGCATTCGGTCCGCCGCCGCTCAGCCAGATGACGGACGACATTCTGCGCGCATACAAGACGACGATCGATTTCTGGGCGGAGGACTTCAGGACGAAGCCGCTCGATGCGGTGAGGGTGCAGGAGGTCTCGGCGGCGGGTGCGGTGATGCAGGACGACAAGGTGAAGGTTTCGGCGACTATTGTGTCGCATCCGCCGGTGACGCCCGCGCTCGCCTACCGCTTCGACTTCAAGGATCGTTCCATCGTGTTTTCCGGCGATACGGCGCCTTCCGATGCGGTTGTAAAACTCGCCAAAGGAGCGGACGTTCTGGTGCATGAGGCGATGTATCTGCCGGCGGTGGAGGAAAGCGCGAAAGAGCTGATTGCCCAGGGTCGTCCGCTGAAGCTCGACAACTTCATGGCGCATATGAAGGCCGACCATACACCGGTGGAAGATGCCGGCCGCATTGCGCATGAAGCCGGCGTCAAAACGCTGGTTCTATCTCATTTGTCGCCCAACATTGACTCTCTGGGCGACGATACGTGGCGGGCGCCGGCGGCCAGATACTTCAAAGGCGAGATTCTTGTCGGCAAAGATCTCATGGTTATATGAGGTCTTGACAATTGCGCCATCGGGAAACCTCAGCTTTACCAAGCAAAGAAAAGGCCGAACACCTCTGCTGGACATACTTTGGTATAGAAACGAACAGCCGCAAACGCGATAGAGTGGATGCGGCGCGCGAACGTTGATTCTGCTGCGCCAAATCATTTCAAGGACAGCGGCGAATGGCGAAGTGGACCCGGCGTGATGTAGTGAAGGCAAGTCTGGCGGCATCGGCAGCAATGGCAAGCGTCGATCTGCTCGCGGAATCGCACGAAGGGTCCGGAGAGTTTCCGGCGTTCGCACAGGCGGCAGCACACAGCGCCGCTGGCTCCGACTCCACTCCGCTGCGTGAGCGGCTGCTGCTGGACTACGGCTGGCGCTTTGCGCTCGGCAACGCCAACGACCCCGATAAGGACTTCGGCTACGGCAAGCTGCGCGGTACCGGCGTGTTTGCTAAATCCGGCGATCCGGGCGGGCCGGCGGGCCCGCGCTTTGACGATTCCAAATGGCGCAAGCTGGACCTGCCGCACGACTGGGCCGTCGAGCTGCCCTTCGTCAACGACAAGCAGCTCATCGGCCACGGCGCCAAGCCCGTCGCGCGCGAGTTTCCTGAGACGAGCGTCGGCTGGTATCGGCGCGAGTTCATTCTGCCTGCCGAAGACGCGGGCAAGCGCATCACCATTACGTTCGACGGCATCTTCCGCAACGCGACGATCTTCTTCAACGGCCATTACATGGCGACAAATATGAGCGGCTATGCGCCTATCACCATCGACGTGACGGACGAAGCCAATTTTGCGACCGATCAATCGCAACAAGCCGCTCAAGTGGGCGCGAACGGCGCGCCGGGCGGAGCTCCTGCTGGCCGTGGTGGCCCGCAGGCGGTACCTGGACGCAATGTAATTGCGGTACGCGTGGATGCGACGCTCGATGAGGGCTGGTTCTATGAGGGCGCGGGAATCTATCGGCATGTGTGGCTGACGAAGACGGCGCCCGTGCATCTGGAGCAGGGCGGCACATTCATCCGCTGCGATTTCGGAAAAGCAACCGGAGTGGTCACAAGTGCGGACCCGGCGACGGTTGTTCTTGCGTCGGAGGTGACCAACGAGACGGATGCGCCCGTATCTGGCCGTGTGCATGTGGCGCTGGTGGATGCCGACGGCAGGACGGTTGGCACGATGAGCTCCCTGCCAGTCACGATTCCGCCGCGCGAGACGCGCGAGCTGACCGCAAAGACCGTGGTCACGCGGCCGAAGCTTTGGTCCTGCGAGGAGCCCAACCTGTATCGCGCGGTCGTCACGCTGGAAGCAGCCGGCAAACCGGCTGACCGCGAGGAGCCTACCTTCGGCATGCGCACGGTGCGTTTCGATGTGGACCGCGGCTTTTTCCTGAACGGCAAGCCGGTGAAGATCAAAGGCACCTGTAACCATCAGGACCACGCGGGTGTAGGCGCGGCCCTGCCGGACCGCCTGCAGAGCTATCGGATTGAACGCCTGAAGTGGTTCGGTTCGAACGGCTGCCGCACATCGCACAATCCGCCGACACCGGAGTTCATGGACGCCTGCGACCGCATGGGCATGCTGGTGATGGACGAGACGCGCATGATGGACTCGACGCCGGAGGGGTTGAGCCAGCTCGAGCGCCTGATCCGGCGCGACAGGAACCATCCCTCTGTCGTCATCTGGTCGCTGGCGAATGAGGAGCCGGAGCAGGGCAACTCGCGCGGCGCGCGCATTGTGGCTTCGATGAAGCGGCTGCAGCGCCGGCTCGATCCCACACGCGTGTGCACCACGGCGATGAACAACAGCTGGGGCGGCGACGGCGTGTCGACGGTTGTGGATGTTCAGGGCTGCAATTACAACGAGAACCGCATCGACGATTATCACAAGCAGCATCCGCAGCAGCCGATGATCGGCACCGAGACGGCGAGCTCGTTTATGACGCGCGGCATCTATGCGAACGATGAGGCCACGGGAAACGTGAGCGCCTATGGCACGGAGGCGGCGCGCTGGGGCAAGACCGCCGAGGCGTGGTGGAGCTTCTACGCGGAGCGCGAGTTTCTTGCCGGCGGATTCGCATGGACCGGCTTCGACTATCGCGGCGAAACCACACCGTACGGGTGGCCCTGCATCAGTTCGCACTTCGGCATTCTGGACACGTGCGGCTTCGCGAAAGATCCGGCGTACTACTACAAGACCTGGTGGGGCGCGGAGCCGGTGCTGCATCTGCTGCCGCACTGGAACTGGGCGGGCAAAGAAGGCCAGGAGGTGCTGGTCGTCGCGTATTCGAACCAGGATTCGGTCGAACTCTTCCTCAACGGCCAGAGCCAGGGCTCGCAGACGGTCAAGAAGAACAGCCATGTGGAGTGGAAGGTGAAGTACGCGCCGGGCGTGATCGAAGCGCGTGCGTCGAAGGGCGGCCGCGTGATCTTGACTGAGAAGCGCGAGACGACGGGAGCGGCCGCGAAAATTGTTGCGACGGCGGACCGCGCGACTATCAACGCGGACGGACAGGATGTTGCGGTGGTCAACGTCTCCATCGTGGACGCGCAGGGCAGGGAGCATCCGACGGCCGACAATAAGATTTCCTTCGCCATCGAAGGCCCGGGCGCGGTGATCGGCGTGGGCAACGGCGATCAAAGCTGCCACGAAGCCGACAAGCCCGCCAGCCCGACGGCCGCTGAGCGCAGCGCCTTCAACGGCCTCTGCATGGCGATTGTGCAGACGAAACGTGGTGAGGCGGGAACGATCAGTGTGCGCGTGTCATCGCCTGGGCTGGCGCCGGCCACGGTGGCGATCGCTGCGAAGGAAGCGCCGCTGCCGCCAATTGTGGCCTGACGATTGCAAGCAGGCCTTGAACTGCGCTCACATCGCTGCCGTATCGTTAATAGATGCGGATGCGAACACTGCTTTGCTGTGCGATTTGCATTAAGGCGCTGGATGCCATGCCGGCCCCCGCCATCGAGGTGAAGATCTCCGCGCAGGCACTGGAGCGCACGCTGAAGGCGCAGCTCTTCAGCGGGGCGGAGGGCCGCTATTACATGCGCGGCAGCGCGACTTCCGCCTGCTACGTATATGCGGAGCAGCCGAAGGTCACGTTCAAGGACGATCGCGTGTGGGTCCATGTGCGCACGCATGCCAGGCTTGGAACGGGACTGAGGAGCGCGTGTCTTGGCGTATCGCTCACGACAGAGGCGGACGTGTCTTTCGTGCCGGAAGCGGAAGGCGAGTCAGTGGGATTTCGCGATGCGCGGATCGAGCGCGCGAGCGAGTCCCGGGAACTGAACTTTCTGCTGGTTCCGTTCCTGAGTCATAAGCTGCCGACGCAGATGAAAGTGGATGCGGCGCAAACGATGTCGAAGCTGCTCAGCCAGTCCGTTGCTTCTACCGGCTACGCGCTGTCTCTCAATTCGCTCAAGCTGCATTCCATGACGGTCGACCACGGCGCCTTGATCGTGGATGTGGATGCCGGATTGAGTCTCGATTAGTGCTGCCGAGATGGTGGCTGTCGTCCACGCCTCAATCACCGAAGTTCTGATCTGCGCGGATTGGGTCTGCCGATTTCAATAGAGCATTTTCGGGGTAATCGCTTTAGACCGGAAACAAATCGACAGTGTCGATCACGCAGTTAGAAATTCGTTTCTGAAACGGTTTCTCGATTGACAGCGGTACTTTCGCATAGCCATAATCCTCCCTGAATTAAGAACCCGCTAAAAAGCGGGTCACGGGCTCCACTCACTGAAAAAATCCTTTATTTGGCGAGGCGGTATATGACACACAACACTCCTGCGGCTGGATGTGGCTGGCGCGCGATGCTTGGCCGTGCAGTTTCACTCTTTGCAATCATCGCGCTGATTGCGATGCCGGCAGTCCTGAAGGCCCAGACGGCTGGCCAGGGCTCGATTACCGGCACCGTATCGGACTCCACCGGTGCGGCAATTCCAAATGCAACCGTCACTGCGACGAATGTCGCGACCAACGTCGCGACAACACGCACCACGACCAGCGCGGGCACGTATCAGATCGCGCCGCTTTTGCCGGGCACGTACAACGTCACCGTGACGGCGAAGGGCTTCAAGACGCTGACCCAGCAGAATCTCGACGTCGTCGCGCTGGGGGTGCTGGGCTTTAACCCAGTGATGTCGCTCGGCGAGGCGAGTGAGACCGTCGTTGTTACCGCTGCGCCTCCCATGCTGGATACGGAGAACGCGACGGTGGGCCTGGTGATGGAGAACACGACCTACGAGAATCTGCCCATACAGATGAGCACATCGACCCAGCGTGATCCGACGGCCTTCGCCGCGCTGGCGCCAGGCGCACAGGGCGGCATCCGCCTGCCCATCATTGGCGGCGCCAACAATTATCTTGCGCAGCTCTATCTTGACGGCATGCCGGCTGAAACCATCAATCAACAGGGCGACAACCGCCCCGTATCGCTGGCCCTTAGCGTCGAAGCGGTCGATCAGTTCCAGGTCGTCACCAGCACGCCTCCGGCGGAGTATCAGGGAGCCGGTGCGGCAAACTTCACCATGAAATCCGGCGGCAACAAATATCACGGACAAGCGTCGGACTTTATCCGCAATACGGCCTTCGATGCATGGTCGTTTACCAACAAGTGGCTTTCGAGGCCAGGAATCAATCCAGCGACGGGAGTCGTCTACCCCGCCTGCAGCCCCGTGGCGCAGACGGCGACCGTAAACGGCCAAGCGGTGAATTACGCGCCCCGCGTTGGCTGCCTTGGCAAGCCCGGCGAACATATCAACGAGATGTCGCTCAGCTTCGGCGGCAGGGTCCCGCATACCGCGGACAAGCTCTTCTTCTTTATTGCCTACGATAAGTTTCATTCACGCTATGCCGTGAATCCGGCGCAATACACCATCCCGACAATGTTGGAACGAACTGGCGACTTTACGGAGTTGAACGGTGGCATCGGGACCGGGGGCCTCGCAGGAATTTGCGCACCGGGCACCACAACAACCAATCCACCATGCGTGGGCGGCGACCCATCGGATGGCGGGCTCAACCCCGCATTGATCTTCGACCCGCTGTCGAACAGCTGCGTTGGCAGCGTCTGCTCGCGCACGCCATTTATTGGACTGAAGAACGGTATCCCGACGTATAACGTCATTCCACAGTCGGATCTATCGAGCATCTCGCAGAAACTTCAGTCCTTTATGCCCGCGCCAAACAACCCGTCTGTGCTCACCAATAACTACATTGGCAGCCTGCCGAAGGGCTTTGACAACCATGCCGAGGACTGGCGACTGGATTACGACCTGAGCGCCAAGCAGCGCCTTTCGACCGTCGGTGCTTTGGGAAGACAGAGATACCTGCAGAATTACAGCACCAACCTGCCGCTGCCCTACGTCACCGGCACGACGGCTGTGATCTTTCCACGAATCTTCGATGTTGAGGACGACTACACCATCAACAGCCACATGACCAACCAGCTGAAGTACGGGTTCACGCGCTTTCCGCAGCCGCAGATCAATGCGACCGACGGCATGACGCAGTACAACCCAGCTGCCATGGGTCTCACGAATGTTGTGCAGGGCGGTGCCAGTACCGAGTTTCCGGCGGAGTCGTTTGGGTCCACAGGATCGACCGGCAAGTCTCCAGGTACGGTTGGCACACCCATGAGCGCATGGGGGAACTCGGGCGCGGCCAACTCGACACAGACCGTCACGCCCAGCACTTACTCTTTGGTGGACAACGTCCTCTGGGTGAAGGGCAAGCACAGCTTTACCTTCGGTTTTACCTACCTATGGGAGCAGGCAAATTCGTCCGCGCCAGTCGGCTACTCTGGCGAGATCGGCCTTCCCTACAACGCCGGCGCTACCGGGGACTTCTGCGATCACACCAAGAATCCACCTGCATGCGGCAACCAGATCGTTGCGAACTCAGGCCTGTCTTATGCCAGCTTCCTGATTGGCGCTGTCAGCCAGACTTCAATCGGGCAACAACCGGTGAGCGAACTGGGTGGACGCTATCGCGAAGCATCACCCTATGCGGAGGACAGCTGGAAAATCCGGCCAAATCTTACGCTTGATCTTGGCCTGCGCTGGGACTACTACCAGCCCTATCACGAGGTCAAGGACCGCTGGACCTTCCTCAATCCCAACCTCACCAACCCGCTTACCGGTACGCCTGGCCTCATGCAGTTCGCCGGGAACTACGGTGGCTCGGGCGTGAGCTGCGGCTGCCGGACTCCTGTGCACACCTACTGGAAGAACTTTGGCCCGCGCCTTGGTTTCTCCTGGCAGGTGAATGACAAGACTGTCCTCCGCGGCGGTGCCGCAACGGTGTTTTCCGCTGCCGGAGGCGTCGGCGGACGCGGCGGCAACTACAACGGCACTGGACAGCTCGGCTTCAACATCAATACGACATCGAGCCCCGATCAGACCAGCGGACTGGCTGCCGGGCCGTCGTACTATCTCAGCAATGCAAGCAGCTATCTTGGCGGCAAGGCAAATACCGCGATCAACAACGGGATCGCCTATCTTCCAAATCCAACCCCCGGCGTCGCGGCCCAGGAACTCAGCACCGGCAACTACGTTACTAGCAACAACACTCTTGCGACCGCGCAAGGCGTTTCGCTGGCGGACTTCTATATCTCCGGCCGCGCGCCTGAGTTCACCTTCTACAACTTTGGCATGGAGCGCGTGATCACGAAGGACATGACCATCGCGGTCAACTATGCCGGCGATCAGTCCCACTTCCTCAACACCGGCGGCAACGTACGCGGCTACTGGTCAAACCAACTTAATCCGGCGTACTTGGTTACGTTAGGGGGCCTGACCGGAACGGCCGGCGGCGCTCTCCTCACTTCCCCGGCCAGCCCGGCCAATGTTGCGATTGCCAAGGCTGCTCTCCCCAGCTTGAATATCCCTGCTTTCTACACTTCTGCAGGTACGGCCTTCCCGACCAGCTCGACTCTGAGCATCGCGCAGGGTTTGGTGGCCTTCCCGCAGTACAGTGGCGTAAGCGATGTCTGGGGAGCAAACGTCGGCAACTTCTCCTACAACTCGGTGCAGATTACGTTGCAGCAGCGCACGGCTCACGGCCTGACGTTCAACATCAACTACACGTACTCGAAGAACATCGGCGACGACGGTAACTTCCGCAGCGGCTTCGCTATTCCCGCCGGCGCCCTGTCTAACGGCTCAGGCGGCGCCAGCACCCAGAGTTGGAAGCAGGACCGAATCGAGCGCTCCTGGACTGCCGCCTCGGCTCCCAGTACGCTACACGCATTTGGCGTTTGGCAACTTCCCTTCGGCAAAGGCCATATGGGGGGTGACCATTTCCTGGTCAGGGCACTTGCCGGAGGCTGGCAGCTTTCCAACATTTACACCTATACCTCGGGTTCGCCGATGTCGGTCGCCTCAAGCCACTGCTCGGGCAGCACCAACTTCCCGCTGCAGGGCACCTGCATGCCGGACGTTGACCCGCTCGCAACCAATGCCCGCATCAATGGAAGCTATGGAACCAGCCCGAATGGAACGACGGCCTGCAATCTTGGCATCGGGCCGGGCTGCAAAGCAATCCAGTATGTCGATCCCAGCAAGTTCAAGCTGCCTACGAAGAACGGTCCGGTTTATCTCATCGGCGACGCGCCTCGCACTCAGCCCATCAATCTGCGCAATCCGGGATCGCAGGACCTTGATGCTTCTCTCCGGCGCACCTTCCCCATCCACGAAGGCATCACATTCGTCTTTCAGGCGGATTGCTTCAACGTCTGGAACAAGGTAACCATGAGCGGTCCGAACACGAGCTGGAACAACACGAATACATCTGGCACCGGGCCGGGTGTTTACCCGAGTGCTTTCGGCACCATCACCAGCATCTCCAGCTCGCCTGGTCCGCGCGACTTCCAGTTCGCAGGCCACATCAACTTCTAACCTTCAACCGATTTGCCTTAGCCCAAAACAACGCCGCCGCATTCCTCTTCGGAGTGCGGCGGTTTTCTTTTGCACAAACTTGGGGTTTGCGTTCGCCTCCGGTCGCATGGCCGCGCTGCGGGCCGGCTGAGCAGTGCGCTGCCGTTTCTATCCGCGAAGCGCCGACTTTGCTGGAAACACCCACTGCCTTACCGGACCAACATCCACGTGCACGAATTGCGAGACGGGATAGTAGCCCACACCGCCGGCATGCAGCGAAAGCGCCGCATTGCGCAGCGCGAGCGTATTGACGCCCGGCACGCGGATGTCGATCGCGTGACCCAGCATGTGCTGGCTGTGCTCCGCCACGCCGGTGTGAGCGCTGCGTGTCCGGAGAAAGTTGTTGCTCCAGGGTGTGCGGTAGCCGCAGACGATGTCGATGACCCCATTGGAACGGCCGAGCTTGGCCATCAGCGCGTGCAGGGTGTCGAACTCGCGCGGATCGTAGGTGCTTACATCGCCCGTGCGGTGGTCGCGCAGGAAGTAGTCCAGCTTCGCAAGGGCGGAGGGGATGTATTCATCGCCTACCCGATAGACGATGTCGATGTCCTCGCCGGTGTGCAGGTGATGCATGCGCAGGCGATATTCCTCCGGAGCGGCGGGCGCGGCTTCCGACGGCGCAGGCGCGCGGCGAATAGAGGGCCGATGGACATTGGAGGCGCTGATTGCGGAACTGGCGAGGAAGAAGAGGCCGAGCAGAGCGGTGGCCGCCGCGGTGCGTTGGAGATGCATTCGGATGTTGCTCCCAGGGTCTGAATCTGGAATCGACGAATGACAATCGCGCTCACCCATTCGCGCTTGCGATTCCTATATTCAGTTTAACGGCTCCGCAGGCGGAGGCACTCGCACCTTTGTGTCATCTTTTTGTCGCAGGACAGCCCGCAGCGTATGTGGCTGAAATTGCGAGGTCAGTTGGCGGTTGGCTTCTCAATGTGGTCGATGACCAGCCACTCCACCTGCTCTTTCGCCGGCTTCAGCTCCAGTCCCACGGATTTCAGCACGTCTGCCACGGCCGGCATACGGTCGTCTTCGGTTGGGCCATTGGGGCTGGCGGAGGGCGCTGCCATCTGCGCCGGTTCGCGAATGTCGATGGAGTAATGGCCCGTCAATCCGGTCTTGTCCACGACCGGGCGCTCGGACTTCTCGCTCAGCAGCGCGCACAGCAGGTTCATGGAGAAGTTGTACATGTGGGTTGCGCCGTCGGGGCCGGGACCCATCATGCCGCCTCCGGGCAGAGTGGCTCCTGCAGGCTTGGGCTCGTCCGGCTTCGTCTCGTGGAACTTCACGCCGCCCTTGGCGACCACCAGCTCGTAGACCGGGACCTCCTTCATCTCGCGATGGACGGAAAGCTTGAAGCGGTCCGCCAACATGGCCTGCAGCATCTCCTGGAGCATGGCAGGCTGGTTCTTCGGATCATTCCAGGCGGCGCGGTCCGCGTCGGAGATGCGCGCATCGATGTCGTATCGCTCGCGGCCACTGGCCCACTCCGGCAGGCCCTGGATGTTCTTCATGAACAAGCCGCCGGCCTTGGGCGTGTATGCCACCAGCAGGACGCTGATCAGCGACTGCCGCTCAATATGGAAGCCATTTGGAGTAGGTCCAAGGTTTGGCGGGCCGCTCGGCCGGCCTTGCGAGACGTTCTGGCGGATGGAGACCACGTCGAAGGTCTTGCCCGGGGCTTGCGCCTGGGCGCGCCCCTGCAAAGGGGCGCCAACAACGATCAGGAGCGGGAGGCTGAGAGAGGCGCGGCGGAAGGTTGCGGCGAGCATGGGCGCTCCTTGCATGCAGGGATTGCTTTAATAACGCACGCAGAGCCCATCCGGTTCCATGGGTCTCAGGAAAAAGTTTGAAGGTTGGAGGTCAGTACAATGGCACAGACGAATTCCACCGAATTTGCAGGAGACGCACGGAATGAGCATCGGAGAGCAGCCATGAGCATAGGTGAAAAGGTGAACGCGGACATTATCACCGCGATGAAGGCCAGGGAAGAGCACCGGCTGACGACGCTGCGCATGGTGAAGTCGGCGCTGAAGTCAAAGGAGATCGACAAGCGCTCGCCGCTGAATGAGGCGGAGGAACTTGCGGTGCTGTCCACGCTGCTGAAGCAGCGGCGAGAGAGTGTGGAGAGCTTCACCAAGGGCAACCGGCCGGAACTGGCGCAGAAGGAGCAGGCTGAGATCGACCTGATCGAGACCTACATGCCGCAGGCCGCGGGCGAAGACCAGATCCGCGAGATTGTGCAGACGGCCATCGCGCACATGACCAGCGAGAGCGGCGCGAAACCCGGTCCGCGCGACATGGGCGCTGCGATGAAGATCGTGCAGCAGCGGATCCTGGCCAGCGGGTTAAGGGCGGACGGCAAGGTTGTGGCGGACCTGGTGAAGGCGGAGCTGGCGAAGTAAGGGCTATCGGCGTAAAATTGAGTGTGTATTCCGTGTGTATAGAGCCGAGGAAGAGGCACGGATGGATAGTCGCGAAATAATCCGGCGGCTGCGCGCAGCCGGACGGTTCGAGGTGGCCCATGAGGGCAGCCACAAGCAGTTCAAGCATCTGGAACGGCCGGGCGCGTGACAGTGCCGCACCCGAAGCGCGACTTGCCGATCGGTACGCTGAAGAGCATTGAGAAGCAGTCCGGGATGAAGTTGAAGTAGGAGCGGGAGCGATGGAATACATTGCGTATCTGCACAAGGACAAAAACTCGGATTTCGGAGTGAGTTTTCCCGACCTTCCGGGATGCGCAACTGCGGGACGGACTCTCGAAGAGGCGCGGCGCATGGCCGCCGAGGCGCTTCAGCTTCACTTGGCGGAAATGCTGGAGGATGGCACCGAGCTGCCTGATCCTTCAACACTGGACCAGTTGGCGGGCGATCCAGCGATGCGCGGCGCGGTGGCGTTTCTGGTTCAGGCGGAAGCGCCGGAAAAGACCGTACGGGTCAATGTCACGGCGCGGGAGAGCCAATTGCAGACCATCGACCGGCTGGCGCGCAAACACGGCATGACCCGATCCGCCTATATGGTGCAGTCTGCGATAGGGGTCGAAGGCGGCCGAAGAGCGGCAAAACGCTGAAGCGCAAGTGCGCTGCTTCAGTTCGCCGTCGGCTTCTCGACGTGGTCGATGACGAGGGTTTCGACTTCGCGCTTCGCGGGTTCGAGCTTGAGACCAAGGCCGGCCAATACGGTGAAGATGGATGGCGAGGTGTCGGACGATGCGTCCGTGGTTGGCCCGCTGTTTGCGAATGCCGGCTTGGGAAAGCTGAGGTCGTAGTGTCCGCTGAGGCCAGTATCGTCTTGCACGGTGCGCCCTGCGGCCGTAGACAGAATGAAGGACGACAGCGACGAGATTGGCACGTCGAACAGATGGAACGTGTTGTCGGAACCGGGGCTTGCGAAGCCTCCGCCGGGCAGTGCGAATGCTCCTGGATGCGGCTCGTCGGGCTTGGTTTCCTGGAATTTCGGTCCGCCTTTTGCCACCTGCAGGAGGTAAATGTCCTGCTGCTTCATCTCGCGGTGGACGCGGAGATGGAAGCGGTCGGAGAGCATGGCCTGCAGCATCTCGCGCATCATCTCCGGCTGCTGCCTGGGGTCGTTCCATGCGGCGCGATCGGCCTCGGAGACGCGGGCATCGATGTCATACCTGGTGCTGGACAGCACCGGGTCTTTAATGCCGATGATGTTTTCAGGATTGAACATCGAGTTTGTGTTGGTCTGGACATAGGCCGCCAGGAATACTACGCCGAGCGGAAGGTTGACCATGTGGTAGCCATCGGGCGTTGCGCCGTAGGACTGTGGGCCGCCGGGCGAGAGGTTCTCGCGGATGGAAATGACCTCGAATGTTTTTTGCGCTACGGCTTGCGATGCAAGCAGGACGAGAAACACTGGCAGGCACAGAGAAGCTCGGCGCAGGACGGGCATGGGCGATCCTTGAGTGAGATACGCAAGCATACGCCAGATCGCTGCCACAGGTTCCGTGAGCCCGCTAATTTTCCGTCGGCTTCTCGATGTGGTCGATCACAACGACATCCGTGGGGGCCTTCACCGGCTCCAGCTTCAGCCCAAGCTGCTCCTGGATCGCCGTGAACAACGATACGCCGCCTGCGTCATCGGGATCGCCCTCCGGCGTCCACTTCAGCTTGAAGTCGTACTTGCCGGGCAGTCCCGTGCGATCGATCACATCTCTGCCGCCAATCTCCCGTTTTGCCCAGAGCATCTCCGCCAGTTCGTCCATGGTCACTCCATGTCCTGCGATCAGACCAAGATCGACCCGCCACGGACTCTCGTACGGCTTTGGATGGTCCGGATCGTCAGGCGCAGCAGGCGGATCGGGTTGCGATGGCGTCATCTTCGGGCCGCCCTTCGCTACAACCAGGGCATAGGCCGGCAGGCCGCGCTTTTCGGTGTGTACCTGCAGACGAAAGCGGTCCTTGAGCATCGCGAGGACCATCTCTCTCAGGCAGGCGTCCTGCCTCTCGGAAGGCAACTTCTTCCAGGCCTCGAGAACCGCCGGATCAGCCTTCGCGGTCAAATCGAACTGTTCTGTGTCGGCCCAGCCCCGATCGCCGATGAGATGGGAAGAGTGCGCATAGTAGGAATACCGCGGATCGCGCGATTCGCTCAGGCCCTGCGTCCATTGCAGATCGAAAGCGTGTGCAACCAGCGTCTCGGCGGTCACACCTCTTGCCTCAAAGTCTTCCGGCGTTCCGCCTGGGGCCATAATCTCCCGCTCATTCGGGTCCTGCACCTTGATCGAGACGACATCGAAAGCGCACTTGACTGGAGCCGCCGCCTGGGGCAGGGCTGCATTCCCGCCAAGCGCCGCTAGCACTGCGCTGATAACTGCTAAGCGTTTCAGCATGCCGACCAGCTTACGCCTCGAATCCGGCCGAAAGACTTTAAATCCGTGTCCATCCGTGAGAATCCGTGGTTGCTCTGTCGAGAGCCGTCCGCTAAACGCCCGCTCGCCAGCCTCGCTACAATAGAAGCATGATCCGGAAGACTCGCCTCTTTACGCCTGGCCCGACGCCTCTGCTGCCCGCCGCCCAGTTCGCCATGGCCGCGGCCGATATCCACCACCGCACCGCCGAATTCCGTGCGATGTTCACTAAGGTCCTCTCGCAGCTCAAGGACTTCGTGGGCACGAAGAACGACGTGCTGATCCTGGCCAGCTCCGGCTCCGGAGCCATGGAGGCATCCGTCACGAACCTCACCTCGCCGGGCGACCGCGTGCTCGTGCTGACCGCCGGCAAGTTCGGCGAGCGCTGGACCGGCATCGCCAAGGCATTCAACCTTGAGGTCGACGTCGTCTCCGCGCCGTATGGCAGCACATTCAACCTCGATGAGGTGAAGGCCGCATTGAAGCTGGAGACCCGCGCCGTCTTCGTGCAGGCCACCGAGTCCTCCACCGGCGTGCGCCACGATGTGCAGGCGATCGGCAAGCTGCTGCGCGACCAGAAGTCCGAGGCGCTGTTCGTCGTCGACGCCATTACCGGCCTCGGCACCACGCACCTTGACATGGACGCGTGGGGCATCGATGTGCTCATCGGCGGCTCGCAGAAGGCGCTGATGATCCCGCCCGGCCTCAGCTACCTCGCCGTGAGCCAGCGCGCGTGGGAGCGCATGGAGTCCAGCTACAACCCGCGCTACTACTTCGATCTCCGCAAGGAGCGCAAGAACGCCGCCAAGGGCGAGTCCGCGTACACGCCATCGGTCGCGCTGATCGCCGCCATGGGCGCCGCGCTGGATTGGATCGCAGCGCAGGCGGACGGCAACCTCATCGAGGGCCGCAAGAAGCTGGTCGACAGCGCCAACACCTGCGCCGCCATGACGCGCGCCGCTGCTTCCGCCATGGGCTTCCAGCTCTTCGCGCCCAAAGGCTATGAGGCTGCGGCGGCGACGGCGATCGTTCCGCCCAAGGGCACGGACTCCGGGATCATCGTCAAGGGCCTGCGGTCTAAGTTCGCCGCCATCGTCACCGATGGCCAGGGCGAGATGAAGGGTTCCCTCTTCCGCATCGCGCACATCGGCTTCTTCGATTACCTGGACACCATCGCCATCATCGGCGCACTGGAGCAGGTGTGCGTCGCGGCGAAGCTGCCGCTCGCCAACCTCGCCTTCGGCACCGGCCTCATCGCCGCGCAGAAGGTCTTTGCCGAACGAACGAGTTCGGCGGAGTCATCCAGCGCGGCGAAGCAGCCGGAACTGGTAGGCGCGAAGTAAGTTCACCGGCGCGCCGGGTTTGGCGATCCAGATCCGGCGCTTGCAACAACCACATCAGGCCCGCAACCTCATCCTCAAGTCGCTGTGCGCGCACCACGCGCCGGCGCACGAAGGAAATCCATGAAGATCGTACTTGCTGAGAAAGTGTCGCCCGCCACGCTGGCGGTGTTGAAGGAAGAGCCCGGCTGGAACGTCATCACCGCGGATGAGATCGCGAAGAAGGGCCCCGGAGGACTCGAAGCCGAGCTGGCCGACGCCGACGCGCTGGTGGTGCGCTCTGCCGTTCAGGTCACAGCCAAGCTGCTGGAGTCCGCGCCGAAGCTGCGCCTCATTGGCCGCGCCGGCGTGGGCGTTGACAACATCGACGCCCCTGCGGCCACGCACCGCGGCATCGTGGTGATGAACACGCCCGGCGCCAACGCCGTCGCCGTCGCCGAGCTAACCCTCGGCCTCATGGTCGCGATGGCCCGCAGCATCCCGCGCGCCAACGCTACCATGCACGCCGGCAAGTGGGAGAAGAAGTCGCTGCAGGGCAGCGAGCTGCGCGGCAAGACCTTCGGCATCGTCGGCCTTGGCCGTGTCGGGATGGAAGTAGCCCGCCGCGCGCGCAGCTTCGGCATGGAGCTGATCGCTTACGATCCCTTCATAGCGCCCGCCGTGGCGCGCGAGAACCACGTCACGCTCGTCCCCTTGGACGAAATCTTTAAGCGGTCCGACTACCTGACGCTGCACGTCGGCCTCACCTCGCAGACGGAAGGTATGATCAATGCGACCTCGCTGAAGATCATGAAGCCCGGTGTGCGCATCATCAACTGCGCGCGCGGCGAGCTGATCGTGGACGAGGCTCTCGCCGAGGCCCTGAAGTCCGGCCACGTCGGCGGCGCGGCGCTTGATGTGTTCACCAAAGAGCCGCTCAAGGACTCCGCCTATTTCGGTCTCGACAATGTGCTGCTGTCGCCGCATATCGGGGGTTCCACCGACGAGGCACAGGAGGCCATCGGCATCCAGCTCGCACAACAGGTGCGCGACTACCTCAAGCTGGGCGTGGTGCAGAACGCCGTCAACGTGCCCTCGCTCTCGCGCGAGGAGTACACCGAGGTCGCGCCCTACATCGAGATGGCTGAGCGGCTCGGCCACTTCCTTTCGCATGCCACGAACGGCAATCTCGAGAGCATCCAGCTCACATATGCGGGCCGCATCGCGCAGGGCAAGACGGAGCTGGTGCGTAACGCCGCCATCTGCGGCGTGCTGGCAAACTCGGAGGCCAACCGGATCAACGCGGCGGCCATCGCGCAGGAGCGCGGCATCCGCATCCAGGAAGAGAAGAAGGAGTCGACCGCGGGCGGCGCAGGCAGCACGCTCAAGATCACGCTGCACTCGGCGGGCGCGGGTTCCGGCGCTGACGCCAGCGCAACCGCGACGGTGCTGCACGGTTCTTCGCCTCGGCTGCTGACGTATGACGGGATCGACATTGAGGCGCCGCTTACGGGAACGCTCGTCACCATCCGCAACCACGATGTGCCCGGCGTCGTCGGCCGCATCGGCACCATCCTCGGCGAGCACTCCATCAACATCGCAAATTTTGCGCTCGGTCGCGCCGCCGATCGCAAAGCAGCCGCGGGCGCTTCCCAAAAAGTTCCGCGGGGCCAGGCTTTAGCTGTGGTGCAGATCGACGCGCGCAACGCAGCGGAGACCGCCGCTGCGATTGCAGCATTGGAAAAGGTGGAAGCCATCGCCAGCGTGCGATTGGTCGATCTCGAGAAGCCTGTGACGGAGTCAGAGAAGTGAGCGCCGAAGGCGCGACGACATAATAGCCTGGCCGATCCCGCGAAGCGGGAAGGCCCAGAGAGACGCACATAAAGTTGCGCGAGGGCTGAAAGCCCGACAGAATTGCATCACCCGAGTTGAAGTGACCATGCCGCTTTACGACTACCAATGCGAGCAGTGCCACCGGCACACCGAGAAGATTCAGAAGTTCTCCGACGCCCCGCTGACCGAGTGCCCGCACTGCGGCGGCAAATTGGAGCGCGTGCTGCATGCGCCCGCCGTCGCCTTCAAGGGCGGAGGCTGGTACGCCGACGGCTACGGCAACAAGAAGTCCGGCGGCTCCGGCGCGGACAAAGGCGGCGATAGCAAGCCCGCCGAGGCGAAGAGCGAAGGCAAAAACGACTCCGGCTCGAAGTCGTCCGAAAGTTCCAGCGCATCCACCAGGGATTCCGCTTCCAGCTCAAGCGTTTCGACATCCTCCCCGGCCGCGTCTTCCGCACCAGCCGCCCCAACTGCCTCAAACTCGGGCAACAAATAAGTCGAGGCAGGTACTTGGGCAGCGCTCTCGCCGCTCGCACCCGCCTCGAACCTTGTCCCTCGAACCTCGAACCTATTTCTTCTTCGGCACCTTCTTGCCTTCCTTGCGCGCCTCGGAGAGGCCGATTGCAATGGCCTGCTTGCGGCTCGTCACCTTCTTGCCGCTGCGACCGCTCTTAAGCTTCCCGTGCTTGAATTCGTGCATCTCGCGCTTCACGTCGCTGCCGGCGGACTTGCTGTATTTGCGGCCGCTCGACTTCTTGTGCGATGAAGACTTCTTGCTCGACGATTTCTTGTGCGATGACTTCTTCGAGTGTGACTTGGATGAGGACTTCTTGGACGATTTCTTGGTTGCCATGGATTGCCTCCATCGGATGTTGGAAGCAACCTTTTCGGTGGTAGTTGTACGTGCGACGCTGGTCGCATCGACAACATAAACGTTCGCGGTCCTCTACCCGTCCAGCTTCTTCGTCACCAGCTCGTTCAGCAGCGCCGGGTTCGCCTGTCCCTTGGAAAGCCGCATCACCTGGCCCACAAAGAATGCAGCGACCGTCTTCTTGCCGCCGCGGTACTGTTCCACCTGCTTCGGGTTCGCGGCGATCACCTCGTCGATCATCTTCTCGATCGCGCCCGCATCCGAAATCTGCTGCGGCTTGTCGCGCTCATAAATCTCCGCAAAATCCTTGCCCTCGGCGAAGCACGCATCGAGGAGCTGCTTGAGCATCTTGCTCGAAAGCTCGCCCGACTCCGCCAGGTCTGCCGCCTGCACGATGCCCGCGAGCGATACGGGCGACTGGGCCAGCTCCAGGTCCGCCGCCTTCAATCTTCCCGTCAGTTCGCTCGTAATCAGCGAGACCACTCGCTTAGGGCTCTTTGCCTTGCGCGCCGCGGCCTCAAACTGGTCCGCAAACTCGCGCGTCGCCGTCAGCGTCATCGCGTCCTGCTGGTTGATGTCGTACTCGGCGATCATGCGCGCGCGCCGCGCCTCCGGCAGCTCCGGCAGCGCCTTCAAAATCTCGCTCTGCCACTCCGCGCCCACCACCAGCGCCGGCAGGTCCGGCTCGGGGAAGTAGCGGTAGTCGTGCGCCTGCTCCTTGGACCGCATGGAGTACGTCCGGCCCTCGGCGTTGTTCCACAGCCGCGACTCCTGCACCACGCGCCCGCCGCTCTCCAGCACCTCGATCTGCCGCTCGATCTCATACTCCAGCGCCGCGCGGATGTAGCGGAAGGAATTGACATTCTTCACCTCCGCCTTCGTCCCAAATTTGGTGTCGGTCTTCAGCATCACGCTGACATTCGCATCGCAGCGCAGCGAGCCTTCCTCCATGTTGCAGTCGCTCACGCCGGTGTACAGCAGAATCTCCTTCAGCCGAGTCAGGTACTCGAAGGCCTCGTCCGGCGTGCGGATGTCCGGCTCGCTCACAATCTCGATCAGCGGCGTGCCGCAGCGGTTCAGGTCGATGTACGTGCGCGACACCGAATCCGCAAAGCCGTCATGCAGGCTCTTCCCCGCGTCCTCTTCCATGTGCAGCCGCGTGATGCCGATGCGCTTCGTCGCGCCGCTCGCATCGGGAACGTCAATGTGCCCATGCTCCGCGATCGGTTTGTCGAACTGCGAGATCTGGTAGCCCTTCGGCAGGTCCGGGTAAAAGTAATTCTTGCGGGCAAAGATGCTGGTCTCGCGAATCTCGCACCCGATGGCCTTCGCCGCCAGCACCGCCAGCTCCACGGCCCTGCGGTTCAGCACGGGCAGCGCGCCCGGCAAACCAAGGCAGACCGGGCAGACGTGCGTATTGGGCTCGCCGCCATACTTGTTCACGCAGCCGCAGAAGGCCTTGGTGGCGGTGAGGAGCTGCACGTGAACCTCCAGCCCGATCACAGGCTGGTATTTGGCAAGAATCTCCGGCGAAAGCATTGTCGCAGTGGCCATTTTCTTTCGATTTTACCAATCTCGCCCCAAACCCCTGCGCCCATCCCGAGCAGAGTTAAAGCAGAAACGGGAGCCGAAGCTCCCGTTCCCGGAGATGCTGCAGGTTATGCGACCTGAACGTTCTCGGCCTGCCAGCCCTTGGCGCCCTTGGTTACGTTGAAGGTGACTGCCTGGCCTTCCTGCAGGCTGCGGAAGCCGTTGCTCTGGATCGCGGTGTGATGGACGAATACGTCCTCGCCGTTCTGGCGCGCGATAAAGCCGAATCCCTTGGCATCGTTAAACCACTTGACTGTTCCTTGTTCCATGACTGTTTGTTCCTTTTGAAGCTAGATGTACCGCCGAACGCAATTTGGTGTTGTTTGCGAGTCGAGGCAGAGCAGGAACAGGCAAGGTAACCAGATCGGATTCTTCGATCTCTTCTAGGATAGCATTCGTGCCGGCAGAGGGTGCTCGCAGCGGGCCGGCTCTGCGTAATGTTTGTGTCAGATCGGTGCGCCACATGGTCAGGTACCCCTCCCCCCCCCGAAAATCGTAAGATCTTCCAGATAAACGGGTTAGGCGCGGCGATCTGCCGTAAGATCTTGAAAACACGTAACGGCGGACTGCAAGATCTTGGGAATAAAGACCTTAGAGCGCAGTAATGTCAAAGAACGAGAGGATGCGGAGGCAGCAGGCACAATCCCGGTGCAGTTGGATTCGGCTTCAGGCTGTTCTTTTAATTGTACGGCGGGTGTCAAGGGGGCTTGCGCGAGTGGAACGGTTGCGGTTGGCGCGGATGAACGCGGATAAAGTTCGGAAAATGACCTCACCGGCTAAAGCCCTCCTACCTGGCCCTTGGAGAGCTACACCCGCCTGCTCGCCTTACCTGAAGACAAACGAACTTAGCTTTTGAAAGGGGGGCCGATCCAGGCTCTGCCGTCACAAATGCCTCGTATACCGCTGCGTCAATCAAACCGGGTCGGCGCGCAGGAAAGTCTTACCTTCGGACGTTATTGATGAACTGAATGATTTCTCGGTATTGATCTCCTGCGTTCGGAGGAAGCTTGATTACCGTCTGCACTGCGGAAAGCCAGCTCCCTGGCTGCTGAATTTCCTTCTCAATCACCGATCCCGCTGGCACGAAGTCAAGGTCATGAACTACCGAGCTGTGCGGCTTGTCGGAGTAAGTGATGTGCAGGACGGGCGTCCCCGCAGTGTCATTCATGGCCGAAAGGTTATAGATACAGTCAAAAGCTACCGACTTCGGCATCTGACACTTGCCGTCGGAAGTGCAGCTGAATTCAGCGCCCGTCTTCGAGATCGTCATCACTGCAGCCTCCGCAGTCCGCTTCGGAAAATTGCGCACATGCATCATCGGAACAGATACGGTCAGCCCATCGTGGACTGTGATCAAGCCATATTTTAGGAAGCCCCCTGCATCTCCCTTCGCAAAACTGGCTTCGGCGAGGGTCTTGGCGGCTGTTCCGTTAGATGGATCTAAGCTGTACGCTTCGCCGGCTGCGCGAAGCGCACCCTCTACATCTCCCGAGCGCAAAGCTGCCTCCGCGGTTTTCACCGATGCAGCTAGAGAGCCTGCATCCACCTTCAATTCCACCGTCTCCTGATGCGACTCCCCAGCGCTGACGGCAAACGATTGGCTTTGCGTAACGTACCCAGGCTGAGAAACCACAACTGTGTAGTTGCCGGGTAGAACGCGCGTTGAACTTTGCGGGCCTGAATAACTCGCTGCACCCGTGACCGACACAGACGCGCCCGGCGGCTGGACTGCAATCGTTAGCAATCCGCCCGCCCACTTAAGATCGCCGTGCAGAGCATAGGTATCCCGATTCGCTAGCGTGATATCTGTCTCCAACGGATAGTAACTCTCCAGTTGCACCGCGATGTGATGCTTGCCAGGGTCAACTGTGATCGATTCCGTACCCGCCGGGAAACGCCCCACCGTCTTTCCATCCAGTAAGATTGAGGCCCCCGGAGTTCCTCCTGCCAGCAAAATCGTTGCGTGCTCAATCCGTCCATTCATCTGCGCAAGCGTCTGCGGACCAGCGCCATCCTTGATCAGCTGGTTGAGAACCGTTTGGTTTACTTTGAACGCCACACCGCGGCTCTGGATCTGCGACGCAATCACGTTGTCCGGCGATGGAATTCTGATCAGACGCTCTAGCTGCGCCAGCGTCAGACCGCCGCTCGTTTGAGAATACGCCGCCGCGCATAGCAAAAATAAATTTCCAAGTAGTAAGGCGTTTTTTCTCATCATCGCCCTCCGAGAACTGACTTGGTCTGCTCAATCTGGCTCTTCAATTTCGCCGCGTCACCATTTGAGGGATCCATCTGCAGTATGCCATCGCACTCCGCGACCGCCTGGTCATACTGCTGTTGCTGAAAGAGTGCATTCGCGTTAGCCAGACGTATGGAAATCTGCTGTTGCTGCTGCGCCTCCTGCTGCTGCTTTACAGCAACCATGTCCAGCACGATGGGTCCGCCGACATTCGGAACGCGGATGTCGACTGCCATGTCCGGATAGCCGGCCTTCGAAACTTTTACCGGGTGAATCCCAGCCATTAAAGTGAATTCAACGATCCCATCCTGTCGGCGAGAGGGCCGCATCTGTGTCCCCAGCTCAGGCTCGGTAACTTCAACGTCAGCGTCAGCCGGGTTAACTTGGAAGGCTTGCTTGTAAGTCGATGGCGTTAAGGGAATCTGTAGCTCGTGTGTCTTCTCCAATATCCCAGGGCTAAAAGTTATTGTGGACGGCTGAGCGTTTGGGTGGGTGAGCTCGACGACGTGCATGCTGCGCGTAGTCTTGAAATACCAGTCGCTATAGAACGGAGCGCCCGCGAAGGTTCCTCCGTTCCGACCCGTGCCCGGGGCGCTTGAGATGTCAATCCCATCAACTAGCAGCGATTCATTCGCTAGGTTCGAATGAACGAACACTGTCACTGGCTGTCCGGCCAAGTAGAAATAAACCATACCGGCTGCAACCATGAGGAATACAACTCCAGCCATCGCCGCCGCTAGCCTCTTCTGATTTCTAGTGAACGGTTTTCGCGGTTCCTCTGGCGGCAAAGTTGGTGAGCTTCGTCGTGCTGACATCAGCGGAGCCGACTCCACCTTGGGTGCCTCCAATACAGCAACCCTTGGCGTATGAGCACTACCTACGGCACTGTCAGCTTGCGATACGGAAGGTTTAGTCCCCGCTCCGGCACTGTCCACTGCGGTCCCGCAGCTTGCGCAGAACCTCTTTCCGGCGGTGATCGCGGAACCACAATTCACACATCTCATGGTCAGGAACCTTTCTTCTCTGCTGCTAAATGCCCGCTCCGCAGTTTTCACAGAATCTGGCTCCGCTCGGGTTCTCGCTCCCGCATTTCGGGCATCGAGTAGAACTCGCCGCCACAGCCACGGGAGGCAGACTCGGTGTACCGGTCGCTTGTGCCCGCAGAATCAACTGATCGATAAAATCTGAAACCTGGATCAGCTGATCAAGATCAACGGATTGGTTCTCCAGAATGCTGCGCTTGAAGCGCATCGCGGTCCAATAACCCCCGCTGCCAATCGACAGCAGCAGTGTCCTTCGGAAGAGAAAAGCCCATCCCGACACGACGGCGATGAGCAGCATTCCCAGAAGCCCGACAAATACCTGCGGCGGCACCTGATTTTGAGAAAAGACCATAACCACTCCCACCAGCGAATTGAGCAGGAAAAAAATAGAGATCAGTAAGAGAAGAAATGGTCGCTCATATCCTGACCGTGACCCTTGGGCTTGCGTCAGTGGAACAAAGGTATGTCGCCGCCCCATCAGACCAACTGCATCCAGCGTTGCATCGGTCTTTCGGACAGTCAACGTGGACTCCGGCGATATCTTCGCCAGCGTAAGAAGAAATCCGATCAACCCTTGCGCGCGCCCCACGATCTCTACATGGATATCCGCGGAGGGCTCCGTACGGACAACAAACCGTCGCAATACTAGTACTCCGCCGCCACCGCTTCGCCATCGAAAGAAAGTCAGAATTATGCCAATCAGTACAAAGAAAAGAAGCCCCGCCATCTGGATGGCGCCCAATCCCAGTAATTCCATCAATCAATCTCTCCTATAGGTCGGCGTGCGAATCGCTACAGAAATCCGCGCAGCCGCCCGATCTTCCTGGACAAACGTGTATTGAGGGGTGATTTGGCCCTTCATCCCGCAAAACGAGCACAGCGGTAAAGCGCGGAGGCCCTGCGCAGAGAAACCCTGAGTGTACGAATGTCCACTGACTAGGATTGCTCTCACATTTTGTTTCGGTTGCTGCCGAATTGTCCGTGGCGCCGGCGGCTTTGTCAACAAAAAAACCGCCGCAAGGCCCCGCCTTGCGGCGCGTCTGTTGTTTGCTCGCGACGAAGCGAGTGATCCGCGGCCCGCGAAGGACTCAACTGCAGCCGCTCGTGCTACCACAGGACATGCAGCGGTAGCAGCTGCCGGAGCGCGTCATGATGGCGCCGCAGGTGGCGCAGGAGGGTGAGTCGCGCAGGTCGACGATCTCGCTCAGTTTGGTTGACGCGTGGTAGTCGCCGCTGCCGGAGCCCGGCGCGCCGATCACTCCACGGTCCTTGGGCAAGGGACTGGGGACTGGGGACTGGGGACTGGTAGAAAGGCCGTTGCTCGCGGCGAGGTCAGGGGCGATGCCGCCCTGCGGGGGAGTGGTGCTTCCCATACCGGGCGCGTTGTTGAAGACATCCTGATCGCCGAGCGGGACGTGTCCTTGCTGCGCCCGCTTCTCGCGGTCGAGGATCGTTTGGGGCGAGAGGTCGGAGGTGCCGACGAGGTCCGCGATGGCGCCCGTCACGGTGGAGTACGAGCGCGGCGCAGGAGCCTCCGATGCCGGCGTGCCATAAAGGAGTGTGGGGCTTGCCTCCGCCGATAGATTGACTGCGTTCTCGGGCGCCGTCACTGTTCCGGCGACGGGGACGCTCTCCGCGGCGGGCGCGGCGGCGTGCGGTGACAGCCCGGCGAAGAGGTCCAACTGCTGGCCGGAGAGGAAGCGGATCTGGATCCAGCGGAAGATGTAATCCATGATCGACTTGGCGTAGCCGATCTCCTCGTTGCCGGTCCAGCCCGAAGGCTCAAACCGCGTGTGCGCGAACTTCTCGCAGAGCAGCTTGAGCGGCACGCCGTGCTGCAGGCACATGGAGATGGCCGTGGCGAAGGAATCCATCAGGCCGGAGACGGTGGAGCCTTCCTTCGCCATGCGGATGAAGATCTCGCCCGGCTGGCCGTTGGGGTAGAGGCCGACGGTGATGTAGCCCTCGTGGCCGGCGAGCGCGAACTTGTGCGTGACGCTGGCGCGCTCGCCCGGCAGGCGATGGCGACGGGCGCGTGGCGGCTCCTGGGCGGCAACCTCATCGCTTGCAGCCGCTGCCTCGGCGTTTCGCTGCGCGGCGTCGGCGAGTGAACGGATGTGCGCGCGCAGCTCGCGAATCTCCTGTTCGGCCTGCTGCTGGGCTTCTGCGCGTGCCTGCGCAGCGGCGGTGGCGGAAGCTGCCGCGGCGAGGGCCTGCGCGGCCTCGGGCGAGATGCCCGGCGTAGTCGCAACGGAAGCCGAACCCTCCGCGGCGGGCGCAGCAACTGCGGCGACGGCCTTGGTTCCTTTTTTGTCGGCGTCCGTCTGCGCGCTCACGTTCAGCGGCTGCGTGCCCTTGGAGTTGTCGCGATAGATGGCCACGGCCTTGATGCCGAGGCGCCACGATTCGGTGTAGGCGTCGGCGATGTCCTGCACGGAGCAGTCCTGCGGCAGGTTGACCGTCTTCGAGATGGCGCCCGAGAGGAACGGCTGCGTTGCGGCCATCATCTTGATGTGGCCCATGTAGTGGATGGAGCGCGTGCCTTTGGCCGGCTTGAAGGAGCAGTCGAAGACGGCGAGGTGCTCCGGCTTGATGCCCGGCGCGCCTTCGATGGTGCCCGTGGCGTCAATGTAGCTGACGATGGCGTTGACCTCGTTTTCGCTGTAACCCAGCTTGATGAGCGCGGATGGCACGGTGGAGTTGACGATCTTGATCATGCCGCCGCCGACGAGCTTCTTGTACTTGACGAGGGCGAGGTCGGGCTCGACGCCGGTGGTGTCGCAGTCCATCATGAAGCCGATGGTGCCCGTAGGGGCCAGCACCGTGACCTGCGAGTTGCGATAGCCGTACTTCTCGCCGGCGGCGAGAGCGCCGTCCCATGCGTGGCGCGAGGCGGCGATCAGCGTCTCAAGCTGCGGTACTGTGAACGGCTCGGGCGTGGTGCGCGGGCTGGTGGCCGTGGGCTTGCCGATGTTGTTGACTTCCGCGCGGTGCATGCGGATGACGTCGAGGAAGGGCTCGCGGTTGACGTAGAAGCCGGGGCAGGCGCCGCCGGTAATTTCCGTCTGCTGGGTGAGCGGGGTGGCGGCAGCGAGCGGCGGGCAGGTCTCCGCGATGCGCGCGGACTGCCAGTAGGCATCGCCGCAGAGGATGGAGGTGAGCGTCGCGGCGAAGTCGCGGCCGGCGTCGGAGTCATAGGGCAGGCCGAAGGCCATCAGCAGCGCGCCGAGGTTGGCATAGCCGAGGCCAAGCGGGCGATAGTCGTGCGAGTTGCGGGCGATCATCTCCGTGGGATAGCCGGCGGAGTCGACGATGATCTCCATGGCGGTGGTCACGATGGCGATGGCATAGCGATAGGCCGCGATGTCAAACTGGCCGCCGGGCGTGAGGAACTTGAGCAGGTTGAAGGACGCGAGGTTGCAGGCCGAGTCGTCCAGGAACATGTACTCGCTGCACGGGTTCGACGCGTTGATGCGCGCGGTGTTCTTGCTGGTGTGCCAGCGGTTGATGGTGGTGTCGTACTGCATGCCGGGGTCGCCGCACTGCCAGGTCGCCTCGGAGATCTTGTGCATCAGGTCGCGCGCCTTGTACTCCTTCACTGGAGCGCCATCCTTGACCGCGCGGGTGTAGAAGGCCCCGTCGTTCTCGACGGCCTGCATGAACTCGTCGGTGACGCGGACGGAGTTGTTGGCGTTCTGGAAGAAGATCGACGTATACGCCTCGGAGTCCGGGCCGGAGCCGTCATAGCCAGCCTGCACCAGGTGCCACGCCTTGGTCTCCTCCTTCACCTTGCACTCGATGAAGTCTTCGATGTCCGGGTGGTCGATGTTGAGGATGACCATCTTGGCGGCGCGGCGCGTCTTGCCGCCGGACTTGATGACGCCGGCGAAGGCATCGAACCCGCGCATGAAACTGAGCGGGCCGGACGCGGTGCCGCCGCCGGAGAGCGTCTCATGCGAGCCGCGGATAGCGGACAGGTTCGAGCCGGCGCCCGATCCCCACTTGAAGAGCATGCCCTCGGTCTTGGCGAGGGTGAGGATCGAGTCCAGCGAGTCGC
>DATNAU010000130.1:0-2473 GCA_035572415.1 Acidobacteriaceae bacterium
CCCCCCACGGGCCGCGTCCCAATGCAGGGCGACATCGCGCAATGCAGGCGATGCGATCGCCCGCAGAAACGTCTCAAAGCTCATAGGCAACACCGTCGGAGAGCCAGGGGCCAGACCGCATTATTCCTGTCAGCAAGTTTATGCGTCGCTTCGCTCCGATCCAGCGCCGTCTGGTCCAGTTTGCGGGGAGCAGGTCAATTCACGTTGACCGGGACGATGTCCTTGGCCAGGGCCTGCTCGACATCGAAAGCGGTCGTCTAGCTACGTTCGTCGATGACTTGGCCACGCTATCTAGCACCGGGATAATCATGAAGGGCTCCGGCCCTTTCGCGCCCTGCAGCTTGCCGGCTTGCAGGATGAGGAATTGCTGCCAAGCGTTTGCCATCTTCAGTGACAAGACTCTTCAGTGACAAGGCGATGAACGCGGCGGCCACGAGATCGGGCACCGCCAGATAGCGGTTGAACCAGGTACCGAAAGCGGCAGCGAGCAGGACGCAGATCACCGCGACGAAGAAAGTGATCGGATTCATGCTCGTTGCTCCTGATCTCGTTGCTCCTGATGTAGCCTCAGGCCCACGCACCTGCTTGCAAACGCTTCACTTCGGCGAAATCCAAGAAGAACAGGGCTGGCCGGCGTCCCGGCTAGTACGGGCCGGATTTGCCGTGGTGCTCGACATGGTACTTGGTTGCCTCATTGCCGTGGCGAATGGCCTGCTGCGTATGGCCATGCGCGATGAGCGCTTGATGCGCTGCATGCGCATAGTCTTTTTCCGCATAGTGCCGAGAGGCTTCGCGATGATGGAAAGCGGCATGCTCATGATGCACCGCCGCCGCATCGTGATGCTCCGTGCCCGTCAGTGCTTTGTTCATGACATTCACCGTTGCAGGATGGTTATCCGGGCAGCGCGCGCTGACCGTCGGTCGTCGCCATTCACGAGTTCTCCGTAACCATGGCAAAGTCTGAGAAGGAGAGCAGGCGATTCCGTCGGCGTTCAGCCGAGCGAATAAATGATAGCGCTCGTCCCCAACAGTCGGTTATCAGATTTTCGGAGGTACGCTGCCCACGATATATGGGTACTTGAAACGCGCTGTACCACGGCGACACCGCCTCCACGATGCGGCTATCCCGGCATGCTCGCGTTTTCACCTCGTCAGCGGCTGTGGCGGAAACCATCAATCGTGAGAAGCGGCCACGCGCTCGAGACCTGCCGTCGGCTATGTACCGCGCACACCGAAATAAAGCCAATGTCTTATCGAAGAGCGTCTCGACCATGTCCTCGTCGTCGGCGAGCGTTATCGCTACCATTTTCTTAACTCTCGTGAAACTTACGCCGGTTACAACGCCGCGCGAACTTATCTTTCCTTGGACAAGATCGCGCCGTTTCGTCGGGCGCCCGCCTCTAGACCGATGATCGCGATACCAGTCCTCGTTGAAGTTCGAGGCGCGCGCAACTGCGGCGCGGATGCGTTTCACTTGGCTACGCCGCATGGTGCTTCTGAGCGGGGCCTGAACGGCTTAGATTGTCGCCTCCGCCGTCGCCATGGGCAAGCTGCTGCACCGTCGACGCGGACGCGCAGCTTGTCCCGCGCAACGGCAACCGTCGATCTCGGGCGCTCATCCCAAAGCCGATCGGCGCGCGCGAGGACATAGGGCTGACTAGTGGCTGCTGCTCCAGACTGTCCGGATATTCCCACTCTGCTCACGCGTCTCGATCTTGACGTCGTGCCCCAGGTTGCCGACACGACTGCCGTCCTTCAGCGCGCTATGACATGCCTCGCCGCGGCTCGCGAATTTTCCATTGGGCCCGCCACCGAAGCTGACGGTCCAGAAACTTTGGCATTTCTCCACCAAATATTTGACATGCGCTGTAGCGCTCATGGTTCTATCCTTAGATGTAACGCGTGGGACCGGAAGATCCTTCTTTCTCGATCAAAGGTAATTGTCGTGTGGGGTGCCCGGCGGTTAGGCCACATTAACGCGTGCGGAGCGCTATCAATGCGCCCAACTACGGCCGGGTTTGCAACGATAAGATCGCCCCTGGCGTGGTAGGCCGGGCAGCGCCATCGTATGGTCGCCGCTGCCGCCATACGCATGATTCAGCGGTCGCGCCGCGTCTCGCCCTCAACGCCGCGTTTGCGCCGCCATGCAGTTGCTGCCGATTTCATTGCACTAACGCAAGACGGGTTTTCTGCTGGCCGGCAACGCTTCGCACGTCGCGGCTGTTAGCCCGGTATGCAAAACCACACCAGATTTGTAACCGCCGCAGCCTCATTGCTTCAGCAGTACGAGGCAATCCCCGGGAACGCGCGCGGTCTTTTAGCAACGAGATGCCACGCTACCCATATCGAGCCGGCACTTGCCGATGCCTTCGGCGGGTCGGTGACCCGGCAGGTGATTGAGGCGGACGATGTGGAGCGGAACGACGTGGAGCGACTGCGGCGATGCGAAGCGTTAGGACGCACGTCCCGTGCG
>DATNAU010000131.1:0-3621 GCA_035572415.1 Acidobacteriaceae bacterium
ATGAAGACACTGCCACAGCTCGCGCAGTCGCTGCGGAATTTGTTCACGCGTCCTTGGCGCGCCGGGCTCACGCTGCTTTGGTCGCACCAGGTAGAAGATCCAGAACACCAGAATCTGCAACCCACCGCCTGCAAGCACCATTTCCGCTCGCCCGATCGCGTAATGCGGTCCATTCGCGAAGTAGCTCGCCACGATCGCGAACACGGCGCTCTGCTGCCCGATCCATCCCTCAGTCGGTCCCAACTCGGCAAGCAATCCGTAATTGACGGCCGCAACGAAGGCCACCAGCAGAACAAGGTCACTCCACGGAGCGGCCAGGCTGCCAATCAGTGTCGCCGAGGCGATGCCCAGGGTCGCAGCGGTCATGCTCAGCAGCACCGACGCCAGCGCTTCATGGAAGACCGCGAATCCAACCGTGAATGCACTACCGGCGGCGATCGCTCCCGCGCTCGTATGGCCCGTCAGCCAGCCCACCAGCAGCGTGATACCGACCGCAATCATTGCAACCGCGCCAGGCCATGGAGTCCGATTCGACCACGGAAAGAGCGTCGTATCTTCCGAGATGTTGAAGAGCCGATGCATTGGTCACAAGTGCGATGGAAATCGTTCTACGATGCAAACCCGCCTGTTGTAACCCTTTCTTTTTACTAGGCGTGAATCCCGGATGACGATATGCTTCCGCGCATGCATTCCATCCAGGTTGCCTTGCTTGTTGGCGCGATTGCTGTGTCCGCCCGGCCTTCCTATGCGCAGAACGGTATAGCCTCGCCTGCGCCTTCACCGTCTCATACAATTGCCGATTCCTGGAACAATCTCTCGGTGGTTGCTCCGCATACCCATATTCATGTCGCAGCCGATCACGGCGGGAAGACCTGCTACTTCATTTCCGTAGACGATCAGAACCTCACCTGTGGCCATCACGACGGCTCTGAAAAAGGCCGCCACGTTTTCCCGCGTGCTGAGGTCAAGAGCGTCAAGCTTACTCGCTACGGCGTTTCCACTGTTAGCGGACTGGCGATCGGTACAGGTGTGGGTGCCGCCATTGGTGTTGCCACCAACCGTCCCGATCCGAATGACTTCCTCAACTTCTCTGGCATCGCCCGGGCCGCTTGCGCCGTTGTCGGAGGTCTAGGAGGCACAGCGGTCGGTGCATCGACAGACATGTTCCGTGGTCCCACTGTTTACAGGCGAACTGAAACGAAATAGAAGACCTCGCTACTTCCGTGGGCGAAAGCTGGGAATTCAGCGCACGCGCAGACGATCCTTCAGTTCCGCCCGCGGCACCTTCACCTGCTCGCCCGTCGCAAACGCCTTCACGGTAATCACGCCGCTGGCGACCTCATCCTCGCCAAGCAGCACAATCGCGCGCGCAACCTTGTCCGCAACATCGAAGCTCTTGCGCAGCTTGAACGACCCATCGCCCACTTCGACGCTCAGCCCTTCGCGCCGCAGCTCTTTCGCCAGCGCCAGTGCTGCTGCATTCTGCGCTACGCCCAGCGGAGCGACATACACATCCAGCTTCTGCTCGCCCGCTGCCGCACCCGCAGCTTCAGCATCCTGCTTGGCCTGCTCCTGCAGCACGAGAATCAGCCGGTCTTCGCCGATCGCAAACCCAATCCCCGGCGCCTTCGGGCCGCCGAGCATCTCGCTCAGCCCGTCATAGCGTCCGCCGCCCAGCAGCGCGTTCTGCGTGCCCAGACCCGTCTGCACCGTGAACTCAAACGTTGTGCGCGTGTAGTAATCCAGCCCGCGCACCAGCCGCGGATTCACGTGATACTTCACGCCGCATGCATCCAGCGCCGCCCGCACCTCGGCAAAGTGCTCGCGCGAGGCTTCTCCCAAATAGTCCGCGATCTTCGGCAGCCCGTTAATGATCTCCTGGTCCTGCTCATCCTTCGAGTCCAGCACCCGCAGCGGGTTCGTCTCGGCGCGCCGCTGATTATCCGGACACAGCTTGGCTTTCACCGGCGCTAACGCTTCGCGCAGCGCAACGTTATACCGCGCACGGTCGTCCGCGTTGCCCACCGAGTTCAGCTCCAGCCGCCAGTCGCGCACGCCCAGTTCATCCAGCAGGCTCGCGAGCATCTCCAGCACTTCGGCATCCCGGAGCGGAGATTCCGACCCGGAACTCGGCGGCCCAATTACCTCCGCTCCGATCTGCCAGAACTGCCTGTAGCGTCCGCGCTGGGGCCGCTCGCGCCGGAACTGCGGCCCAATGTAGTAGAGCTTCTGCAGCGCGCCCGTTTCGCCCATCTTGTGCTCGATGTACGCCCGCACCACGCCCGCGGTGGACTCCGGGCGCAGCGTCAGCGACTGGGCCTTCTCACTCGCCGCACGCGCACGGTCTTCCCACGTGAACATCTCCTTCGAGACGATATCCGTCTCCTCGCCCACACCGCGTGCAAACAGCTCGGTCGCCTCAAACACGGGCGTTCGAATCTCGCCGAAGCCATAGCGCGAAAACACCGCACGCGCGGCCGCCTCCACGCGGTTCCATAGCGGAGTCTGGTCAGGAAGAAGGTCACGTGTGCCGCGCACGGCCTTAATCGCCGCCCGCGATGGGCGCGCCCCAGCCTGAGGCGCACCCTTGTCGGTACTGGAAGTCATAGAACTCCCAGTCTATCGAACGCGCCTACGAGAGGGAGCCGCTGTTCGCCGCTGCCGCTTCTTCCATCTCCCGCGACTGGATCTTCGTGTCGATCAGGAAGCCGACTCCGATCGCCAGCGGAATCAACCCGACCGCCGCGCCGCAGAGCACGTCCCGCTCCTTCAGCACAGCCGCAAGCCCGCAGAAGAACAAAATTAACCCAACCGCAGTCCCCAGCAGGACGATGCCAGCCAGCCGGATATTGGCGCGCCGCCGCGTCAGGCTCGCCGCGGGCTTCCCATGGGTAATCGCCAGCTCCTCCGGCGTCGGCGGAATCGGCACACCCCGCGCAATGGCCTCCAGCCGCTCCCGCGACTGGATCTCACGCGTCCGGATGCCAGACCAGATTCCGGCAATCACAATCCCCAACACCATCGCACAGCCCGCGACCGGCACGATAAACGGGCTGCCCCAATCCACTGACATTGCAAGAGCTTCCAACATAAAATCCCTCCCTCGGGGTCCCCGGCGAGCGTTCTTCGCTCGATGGGGTGGCCGGTCTGCGGCTCCATTCGCCCGCAAATTGACCGTACTGGGCGCCTTGGACTGGGCGCCCTCCCGAAAGTTTCACTCGCACGCTTGAAACTTTTGCGCGATCCTGAAGTCAGAGGATCCCGCAGCCCCAATGCGCGCAGACCTCACATCGCCGCAGGCGTTCGAAGCTCTGGTCCGGGAGCACCAGTCCATGGTCTTCCGCACCCTCTCGCGCATGACCGGCCCCGGTTCTCACGTCGAAGATCTCGCCCAGGAGGTCTTCCTCCGGCTCTACCGCGCCCTGCCCGAGTTCCGCGGCGATTCCGCCCTTACCACCTACCTCTACCGCATCGTCGTCAACGTGGCGCAGGACGAGTGGAAACGCCGGCGTCGCGACCGCGAGTTCGTCGCTACGGCGCCCGCAGCTCCCGATGACGAGGCCTCGGACTGGCTCGAAAATATGCCCGGCAACACGCTGCACGGCCACGCCCGCACGCCCG
>DATNAU010000132.1:0-20336 GCA_035572415.1 Acidobacteriaceae bacterium
TGCGCCCTATGCCCGAATACTCCACCTGCTCCGCGGCCAGCATCGCATCCATACGGAGCGCCGGGTCCAGCGTCGCCGAGCTTCCACCAACCCTCCGCGCCGCATTGCCAGCCGCAGGCTGCACCGCAACCTTCGCAGACGTTACCGCAGTTGCATTCTCAGGATTTCCTGTGGCGCTTGATGCGACCGGATTAGCCGGGGCTACTGCCGCGGGATTCGGCGTCCCGCCCGAGAACAGCTCCCAATAAAGAACGCCCGCGGCAATCAGAACGAATACAGCAATCGCAATTGCTTTATTCCGCGTGTCTGCGCTCATGCTCGCCAGACTGCTCATTGCGCGCCTCCGGGCGGGGTTGCATTACCCATAGCGTTGTCTGCTGCATCCCCGGCCGCCAGTTCCCCGCCTCGCAGATACGTCGTAAGCCCCAGCCGCAGATTCACCAATCCGGTCTGCTGCCCGGTCAAAGTCACACCATCGATCACGAAGAACGTCTTGTCGCGCTCCAATGCATTGATGAACTGCACCAGCGGACGATAGTCGCCGCTCAGGCTCGCATCAATCTTCTCCTCGGTCAGTTGGTTTGCGGTCCCCGCCAACACCACCGCCGGCGAATACGTCACCCGCGCCAGGCGCACGTTATTCTTCTTCGCCAGGTCGCCCAGTTCCGCCACAATCTGCGACTGCACGATCGGCAGCCGGTCCTTATAGAAGCGATCCGCGTCGTCCGTCGACTTCGCCACCTTCGCATCCACTCCGCGCAACGGCTCGGCCGCCGCATTCGCGGCTGTGCGCGCTATTCTTTGCCGCGCCAGCGCATCCGCATTGTGTGTGCTCGCGTCATGCCAGAGCACGCCCAGCCGGGCCAGCAGGAAGACATTCACTCCGAGCAGTAGCGCCACGCCCAGCCAGTGCAGGCGCAACTGGCTCGCGCCGCGCCGGCTCTCGTTCGCAGTGGCGGCGTCTTGTCTCGACAGAGTAGCCGTCGTACTCATCGCCCACCTCCGCTTGCCGGCGGCCGCGCGGGCTGTGCCATTTGATTCTTCGGCGGCATGGGCTGGGCCGGTCTCACAGGCGCCAAACCTGCAGCAGGCGATGCTCTCTTGACCGTCGGATTGGGCGTCGCAGATGAAGGAACTTTCTTCGCTGTCGCCAATTTCGGCGCTGACGTCAGCGGCCCGCCGGAGGTCGCGGACTTCGCCGGCGGCGGTGCCTTCTTCTCAGGCTTTCCCACCGGCAGCGGGTTATATCCGCTCAAAATGTCGAACTGTACGCCGCCCGGCACGCCCGCCTGCGATGCCGGAACCACACGACCATTCTCCTGCACCTGCGCGGTCTCATTCACCAGATGCGGCTGCAGGAAGCGTTTACTGTGCTCGAGATTCCGCATCAGGTTCACTTGCAGTTCGCGCGGCCCGCTCACCCGCAGATGGATCGTCACATCGCCGTCCGCCGCCACCGACGGCTCGATGCTCGTCACCTGCACGCCTGCCGGCAGCATCTGCTCCAGATCCATCATCACTGAAGTCCAGCTGAACGCCTTCTGCGCAAACACGCCATTCAGGAACTGCGCGCGCTCCAGCACCGCGCGATTCTGCGGCTGACGCATCCGCGCCTCGTTCCGGGCACGCTCCTGCTGGAAGCTCTCCGTCTGCTCCACCAAAGCAGCCATCTCGTCCCGCGTCGCGCGTTCGCGCTTGCTCGCGACATAGAGCCATGCGCCAAGCCCGATCGCGACCACTGCAAGCAGTGCCATCACCATTCGCAGCCGCGCGTAGACCGGCTTCAGTTCCACGAACGGCCGCGTCGCAAGATTGATCGTGATGCGCATCTAGCTCCTCAGCGCCCCCCGCACTCCGGCCAGCCATCCCGCAGGCACGCTCACATTCGCGCCGGGGCCAAGCATGGCGCTGCTCACCATCTCTTCCGCGCGCGGCGAAGAGCCGTCCAGCAGGTGCATCAGCGCATCCGCTCCCAGCGTTCCCGCAGACAGAATCACCTGCGGTGCCGCGCCCAACGTGTCCTCAAAATATGCCGCCGCGACGTTCACTGCCTGCGCAATCTCTTCCGCAGGAGCGACAACCCTTTGCGCGCTTGAGGCCACACTCGTCGCGCTCGTCACATTCACCGCTTCGGACGATGCAGCACTCTGCACCATACCACTCGCCAATGCCGAGCCAACCCGGCTGATCGCAGGAGTCTCCGGCGCGCGCGGCGCAGGCATCGTCTGGCCCTCCATCGCCGCAAACCGCGCCGCAATCGCCGCAATCGTGGTATCCCGGGATGTTTCGCGCGATGCTTCATCCGCCAAAGGCGGAGCGCCGACGCTCGCCGTGGATCCATCCGCAGCTCGCGGCGCCTCCGGCAGGACCGCTGTCGCGGCCTCGCCGTTCGATCCGCCGCTCAAATCCACCGTCCGATGCAGCAGCAATATGCCGCCGCGAACAATCGCCGTCGTCACCGCCTCGCGGCCGGCGTTAACCACCAGGGACGCCCGCTCATTCTCGTCCAGCCCCGCCAGGGCCGCCAGCGTGCTGGGCAACACCGCGCCGGGCTCGTATCCTGCTTCGCGCACCATTGCTTCGTACTCCGCAAGAGCCTCGCGCGGCATCGCCACCGCCAGCACCTGCGTCATGCTTCGCGTCTCCGCCATGATCTGGTAGCTCACGGCCGCGTCGTCCGCATCGAACGGCAACAGCTTCTTGAGACGGAAGCGCACAACGGGCAGCGCCTCAGCCTGCTTTGCAGGCAACTCATCGAAATCGATCAGCAGCACGCGCGCCGCAGTATCCGGTACCACCAGCGTCACCTCGCGCCCGCGCTGGCTCACCGCATCGAGCGCGCGCTTCAGCGCGGAAACCTTCTCCGTCCGCGCAAGCGCGCTTGCCGGGTTGTTCGCGATTGCCGTCCTGCCCTCAAACGACACCCGCTCCACCGCGCTCAGTACCGCAGCGGAGTCGTCCGCGCGCGCCGCCACCACGCCCTCGGCCCGCACCTCGCACGCCAGCCGCGGCCGCGTCCCCATCGTTTTCGGAAGAAATCCCATCCCGTCCTTACGCCGCAACCTCAATCGCCAGCACCTTCACCGTCGGCGGCGGGATCGGCAGTCCCTGCTCCTTCATGTCCTCGATCCACATCTCGAGGCCCGTGCGTGCGTTCTCCTGCACTTCTGAAAGAGTAGTTCCGTTCACCAGAATGACAGGAAGGTCAGGAAAATAGCCGCCCCAGCTTCCATCCTCTGCCTGCTCGAAGATCACCGTATAGTTCGCCATCAGGATAACCTCTTGCACCTCGCACCCGCCTCGAACCGCGAACCTCGCCCCTCGAACCTTCCCTACCGCCCAGTCTCAATAAACGTCACCTTATTGATCTCTTTCAGCGTTGTTACTCCCGCGCGCACGCGCTCCAGCGCCGAATCCCGCAGAAATCCCATGCCCTTCTCGCGCGCCTTCTTGCGAATCTCGCTGCCCGGCTTCTTTGCCAGCAGCATCTCGCGAATCTCGTCATCCAGCTCCAGTAGCTCGTGGATCGCCGACCGCCCACGATACCCCGTGCCAGCGCACTCCATGCAGCCCGCTCCCTCGCGGAACGCGAATCCGCGCCATTCCTCCAAGTCCAGGCCGCTGGCCAGCAGTTCTTCATCCGTGTAGCGCACCTCGCGAACGCAGAAGTCACACACGGTCCGAACCAGCCGTTGCGCCAGAATGCAGTTCAGAGCGCTCACAAAGTTGTACGGCTCCACGCCCATGTTCAGGAAGCGGCCAAGCACGTCGACCACGTTGTTCGCGTGCACTGTCGTGAATACCAGGTGGCCCGTCAGCGCCGAGTTGATCGCGATCTGCGCCGTCTCCGCATCGCGGATTTCGCCCACCAGAATCTTGTCCGGGTCATGCCGCAGGATCGACCGCAGCCCGCGCGCGAACGTCAGCCCCTTCTTCTCATTCACCGGAATCTGCGTGATCCCCCGGATCTGGTACTCCACCGGGTCCTCGATGGTGATGATCTTGTCCTCTTCGCTCTTGATCTCATTCAGCGCCGCGTACAGCGTGGTCGTCTTACCCGAACCCGTTGGCCCGGTCACCAGCACCATGCCGTACGGCTCCTTGATGTACCGCCGGAACCGCGCCAGGTCCTTGTCCGCGAAGCCCACCACGTCGAGCGACAGCTTCTTGAATTTCTCCGACATCGACTCTTTATCCAGCACGCGCAGCACGGCATTCTCGCCATGCACTGTCGGCATGATGCTCACGCGGAAATCGATCAGCCTGCCCTTGTAGCGCACGCGGAAGCGCCCGTCCTGCGGCACGCGCCGCTCGGCGATGTCCAGCTCGCTCATCACCTTCACACGCGACAGGATGGTCTGATGATGCTCGCGCGCAATCGGCGCCATCGCCTGCTGCAGCACGCCGTCGATGCGGTACTTCACCAGCAAACTGTCGTCGAAGGTTTCCAGATGAATATCGCTCGCGCGGCGCTCCAGCGCGGTAAAGATCGTCGTATCCACCAGGCGAATAATCGGCGAGATGTCCTCATCGCCCGTCAGCTTCTGGATGGACAGATTCTCGTCGGCGTTCTCCTCGCTCGAGAGCACATCGAACGCCAGGCCCTCGCTCGCCTCGTCCAGGACGCGCTGGCTCTGCTCGGTCTTCTTCAGCAGGTCGGTGATCTGGCTCAGCGTCGCCACGCGCGTCACCAGACGCTGCCCCAGCAGCCCGGCAATCTCGTCCAGCACCATCAGCTTCGATGGGTCAGCCACCGCAATCGCCAGCCGCCCCTCCAGTTGCTCCAGCGGAACGAAGTTGTACCGGAACATCATGTCCACCGGCACGCTCTTGAAGAGGTCATGCGAGATCTTGAAGTTCTTCAGGTCCACAAACTCCGCGTGATAGCGCCGCGCCAGCGCCTGCGCGCGCTCCACTTCGTTCATGCTCATCTCAGCCGTGCTCAGCGGCACGGCAACAGGCGTAGCCATATATCCCTAAGACTCCCTGACACTCTCGCTCGTCACTACCAATTCATTCACGTGGGAACCTAAATGTCCATCCCATACAGCCGCCCCGCATGAAGTCACGTAACCAAAATGGTTGGCGAACTCGTCACCCGATGCACTGCACCTCACCGGAGCGGCGAATTGCTCCATCCCGAGTCATCAATTGTGCGCCATACACGACAGCAGTTGCCCCAATCAGCCGATCAGCGGGATCTGTGGGGTAGTTCTCTGAAAATCGCATGACCTGCTCTGCAACTGCGCCCGTGATAGGAAGCACTCGGAACTTATTCTCTACCTGCCGCAGAAAAAGGCCCAGGGGAATAGCAGGCCGGATTCGACCCCATGCCGCCAACGTCGCCAGTTCCAGCAACGTCACGTCGGCAATCGCCACCCCCTCGCCCTTCGTGTATGCCTCCGCAACCAGCCGGCCAAGCGCTCGAGGCATTCTCCGAGGCTCAATGGTCAGCCAGATCACGATGTGCGTGTCGAGCACGATCACTTCAATTGCGCCGCCGAGCGCTCGAAAAACTCTTTGAATTCCTCATCGCTGTAGAGCGGAGACATGATGTCTCCTGCGATCTCTCCGCCAATGAAAAAGTCCTTCAGCGGGTCCTGATCGCTGGTATCCAGTGGCACCACCTTCACCACTGCCTTTCCGTTTTTCGTCACGACAATCGGCTCTCTCTTCGCCTGAACTTCATCCATCACAGCCAGACATTGAGCCTTGAACTTGCCCGCCGCAATCGTCTTCATAAGTCAGCTCCACCACCATGGTCATTGTACCATGGTCACACCGTGGTGTAATCCATCCAATTCAGTGCTCGACCCTTCCATACTTCCCCGCCCCAAAGCTCCGCGCATCCAGCCGCGGCAGCCGCCGCGCCACGCTATGCGGAATCAGCTCCCGGTGCTTCGCCGCCACCAGGGCCTCCGCCACACACCACACATCCTCTTCCGATGCCATCCAGTTGCAGCCGTCCAGCCGTGCCAGGTTTATTGGCCCGGCATACGCTCGCAGCGTCCGCTCGCGCCGCAGATTGAAGTAGTGCTCAAAATAGCTCATCGCCAGCTCGCGCAGCGTGCGATACACCGGCGCGCGAAAGCGGAGTCCGGCATAGTTCGACTTCGCAATTCCGCCCCACAGCCCGCGCTCGCGATACAGCGCGATCACATGGTCGTCATCCCGCGCCGCCTCCAGATCCATCAGCAGCGGGGGATGCCCATTCACCCGCAGCGCCGCCGCGGCCAGCAGCGCGCCCTCCAGGCAGTGCCCCTTGCGCTCGCGGAGCACCCGCCGCGGAGAGCCCGCCGTGTCCGCATACTGATACTCGAGCTCATCGACGAACTTCTGTATCTTCGCCGGCGAATTCAGTGCTCGTAACGTGCGCAGCTCGGCAGCCGTAAGCCCCCAGTCCTGCCGTCGAACAACGCTCACTTCACCACCCTGCGATAGAAGCGAGTCTTCGCCTGCTGGACCTTATCGATATTCCGTTCTCCCTCGCCGATTGCCGTCTCCACGCCACGCACGTACTCGCAGAGCACGCGATATTGCGTCCAGGCAGTGGCCTCGTCCGCAAGTGCCTCACGGTAGTGCTCCAGCTCGGCTGGCGTCGCTGTGGAGAGGTTCATCTCACCGGTGTCGCCAGGCGAGTGTTCAAACTCGAACTGGCCCCGCTTTTTTGCCGCGTCCAGTCCTTCGACGAAAGCATTTTGCGAGGCTTCAATCAACTTGTCTGCCAGGCTGTAGACCTCTATCTCGTCCTGAGTAAGCAGGGAGAGCATTCCGCTGGACTTCGCCGCATTCCATGCAGGATCGGCCGGCTGAATGGAATCGACATGAGGCTTCCGCGGCAGCGGAGCGGAAAACGCCTGATGCCTCGCCAAGGCATCTTCCACCAGCATCCGGCGAGTATCGAGCCAGTCGATCGCCGGTATGTCGAACTCTTCTGAGCTCTTCGCCGCTCGAATCGCCTCTTCCGTATCCCGCTGCAGCGACTCGCGCAATTCCTGCCGCTCATGCTCACGATGCATCGCTTCCACACTCTGCTCCAGCCCAATTGCAATCAGAATCCCGAGCACGACTGTGCTCATGTGCAACAAATATTGCTTCCAGTTGTGTATTCCTTCATGTGGCGCATGGATGTCGAGCATAGGACTGTCCTCCGGACTCGCCGGTGTTTCGTCAACCTGAATCTCCGCGGGTACTCCTGCCCCGGCATTCGCGTCAGGCAAAGCGGCTTCACTCTGCTCTGCAGGCGTGCGTATCGCTTCCGCTTCGGCAGCTTGCGTCTTGTCTTCCGGATCGAGCGGCATGGTGGAGTCCAGTCGAGTCTATCCTGTTCCCCACAAATTCCCGCTCCGCAATCGCGCCCCCAGACCGCATAATGATTCCGGCACTCCCGGAGCGCACGCATGCCCGAGCTGTCCGTTCTGCTCGCTGATCCGCCAACTGCACCGCAAACTGTCCGACCAGCCGGCCACACGCGCTACCGCGCCGACATCGACGGCCTGCGCGCCATCGCAGTCCTCTTCGTCGTCGCCTCGCACCTTCACGTCGCCCATTTCGCCGGCGGGTACATCGGCGTCGACGTCTTCTTCGTCATCTCCGGATACCTCATCAGCTCCAACATCATCCCCCAAATCCGCGCAGGCTCCTTCTCCCTCGCCGGCTTCTACGTCCGCCGCATCCGCCGCATCTTTCCCGCGCTCATCGTCATGCTGGCGCTCACCCTTCCGCTCGCGTGGCGCTTCCTTTTTCCCACCGAGATGGTCGAATACGCCCACTCGCTGCTCGCCGCCGTCTTCGCCTGCTCCAACACGCTGCTGTGGAGCTGGGGCGGCTATTTCGCCAGCGAGAACGAGCTAAAGCCGCTGCTGCATACCTGGTCGCTCGGCGTCGAGGAGCAGTTCTATCTCCTCTTCCCGCTATGCCTGCTCGCCCTCACTGGTCTTCGCAAACATGCGTGGATCAGAACCTTCATCTGCGCGCTCGCCACCATCAGCTTCGCCTGCGCGTGGTTCCTTACACCTCGCAATCCCCACGCCGCCTTCTTCAACGTCGGCCTGCGCGCCTGGGAATTGATGATTGGCGCCATTCTCTCGCAGCGCTATGTCCCATCCCCGCGCCGCCGCATCTCGCGCGAACTCGCAGCCATCATCGGCCTGCTCGCCATCGTGCTGCCCGCAATTCTCTATACCCCCAACACCACCTTCCCCGGACTCGCAGCGCTGCCACCCTGCCTTGGAGCCGCCCTGGTCATCGCGGCTGGCGAGAATGGGACTTCGCTGCCCAGTCGCCTCCTCAGCCTTCCGCCACTCGTCTTCTTCGGCCTGATCTCTTACTCGCTGTACCTCTGGCACTGGCCCGTACAGGTCTTCTACAACCTGCGCCACCTCCAGACCTGCGCTCCCGGCTCCTGCGCCGTCCCAATCAATCACACCGCCCAGGCATTCATCTTCCTCGTCTCCGTCGCCATCGCCACTCTCTCCTGGCGATACGTGGAAATGCCCTTCCGCAAGCGCAAGGACCTCTTCACGACGCGCCGCCTCGTACTGGCGAGTGGCACTGCCGCTGTGGTCGTCGCGGCGTCCGCAATCTTGCTGATCGCCACGAAAGGCGCACCCTCTCGCTACACCCCGGATGAAGTCCTCGCTGCCAGTCAGCTCGGCTTTGACACCTTCGCTCCGTGGCGCTGGGGATCATGCGCCCTGGGGCTTGAGCACACTACCGTCGACATGTACGACCAGGTGCGCTGCCTCCCCTTCACCCCCGGCAAGCGGCACTACCTCCTCCTCGGCGACAGTCACGCCGCACATCTCTGGCCTGGCTTCTCCACCGTCTTCGGCGATTTCCAGATCGGTCAGGCCAACGTGGCCGGCTGCAACCTGCTCCCGGACAAGGTGACCGACAGCATTCCTACGTGCCGCAACATGGCCACATTCCTCTATCGCGATCTGCTCGCCCGCAAAGCTGCCGCCCAACACATCGACACGCTCATCGTCTCCGCGCAATGGCATTCGTATGACCTTCAGGCCGTCGGGCACCTCGTCACCTACGCGCGCGACAATCACATCGATCTCGTCCTCATCGGCCCCAGCGTCGCGTATGACCTGCCGCTGCCGCGCATGCTCGGCAATGTGTCCGCGTCAGGAAACAGTCTCGCCGACATCCAGGCGCACGCCACTCCCGACGCCGCCCAGCTCGACGCCCAGATGGCCGCCCTCGCCCGCGAACAGTGGAAGGTCCATTACATCTCTTATTTCGCCGACATGTGCCCATCCGGCGCGGGCTGCCCCGCCTACGCCAGCCCCGGCGTCCCCATGCTGCTGGACAGCAACCACTTCTCCACCGCCGGCGCCATACGCTTCACCCAGGCCATCCGCGATCGCGGCCAGATTCCGGAGTAGCATTCCATTGCAATTCCAGACCTAAGGATCGCAGACAAACATGGCCACGCGTGAAGGTTTACCGTCTGGCTTGCCACCCGTGGGGTAACTCGTCCCAAGCCCTCAGCACCTAGTAACCTAATTCTGAATGAAAAGACTCTTCGGCACCGACGGCATCCGCGGCGTGGCGGGCCAGCCGCCACTTGACGACCGCACCATCTACGCGGTGGGGCTCGCTCTCGCGCATCATCTGGGCCAATCGCCCCGCCTTCTTCTTGGCATGGATACCCGTGAATCTTCCGAGCCAATCGCCACTACGCTCACCGCGGGCCTCACCGCTGGAGGCGCGTCCGCAGAATCTGCCGGCGTCATCACCACGCCGGCCATCGCGTACCTGACACGCGCGCGCGGCTTCTCCGCAGGCATCGTCATCTCCGCCTCGCACAATCCCTGGCACGACAACGGCATCAAGCTCTTCGGGCCCGACGGCTACAAGCTTCCCGACTCCACCGAGCTCGCCATCGAAACCGAAATCTTCCGCCACCTCGACGCCCGCAAAGATGTGGGTGCCCCGGATGCTTCGCCTTTGGGCACCGGGCATGGCGCCCCGAACCTCGACCCTTGCGATCGATGACTCCACGCGCACCGACTACGTCAACTTCCTCCTGAGCGCCGTCCCCGGCCTCTCGCTGGACGGCAAAAAGATCGTCGTCGACTGCGCCAACGGCGCCGCCTCCGCCATCGCTCCGCAGCTCTTCGCCGAACTCTACGAGCAGCCCGGCTCGAACGGCGGTGAGGTCATCCTTACGCACGCCTCGCCCGACGGCCGCAACATCAACGCCAACTGCGGCGCGCTCCACCCGGAGATTGTAGCGAAGGAAGTTACAAAACATGGCGCGTCTTTGGGCATCACGTTTGATGGCGACGCCGATCGCGCCCTCTTCGCCGATCACACCGGCCGCGTTGTCAACGGCGACGCCGTCCTGCTGCTCGCCGCGCGCGACCTCGCCGCCCGCGGCCTGCTCGCCGCTTCCACCGTCGTCGCCACCACTATGTCCAACATGGGTCTCGAGGCCGCGCTCCGCCGCAGCGCCATCAAAATGCTGCGCGCCCCCGTCGGCGACAAGTACGTCCTCGAGCAGATGCAGGCCACCGGCGCCTCCCTCGGGGGCGAGCAGTCCGGCCACATCATCTTCTCCGGCCGCTCCACCACCGGCGACGGTCTGCTCACCGCGCTCCTCGTGCTTGACGTCGTCCACCGCTCCGGGCTCTCGCTCGCCGAACTCACCGCCGACCTCAAGACCTTCCCGCAGACCATCGTCAACGTGCCCGTCCGCTCCAAGCCCCCGCTCGACCAGATCCCGGCCATCGCCGAAGCCATCGCTGCCGCCGAGCGCGACCTCGCCGAATCCGGCCGCGTCGTCATCCGCTACTCCGGCACCGAATCCCTAGCCCGCGTCATGATCGAAGCCGAATCCGAACCCGACATGCACCGCCACGCCACCGCCATCGCCACCGCCATCCGAGCCGAGTTGGGCGCATAACCACACGATTAGGCCCACGATCCGCAGCACTCGTATGCGCGCCCGTTCCTATCAGGATTCGATCTGCTCCGGCTCCAGCGCTTCCATCCGGCGCCATTTCCAGATGACCGCAGCCGCTCCCCACATCACGGCAAACAGCGCGATGATTCCATAGCCCACCAGGCCGAGGTTTGCATTCACTGCGCGCACCGCGGTCCAGAATGATCCTTGCGCGGGGACCAGCCCCAGCGCTTCCACTCCCCCTACCGCAAGTGCTACTGCTGCGGACATCGCCGTGACCGTCAGGTTGTAGTAAAGCTTGCGCACCGGTCGCACGCTCGCCCATCCGTATGCCCCCACCATCAGCATGTTATCCGTGGTATCCACCAGCGACATCCCGGCGGCGAACAGCACTGGGAACACAAGGATGGCGCCCATCGAAAGTCCTCTTGACGCCTCCGCAGCCGCGATTCCCAGCACTCCGATCTCTGTTGCGGTATCGAACCCCAACCCAAAGAGCAAACCCAGCGGATACATCTGCCAGCTTCGCTCGATCAGGCGAAACATCGGACGAAAGATTCGCGCCAGCAGCCCGCGGCCGCTGAGCAGCAGGTCCAAATCCTCCTCCGCATAGGCCCCCCCGCTGCGCACCCGCACGAATGTCCGCCACACCCCACGCAGCACCACCAGATTTACCACGGCAATTGCCAGGAGAAATCCGCTCGATACCGCAGTGCCCACAACCGCACCCGCACCACGCACCCAGTCCATACGGTGCGCGAAACCGAGCGCCGCACCCGCCATTGCCATCGACCCTGCTACTACCACCGTCGAGTGGCCAAGCGAAAACATCAGGCCCACGCCTACCGGACGCTTGCCCTGCTGCATCAGCTTGCGTGTCACATTGTCGATTGCCGCGATGTGGTCTGCATCCACCGCATGCCGCAGCCCCAGGCTGTACGCCAGCAACGCAGTTCCCATCAGCGCCATGTGGCCGCGGAAGGCCATCAGGGCCCACATCCAGGCCGCCAGGTTGAAGAACAGCAGCCCCAGGTACATCGCCGACACGCGCCCGCGCAAGCTGCCAAGCGCATTGCGCACCGCAAGTCTCGTCACGGAAAGCACTCCCATCCTTGAAACCACCCTAGCACGCAGTCCCCGGCCCGGGCTGGCCCAGTACCTCTCGATGCCTGCCCACGCTCTGATGCCCGGCGCCATCCCTGCCGATAACTCATCCGTGCCCCTGTGTCTCCACTCAAGCCCGGCGTCCATACATGAGCATGCGCTCACTGCCCTGGACGGGCGCGACTTCGCTCTTATCGCTGACCTTGCACATCGGTCCTTCGGCCTCGATCTTCGACCCGACAAACAGGATCTGGTCGCCGTGCGGCTCGGTCGCCTCGTCCATGAGCTCGGCCTTACCGGATTCCGGCAGTACTGCGAGTACCTGCTGGCCGACCGCACCGGAGCCGCTGTCGCGGCTCTCGCCGACCGTCTCACCACCAACCACACCTCGTTCTTTCGCGAGCCTGCACACTTCGATTTCCTGTGTGACACCGTACTGCCCAGACTGAACGCGCGACCGCGCATCGACATCTGGTCTGCCGGATGCTCTTCCGGCGAGGAACCCTTCTCCATCGCCATATCACTGCTCGAAGCCGCGCCTCACGCTGCATCCAGAGTGCGTATTCACGCCACGGATATTTCCACTCGCATGCTGCAGCGCGCCTCAGCCGCCGTCTACCACCCGGACCGCGTCGCGTCCATTCCATCCGTCCTCCGCAGTCGCTACTTCGCTCAAGCCGGCGAATCCGGCATGTTGCGCGTCGCCCACCACGTGCGCGCTCTCGTCGATTTTGCCTACTTCAACCTGATGGAGCCATTCCCTCCCTGTCGCTACTCCGCCATCTTTTGCCGCAACGTCATGCTCTACTTCGTCCGGTCGACGACCCAATCCCTCATCCGGCGCTTCGTCGAGCAACTTGAGCCCGGCGGGTTTCTCTTCATCGGCCACTCCGAATCTCTCAGCGGCATGGAGCATTCGCTCGAAACCGTCACACCCTCCATCTATCGCAAGCCTGGCCAGAGTGGCCGGTCTTACTTTGCGACTGCCCCGCCAAAACATCGCACAGCTCTCACGCCATTTTCCGTTGCTCCCGAAGAGGTTTCTGCATGAGCGCCCGTAAGATCCGCGTCCTGGTCGTCGACGACTCAGCAATCGTTCGCAAGGTCCTTACTGAGGCCATCGCGACAGAACCCGATATCGAGGTCATCGCCACCGCCCCCGACGCCTACGTCGCGCGCGACAAGCTGCTCGCTCTTCGTCCCGATGTCATCACTCTCGACATCGAGATGCCGCGCATGGATGGTCTCACCTTTCTGCGCCAGTTGATGTTCCTGAACCCCATTCCGACCCTCGTCGTCAGTTCGCAGGGTCAGGCTTCCTGCGCTGCGACATTCGAGGCCCTCCGTTGCGGGGCCGTGGACGTCATCGCCAAGCCCGCCACACATCAAGCATTGCGCGATCTCCGTCTTACGCTTGCGCAAAAAATCCGCGGCGCCGCAGCCGCGCGTCCACGCCCTGCAATCGATTTGCCCCCCGATCCCGCCGCACAACAGAAAAGTTCCCCCCTCGCAAATACGCGAATCACGGCGAGCAGGCGAATCGATGCCGTCATTCCGAGTGCCAACCAGGCGACCGCCCCACTCGACGAATACTCAGCTCACCGCACGGCCGCGACTTTGCGCGCCTCATCGATCGCTTCAGACTCCGGCCGCTCCCTGATCGCCATCGGCGCTTCCACGGGCGGCACCGTCGCCATCCAGGAAATCCTCACCCGCCTTCCGTCCGACATGCCGCCAATTCTCATTACGCAACACATCCCGCCGGGCTTCACCTCGGCCTTCGCCGACCGTCTGAATCGCATCTGCGCGGTCGAGGTTCGCGAAGCGGTGCCGGGTGACTTCCTTCGTCCTGGACTCGCTCTGCTTGCGCCCGGCGACCACCACCTTGTCCTTCGTGACGGGCCGCAAGGGCAGTTCGTTGATCTCGATCGTGGACCCGAGGTCTGCTATCTCCGTCCTTCGGTCGATGTGATGTTCCTTTCGATCGCAGAATCCACCGCCGGACCCTCCAGTGTCGCTGTCCTTTTGACCGGCATGGGGGCCGATGGCGCCCGCGGCATGCTCGCGCTGAAGCAGACCGGCGCCGCCACCATCGCGCAGGACGAGGCCTCTTCGGTCGTCTATGGCATGCCCCGCGAGGCCGTCCGCATCGGCGCCGCCGATACGGTGGCCCCGCTCTCCGGCATCCCCGCGCTTCTCACGCGCATTACGCGAGCGCCCAGACCGGAATCTGAACCGGCTCTGCAGGAGATCTATCCATGAACCCAATCCTCGTCATCGACGACTCCGCCATGATGCGCAAAATTATTCTGCGCCTGCTCGCGCAAGCCGGCGTAGCCCTTTCATCCGTGCTCGAAGCCGTCGATGGCGCCGATGCGCTGGCGCTCCTGCCAGACTGCACTCCGGCCCTCATCCTTTGTGACATAAATATGCCGAATATCTCCGGCCTTGAACTTCTGGCCCGCATCCGCAACGAGCAGCTCGCCCTCAACGTCCCCATCGTGATGATCACGACGGAGAACAGCGAAGCACAGGTCCGCCAGGCCATCGCGCTCGGTGCCCGCGGCTATATCCGCAAACCCTTCACTGTCGAGGACATCAAATCCACCATCGTCCCTCTGCTCGATCCAACTGAGAACTGACAACTAACAACTGGCAACTCTCAGGTCGATAACTATCTCACGAAAGCCGCACCTCCCAGCGCCACCAGAACATCCACCATGTTTGCAATCATCGGTATCCTCGTCGTATTCGGCGCTGTCATCGGCGGCTTTCTCATGGAGCACGGACATCTCGCCGTTCTGGTGCAGCCGTCCGAGCTCGTCACCATTGGCGGCGCCGCGCTCGGCACGATCTTCATCGCCAACCCGATGGAGATCATCAAAGCCATGGCCTCCGGCGTCCTCGGCACGCTCAAGCCGTCTCCATTCAATCAGGCACGCTACCTCGATACCCTCAAGCTGCTCTTCGAACTCCTCAGCAAAGCGCGCAAGAAGGGCCTGGTCGGCATCGAAGATGATGTCGAGAAGCCCGCGGAAAGCGAGATCGTCGCCAGGTACCCCACCTTCCTCGCCGACCACCACGCGCTCCATTTCGTTTGCGATACCCTCCGCACTGCAATTACGGGCGGCGTCGAACCCTTCGACATGGATCAGATGATGGACCTCGACATGGAGATCGCCCACCACGAAGCTATGCAGCCCGTTGCCGCACTCACCACTGTCGCGGACTCGCTTCCCGGTCTCGGCATCGTAGCGGCTGTCCTCGGCGTCGTCATTACCATGGGTGCGCTCGGCGGGCCGCCGGAGGAGATCGGCAAAAAAGTCGCAGCCGCCCTCGTCGGCACCTTCCTTGGCATTCTCATGTGCTACGGTCTCATCGGCCCCATCGCATCCAACATGACCAAGCAGGCCGACGCACACAACGGCTACCTGCATATCCTTCGCGTCGTGCTGCTCGCTTTCCTCAAAGGTCTCGCCCCAATCCTCGCAGTCGAGATGGGCCGCCGCGCCATCCCCGAACACCTCCGCCCGTCCTTCGACGCCATGGAGCAGGCCTGCAAAGGTGCGGCTGCCGCACCCACAGCTGCGGACTTCGCACCTGTAGCCACCACGCCCGCCTCCGCCGAGGCATAGGAAAAATCTTTAGCCCTGAGGTCACCTCACCTGACAACTGAGAACTGACAACTGAGAACTCGCCTCATGCCGGAAATCTCCAAAGACACAAAGCGCCCCATCATCGTCATTAAGAAGAAACGCGCCCACCACGGCCACCACGGCGGCGCCTGGAAGGTCGCCTACGCGGACTTCGTCACGGCCATGATGTCGCTCTTCATCGTGCTCTGGCTGATGAACACCTCGTCAAAGGTCCAGAAGGCCATCGCCGGCTACTTCAACGACCCCAAAGGCAGCGGCGCGCAGACCGGGTCGGCCGCATCCTCCGCCTCCGAAATCGTCTCCATCGACCGCAAGAATGTAGACACGCTAAAGCAGGAGATTCAGAAGGCCATCCTCAAGCAGGCCGACCTCACCAGGCTCTCCAAACAGGTCGAGATGACCGTCACCGGCGAAGGCCTGCGCATCGACCTTATCGAAGGCTCCGGGGGCACCTTCTTCGAGTCCGGCTCACCGCGCCTCTCTTCGAACGGCGTTCAGCTCCTTGACCTCCTCGCCGGCCAGCTCCGCACTCTTCCCAACCACATCCTCATCGAGGGCCATACTGACGCGCAGCCCTTCTCTGGGGACAATGGCTACACCAACTGGGAGCTCTCCGCCGACCGCGCCAACGCCGCTCGCCGGCTGCTGCAAACCGCTGGTATCGGCCCCGGCCAAATCTCACAGGTCCGCGGCTACGCGGATCAGAGCCTGCGCGATCCGGCGAATCCGCTGGACCCCTCCAATCGGCGCGTCTCCCTCATTGTGCAATGGCTCGACGCCAACGCGACGCCGGCCGACGCGACCGCTGAATCAGTCAGGTGATAGCGCCAGGCTACTGCCGCACCATCGCTCCCAGATAGGCCTGACCGCTGCACTGGCCTCCTAATACGCCCACAAGGACCGGCTGCAGGGTGGATTCATCCGGACTGCCGAATATACCGGTAAAGTTGATATGCGAACCATCGTCCATTTCGAAACGCAGAGAGGAAATGTCCCCCTCCATCTCACCCGGTGCGATTGCGTTTGTTGTCCCATGGGAGAAACACGAGCTGCCGGATACAGTGATGGAGCCAGAGACCGGCAGGTGGGCATCATTCGGCTGCGTCACCGCTGCGCCCTCGGTCAGAACCACACTGATATCCAGAGTGCCGAACTGCGAGCTTACGGAACCTGCGTACACTGTGTTGTTCAACGGCGCAAATGCGGTCGCGGTAAACGATCCAGTCTTGCTGACCAGACAGCTTGTGTACCCCGGCGCATCGCTCAAGGTGTAGGTCCCGCTCCAGTCCGGTTGGCCGCCGGAAGGAACCGTCCCGTCAATACTTAACTGAACTCCCGCCCCTGGAAGATTCGGTGGAGGCGCAAGATGAAACGATCCGCTTGCGTCGATCTGCCCCGAAAGAGCAAAACTGCCGCCGGCGCCGGACGGTCCATTGCCGCATGAATACTGCATGTCGCCCACTGCGGTCACCTGATTGCCGTCAACGAGCAGGGTCGCGGTAATCACTGGAAGGTCTTTGGCGGCGCGGTTTCCCGTCAGGTTCCAGTCTCCAGTCAATGGGACGGCCGCTGGGGTTGAAGGCGGCGTGCTGGTAGGCGGAGTGGAAGGCGGCGATCCGGAGGGTGGTGTGGAAGGCGGCGATCCCGAGGGTGGTGTTGAAGGCGGTGATCCGGACGGCGTCGAAGGCGGCGTTCCTGTAGTAGCGATGAACGGCTCAATGATCGTGCTGCACGCCAGTAATCCCGGCAATAACGTGAGAAGAGAGAGTCTGGCGATACAGCGCGCGGCCCGCATGGCGGCAAGAGTACAGGACTTCCAAGACGCCGTCAGCAGAATTCTTTGAGGCCGCGCGATGAAGTTAGAACAGCCGCGAGACGATCTGGAAGGTCGCCAGCGCCGCCACATAGGCGAAGCCCGTCATGTACACGAACTGCAGCAGCGGATATTTCCAGCTGTTCGTCTCGCGCTTCACCACCGCCAGCGTAGACATGCACTGCATCGCAAAGGCGTAGAAGACCACCAGGGCCAGTGCGCCAGCGAGGGTGATGTCATGCCGCAGCGCGGTCTGCAGCGCGAGCGAATGCGTCGCAGGATCGGCGCCATACAGCGTCCCCAGCGTGCCGACGATTACCTCGCGCGCCATAATCGATCCCAGCAGCCCGATGCCGATCTTCCAGTTGAAGCCGAGCGGCCGGATCGCCGGCTCAATCCAGTGGCCCACATGGCCGATGATGCTTGAGGTCAGCTCGCTCAGTTGGCCGTGATGCACCGGCAGCACGCTCAGCACCCACACCGCGAACGACACGCTGAGGATGATCGTCCCAACCTTCTTCGTGAACAGCATGCCACGGTCATACAGCCGCAGCACCAGCGACCGCACCGTCGGCCAGCGATATTGCGGCAGCTCCAGGATGAACGGAGCAGGCGAAGCCTTCAGCACCGACGTGTGCAGCACCTTCGCCGTCACCAGCGCAGCCAGAAATCCGATGACATACAGTCCAAGCATCACTAGCGCGCGCAGCCCCATCACGCCGCCGGCAAACAGCTTGTTCGGAATGAACGCCGCAATAATCAACGTATAGATCGGCAGCCGCGCCGAGCACGTCATAAACGGCGCAACCAGAATCGTCGCGATGCGCTCCCGCTTGTTTTCGATCGTGCGCGTCGCCATGATCGCCGGCACCGCACACGCATAGGCCGAAAGCAGCGGGATAAATGCCTTCCCATTCAGCCCGATCGCCCGCATGAGGCGGTCCGCGATCAACGCCGCGCGGGCAAGATATCCCGAATCCTCCAGAATCCCGATAAACAGAAACAGCAGCAGAATTTGCGGCAGAAACACCAGCACCGACTGCACGCCGTTCCAGATGCCGTCGCGCAGCAGCAGCCGCAGCCATCCGTCCGGCAGCAGCAGCGCCGCATGTGCGCCCAGTGCCGTAAGCAGGTTGCCCAGGCCGTCGCTCAGCGGTTGCCCCAGCGTGAACACCACCTGAAAGACCAGGAAGACGACGGCCAGAAAGATCAGCGGTCCCGCGATCCGATGCAGCAGCACCGCATCCAGCCGCTGCGTCCAGCGCGCCGTCGCTGGCGTGACGTAGTTGGTGCGCGAGGTCACCTGCGTCGCCCAGCCGCGTGTAATTGCGGGCGACTGCAAGATCGGCAGTTGCACCGGACGCGATCCGGCATCCGGCATCGCGCTCTCGCGCGCCAGGAACTCCGGGATTACGTCGAGCCCCTTGTTGCGCGCCGCGCTGATCAGCGCCACCGGATGCCCCAGTTCTTTCGCCAGCGCCAGGGTGTCGATCTGGCCGCCGCGCTTGTCCAGTTCGTCGGACATGTTCAGCAGCACCAGCGTGGGCAGGCCGATGGTGAATACCGGCGCCGCCAGCATCAGCTGCCGGTTGATATGCGTCGCGTCCAGCACCAGCAGCACGCAGTCCGGACGCGGCACGCCAGGCATGCGCCCCGTCAGCACCTCAACCGCAACACGCGCGTCTTCGGAGTAGGTGGCCAGGGAATAAATACCCGGCAGGTCGATCAGCGTCAGGTCCGAGCGCCCGATCGACTTCATCTTCCCCGAGTGATAGTCCACCGTCACACCGGGATAGTTCGCCACCTTCTGCCGCATGCCCGTCAGCCGGTTGAACAGTGTCGACTTTCCCGAGTTTGGCGGCCCGATCAGCGCGACGGTCCGGATGCGCGGCCGCGTGCCGTTCGGCACACCGTTAGCTGCGGGCGGCTCGTGCGCCAGCTTCTCCAGTTCGGGATCGGCGACCGCGGTGTGGCAGCTCATCGGTGCGCTCCGTTCTTGTGCGAAGCGACTTTAGCGTGTGAGGCAGCCGCTTTCGATACGGATGTGACACGCAGGTAAATGTGCCGCGCCGTCTCATTGCGCAGCCCCACCTCGACTCCATCGATGCGATAAACCGTGGGGTCGCCCGCGGGCGCGCGCCGCAGAACCTCCACCGAAGTTCCGGGCAGGAAACCCAGGTGCGCAAGGTAGTTCGACACCTCTTCCGGCAGATCGATCTGCTCGACCACGCCGGCCGAACCGACCTTCGCCTCATTGAGCGCCGTGACCGCGATGTCTGTGTTGCTCACCTTGCCCGCCTTGCCAGTGCCAAATGCGGCCAGCTAGGGCCGCCGCAATATAAGACCCAGATGGCCCGAAATATCTACGACCATTCTAGTCCTTATTATGGTACCAGCATTGGATGAGCGATGTGCAGCATTCGGCCCATGGACTTTCCCGGACTCGAAACTCAGCATCTACAGCTACTTGAGGCGAGCGCCGATCTCGACATCTTCGAGGAAGCCCGCCAGCACCGGCGCGCCGTCCGGCCCCACCGAAGCGGCAACCACCATCCCCTGCGACTCAAGACCGCGCATCTTGCGTGGCGCCAGATTGGCGACGATCACCACCTTGCGGCCGACCAGCTTCTCCGGCTCATAGAACTGCGCGATGCCGGCGAGTATCTGCCGCTTCTCATAGCCGAGATCGACTTCCAGCCGCAGCAACTTGTCGGCCTTGGGAATGCGCTCGGCGACGAGGACGCGGGCAACGCGGAGATCAACCTTGGCGAAGTCGTCGATGGAGATGGTCGGAGAGTTCTCTGTTCTCAGTTCTGAGTTCTCAGTTGCGGGTGCTGCGCCCTGA
>DATNAU010000133.1:0-6062 GCA_035572415.1 Acidobacteriaceae bacterium
TGATTGCGCATGTCGCGCGATGTCTTCCAGAGCTTCCAAAACGCGAAGCCGGCGCAGAGCAGGATCACGCTCCAGATAACAATGAGGATTGGTGTGCCCCACTTGCACATGAGTGCGTTCCAGATGCGCAGGACGGACGGCCCGTAATAAACGCCAATGGCAGCGGCAGCGCTGTGGCGAATGCCCCGGCTGATGGTGAACGCGGTAAGAAACTTCTTGCGCGACATCTGGAGCGCGCCCGCTGCAAGCACAAACGGCGAGAGCGGCATGGGCGGTGGCAGCACAGCGGGCAGCGCGACGGAAAGGACAGCGTGGCGGTCCATCCATCTGCAGACGGGCTTGAGGATGCGCGGGGATACGTGCTTTTCGAGGAAAGCCATGCCGCCGGCGTGGCCAACCTTGTAGCTGAAGAGGCCGCCGAGAAAACTGCCGGCGGTACCTGCGGCGACGAGCAGGATGAGATTCGCTTTGCGCGCGGCGAGCACGACGGTCATGATGTCGGTGATGCCTGGGATGGGCAGCGGCACGAACGAGGAGTCGACGATGGAGACGAGAAAGACGCCGGCGATGCCGAAGGTGAGCAGCAGGTGGATGAGTGGGTTGTGTCCACGGCGGGTTGCCTGCTGCGCCGCGGTTTGGAGCGCGGCTGCGAGCGAGACGAGGGAGCTGCGGGCTGGCGCGGGCGCGGTCATTGTGGGTAAGACGCGTGGACGAGCGGCGAAGTCGCGGAGAAGCCAGTAGACCACGGGCCGAAGAAACAAATACCGGGATTCCGGGCCTTCCGCCCGGAATGACGATCACGGTGACGGCGGTCCTAAAGGAAACGAAGGTTGGGGAGAGGAGGCAGGAGCGCGGCTTCGGCGGCGAGGGCGCGGAGGTGAGTGATGGCGGCTATGCATTCGCTATCGAGAGTGTAGTGAATATTGCGGGTGAGGTAGCGGCGGATGGTGTCGGGCGGGAGGGCGATGCGCGGGGCCCACTTGGCAACCAAGGCATCGATGTTGGCGAGGCCGCAATCGCGGGAGCGGGTAAGGTCGGCGATCAGGTCGGCGGGGGAGAGTGAAGCGTGCGTGAGGGATTCGGGGCGCACGGCCCATACGGCCGCGACCCAAGGCAGGCCGGTGCGTGTGTGCCACTGGTGCGCGAGATCGAGCCAGAGACAGGGGCCGGCGGCGGCTTCGATGCGGGCGCGGTCTTCGAGCGCAAGCAGTGCCGGATCGCCGATGAGAAGAGCGGCATCGGCGTGCGCGAGCATGGCGATGGGATCGGCGGGAGCTGAGAGGAATGCCGGGTCGAGCGAAAGAAATTTGCGGAACAGCAGTTGCGCGTAGACGAGCGAGCTGCGCGAGGCGGTGTCCGAGGCGACGGTGCGGACGCTGCGGAGGACCTGATCGATAAGGCCGGGGTCGATGTTGTCCGGGACTTCTTCTTTCCCACTCACGCGCGATGAAGCTGCGCGTGAATGGGGCACGCGGACATTTGAGGTTGTTCTTTCCCACATCTCAGAAGCGAGATGTGGGGCGCCCGCTCGGTTGAGCTTGACGATGAGCTGGATGGAGCGCACGCAGTCGAGAGAAGCGATCGTGGAGCCGGGGACAATGGCGAGGTCGGGAGTGAGCGAGGCGATGGGGATGAGGCCGAGGTCGGCGCGGCCGGAGAGCAGCTCGTCGGCGCAGAGCGCGGGTGTGGTGGAGTGGATCTCGTAGCGCTCGGCGAGCGCCGCGGCATGGGGCGGGTGGTCGAAGTCCCACATGAGCGGCGCCGGATTGAGGAAGCGGATGGCGGCGACGCGGAGCCGGGTTGAGGAGTGCGGGGCCAAGACTCTAGTTTAGGAGAAGGGCAGAGGGCTGAACATGCAGCGTGCGATAGTCGGCTTCGACCGCGATGAGGAGGGCCACTGGAGGGCGCTGCTCGCGTGTGGCCACAAGCAGCATGTGCGGCACGATCCTCCGTGGACGGTGCGTGAGTGGGTAACGACGGAGGAGGGCCGCGCATCGCGGCTGGGCATGGTGCTGAACTGCAAGCTGTGCGATGAGGATGAGACTTCGGCTGCCGGTTGAGCGTCTCCTGCTTAATCCAGAAAACTGTGCAGAGCGGTTGGCGGCGGCTACAATTGTGTCGCCAAGAATCTTCCGAGGGAGTGGTTGGACCATGATGAATCGAGTATGCGTTGCGCTGGTGGTTGCGCTGTTGGCGCCGATGGCAGTGCAGGGACAGGCCAATGAAGGCGCGATCAAAAAGCAGATGGGGGCGTTGACTTTCTACGGCGGGATGCGTGGAGGTCCGCCGGCGATGTCCGATGCCGACCGCGCCGCGGCAATTGCGAAGCTGAGTAAGGACATTGCGTCGCTGCCGCCGGGCAACAAGAAGGTGGAGTACGCCGACCAACTGGCGGTGATTTCGACGCAGGGACAGAGCGGGCCAGAGGCGATGCAGTCAGCGGCGGACACACTGGCGGCAGCGTTGAAGGAGTCGCCGCAGCCGGCGGCTAAGGACGGCCTCCCGGCCCATCCATATATGGAGTTGGCGAAGATGGCGCGATATGCGGGTGTGAAGACCTCATGGAGCGATCCGATGCTGGACAAGGCAGCGCAGACGGTTCTGGCGGACGAGGCCGACGTGCAGAAGGCGGACTTCACGCTGAAGGACCTGGACAATCATAAGGTGACGCTGTCAGCCCTCAAGGGAAAAATTGTTCTGGTGAACTTTTTTGCGACCGATTGCAGCGCATGCATGCATGAGACGGAGGACCTGGAGTTGATCCACGAGCACTATGCGAAGCAGGGGCTGGTGATCCTGCGCATCACGGAGGAGAACCCGGCGCAGGTGTTTAAGATCATGTCGCACATGAACTTCAAGCCGCAGGTTCTGACCGATGAAGGCGGCATGGGATACAACGGTCCGGCAGGCAAGGCATTCCACATAGATGGCTTCCCGAGGACGTTCGTGTTCGACCGTGAGGGCAAGCTGGTGGCGGAATCGCTGGATATGTGCTCGCAGCGGCAGTTCTTCAGTATGCTGGGGCGGGCGGGGCTGAAGCCAGAGCAGCATTGATCTCAGTGCGATGAGGGGAAGAAGAGCATGAGCATGCATCGGAAACTGCTAAGTATGGCAATGTTGCTGACAATGCAGGTTGCGGTGTTTGCACAGGCCAACCCAAAGAAGATCACGAAGGGTATCGAAACTCTGCGTGAGCAACCGGATGACAAGCGGCCAGCAGTGACGCTCCAACTCGCAATGGACATTCGTACGCTTCCATCGGGAATGGACAAGCTGAAGCTCGCTGATTCGCTGAGCCACCTTGCGACGGAAGGCGATCCGGGTCAGGAGACGATTCAGGCTGTCGCCGACACGCTGACGCAGGCCTTGAAGGAGACTCCGCAGAAACCGGGTAAGCGTGGGGAGCCGGCGGAGCCGTATGGCGAAGTTGCAAAGCTAGTGCGATACGAGGGCGCGACGACGACGTTGGATGATCCGCAGTACACGCAGGCGGTGCAGGCGCTGATGGCGAATGATGAAGACGCAGCGAAGGCGGCGTTCGCGCTTCAAGATATGAACGGCAAGAAGGTCAGTTTGTCGCACTTCAAGGGCAAGATTGTGTTAGTCAGCTTCTGGGCGACTTGGTGCCCGCCCTGCCGCAAGGAGATGGGCGACCTGAACGCGATTTCCATGCAGTATCAGTCGCAGATGGTGGTCCTATCTTTGACGAGTGAGGAGCCGATGACGGTGGTGCGGTGGTTCCAGGGAGTGCCTGCCTATCACGGGAAGGTGCTGCTGGACAGCGGAGCGAAGGTGGCGAAGCAATTCCATGTTGATGGTTTGCCCACTACATTTGTGTATGACCGCGACGGAAAACTGGTGGCGAAGGCGATCGACATGCGCACACAGCGGCAGTTCTTTGCGATGCTCGCAAAGGCGGGGTTGCAGCCGCAGTGAGTTGGCGCATACGCCAGTTGATCTGAGTAGTTTGCGTAGGGTTGTACAGCGACGCAGAGCAGGATGCGCTGAATGACGAACCAGGCAGCTGGCAGGACGGCAGTTAGCGAAACGACGAGGCTGGGATGGCTGGCGCTGGCGCTGACGCCGGAGATGGGGCCGCGGCGCGTGGCGCAGGCAGTAGCACGCTTTGGTGGCGATGCGGCGGAGGTCTTTGAAGCTTCGCTGACGGAGCTGGAGGCGGTGGGGCTGCCGGCGAAGGCGGCGCAGTTTGTCGCGGATGGGCGCGCGGCGAGCGCTGCCGAAGAAGAGTCAAAGCGCATCGCGCAGGCGGGCGGATTTTTTCTCACGCGCGCGGACGAGGAATACCCCGAGCGGCTGCGGGAGATTTACGATCCTCCGGCGGTGCTGTGGATGCGCGGCGACGCGGCACTGCTGAAGCGACCGGGGATTGCGGTGGTAGGCACGCGGCATCCATCGCCCTACGGCGCGGGCATGGCGGAGATGCTGTCGCGCGATCTGGCGGGGCGCGGCGTGGTGATCCTGAGCGGGATGGCGCGCGGAGTGGACACGGCGGCGCACAAGGGCGCGCTCGATGCCGGGGGCAAGACGGTGGCGGTGTGGGGCACCAGCATCGACGTGGTGTATCCGAAAGAGAACAAGAAGCTCGCGGAGCAGATCGTGGAGCGCGGGGGCGCTATCGTGAGCGAGTTTGCGATGGGGACGTTTCCCGCGCCGCAGAATTTTCCGATTCGCAATCGCATTCTGAGCGGCATGAGTGTGGGGGTGCTGGTGGTGGAGGCGGGCGAGTACTCCGGCACGCGCATTACTGCCCGCTGCGCGATGGAGCAGAACCGCGATGTGTACGCGGTGCCGGGAAATGTGACCAACAAGAATGCGTGGGGCCCGAATACGCTGATCAAGCAGGGCGCCAAGCTGACGGCTACCTGGGAGGATGTGTGGGAGGAACTGCCGTCCGAGATCAAAGCGCAACTGGAAGAAATCACGGGAGTTGCCGGGCGAGGTGAATCCGAAGGGAATGGAGCGGCATCTCTATTCGGCGAAGAGGAGCAAGGGCTGGCGGAGCAGGAGCGGATGGTGCTCGAGCGATTGCGGCGCGATGAGGCGACCCAGCTGGATGAGCTGATCGAGGCGCTGGAGCAGGAGATGGGATCGGCAGAGATTTTTGCGGCGCTGTTTGAGTTGGAGCTGCGAGGGCGCGTGAAGCAGATGCCGGGCAAGAATTACGTGCGGAGCTTCTAAGTGCAAAGGCAAATGCCTAACACGGATTTTCACCGATTGCACGGATTTTCCGGATAAAGCGAAAGGCAAATGCGGGGATTCTTCGCGTGCCGCTCAGAATGACAACTTCGATCGATGTCGGCGTGGATGAAATTCAGTCGCCACTATATTAATGATGCTGATGCGCGTCATTGGCAGCGTGCGCGAAGGCGCGGAATGACAGCAGCTTATGGCGATGAAGCGCGAAACGGATTTGGACAAAGGGAGTCTATGGGTGTAGATTCCCGGTTGGCGCTCGGCGGTTTTTAGGGCAGGCGGGTTTCGCGTTCCGGGCAAATCCGTGTTAGGGTGCATGGGAATGATGGCGAAAAGCGGCGGGACAGCCGCAGGCGCAGTTCTGGAGTGAAAATCACCCCAGCGAGCAAAGACCGCTCGCCGGGGACCCCGATAGGAAAAGAATGGCAAGATCATTGGTGATCGTTGAGTCGCCCGCGAAGGCGAAGACGATCAATAAATATCTCGGCAAGGATTACCAGGTGGAGGCCTCGATTGGCCACATCATGGACCTGCCGAAGAACGACATCGGCGTGGAGTTGAAGAAACGGACGTTTGAGCCGACGCTGATCGTGTCTCCCGGCAAGGAGAAGGTGGTTGCGGCGCTGAAGAAGGCGGCGGCGAAGGCGGATTTTGTGTATCTGGCGCCTGACCCGGACCGCGAGGGCGAGGCGATTGCCGCGCACCTGAAGATGCAGTTGCTGCCGGTGATGAAGGACAAGAAGAAGCTGCAGCGCGTGACCTTCAACGAGATTACGCAGAAGGCGGTGAAGGCGGCCTTCGAACATGCGCGCGATGTGGACGAGAATTTGGTGGACGCGCAGCAGACG
>DATNAU010000134.1:0-2673 GCA_035572415.1 Acidobacteriaceae bacterium
CAGCGCCGTCAGCTTTGCCAACATCGTGTCCTGGGTCTGGCTCTATGGAGCGCTTCGCAAGCAGCCGGGCGGCCCGCTCGCTGGTGGTGCCGGGCTGGAAGCGATGCTGCTACTTTGTGCGGCCTATGTATTCGGCTGCGCCTTCCGCTCTGTGCTGCCGCGCGCGGACGTTCAGCGTATCTGCTTGTTCGACACCTGGCTTTCAAGCGTGTTCGTCGGCCGTTCGGTGGCCACCGTCGCGGAGATCTGCTTTGCCGTGCAATGGGCGATCATGCTGCGACAGCTCGGTTCCCTTGCCGACGCGGACACGGCGTTGAACGCAGCCTGGATCATCGTGGTGTTGATCGTCGTTGCGGAGTGCTTCTCGTGGTATGCGGTGCTGACCACGAACTACCTGTTCAACGCCATCGAGAACTCGTTGTGGGCGGCCGCCTTCTTCCTGGTCGGGATAGCTCTTGTCCGCTTGCTGCCGGAGTTCGACGACCCGGCGCGGTGGGTCATCGCGTGCGCGCTCCTCGGGATTGCCGCTTATCTCGCCTTTGTCGTCATCCTCGACGTCCCGATGTATCTCAGCCGATGGCGCGAAGCGCTCGGTAGGGGGCGAAAGTATTTGCATCCGCTCGATGGCCTCCGCGACGTGCGGAAGCGTTGGATCGTGACCCACAACGTTGCGGACTGGAAGGGTGAGATCGCCTGGATGTCGCTCTATTTCAGCGCCGCGGTGTGGGGCAGCTTGGCACTATGCGTGATGTACGCAAATATCGGGGACGTGTTGATAGCTCCGCGTTAGTCCAGCTCAGGCCACTGCGTCACGCCGCTGTCACGGGACTCAGTTAGCTGTCGTTTCATGGTCGACAGAAGCACGAGTTATGATTCGGCGCCAAGGCGCTTCCGCACGCTGTTCATCTCCGACGTTCACCTCGGAGCTCGTGGATCGCAGGCCGAGCAGTTGCTGGACTTTCTGCGCTACCACGACGCGGATACTTACTACCTCGTCGGTGATATCGTTGACGGTTGGGCACTGCGATCTGCCTGGTACTGGCCTCAATCGCACAATGACGTGGTGCAGAAGCTTCTGCGCAAGGCGCGCAAAGGAGCGAAGGTTATCTATGTTCCAGGAAACCACGACGAATTCCTGAGGGAGTATTACGGCACCCATTTTGCAGGTATCGATGTCGTGGAAAGTGCAATCCACGACGGAGCCGATGGCCGCCGCTATCTGGTGATCCACGGCGATATTTTCGATCTGGTGGTACAGAACGCTCGCTGGTTGGCCCACCTTGGCGATAAGGCCTATTCACTCGCGATTCAGGTCAATCGCTTCGTCAACGCCGTCCGCCGCAGTTTTGGTGTGCCCTACTGGTCGCTGTCGCAGTGGGCCAAGCTGAAGGTGAAGAATGCGGTGAATTACATCGGCGCCTACGAGCAGGCGCTCGTGGCCGAGGCGCGTCGGAGGTATGCCGATGGCGTCGTCTGCGGCCATATCCACCACGCGATAATTCGTGATGAGCACGGGCTGCGCTACATGAACTGCGGCGACTGGATGGAAAGCTGCACCGCGCTGGCTGAAAACCCGGACGGAATGTTTGAGATTATTACCTGGGCCGATTCGGTGCAGCCGCAAATTTCGGCGTCACCCATCGCAGCGCGTGCTGCCTGATGCAAATCTTGATCGCAACCGATGCCTGGCATCCGCAGGTCAACGGTGTTGTTCGCACGCTGACATCGCTGGACCGCGCGTGTGCCCGGCTTGGGGTGAAGATCACCTTCGTAACACCCGCGGGCTTTCGCTTGTTTCCGGTGCCCACCTATCCAGGCCTGCGCCTTGCAATTCCAAACCGGCGAGAGATCGCCCGCAGAATCGAAGAGGCTGATCCTGACGCCATTCATATTGCGACTGAGGGGCCGATCGGCTGGGCGGTTCGGGCGTATTGCCGCCGCAGGGGCCTGGCGTTCACGACGTCTTACACCACGCGCTTTCCCGAATACGTCTCGGTCCGCACCGGACTTCCTGAGGCACTCGGCTATGCCGTCATGCGCCAATTCCATTCTGCGGCCGCTGGAACGATGGTGGCGACCAACTCGCTCCGAACAGAGCTTGCAGTTCGGGGGTTCACCAAGTTGCTGCCCTGGACGCGCGGTGTCGACACGGACCTGTTCAGGCCGGACGATCCGGCTGAACTCGACCTTCCTCGGCCAATCTTCATGACTGTCGGACGGGTCGCGATCGAGAAGAACTTCGACGCATTCCTCTCGCTGGAGCTTCCTGGATCCAAAGTTGTAATCGGCGATGGTCCGCAGCGGCGCGAATTGCAGGCGCGGTTTCCACAGACGATCTTCCTGGGAGAAAAGTCCGGAAGGGACCTGGCATCGCACCTTGCCGCAGCCGACGTATTTGTTTTCCCCAGCCTCACCGACACCTTCGGCGTCGTCCAGCTTGAAGCGTTGGCGAGCGGCGTGCCGGTGGCGGCTTTTCCGGTGACCGGACCGATCGATGTCATCTCCGACCGGCCGATCGGTGCACTGGATCGTGATCTGCGCAGCGCATGCCTGCGCGCACTCGGCATGTCGCGCGAGCTCTGTCGGGATTTCGCGCTGGCGTATTCCTGGGAAAACTGCGCCCGACAGTTCTTAAATAACCTCGCTTTCCTCCAGGAGACGCAGGCTAGGCGA
>DATNAU010000135.1:0-11856 GCA_035572415.1 Acidobacteriaceae bacterium
TCCCCCACCTACTCCGAAGGCGCGCTGTTCAAGCGCCAGGCGGGCTGAGCCATGAGCACATCAGTCGACATCACGAGCGCCATTAACCACCAGCTCTCACGCGAGCAGGAGCGCCGGTTGTTCGCCGCGATGGCGATGCAGGGAGCGCTCGGTGGTGTCCCCGGCTCGCATCTTCTTCCTGAGCAGCTCGCCCGCGACAGCGTTGCGCACGCCGACGCCCTCCTTCGCGAACTGGAGAAGCAGCCATGACCCTCGACATCTACGAGAAGTTAGAGCCTATCGCGATCTGGCTGGGGCTCGCGGCTGTGGTGGGGTGCGTGGTTGCGATGGTGCTGCTGTGAGCGCCGCCCGCACGCCGACGCGCATTACTGCGCGCGCGGACCTCGTTCCCGGAATCCTCTACTGCCTGTTCGTCACTGACGACGACGGCAGTGATCGCGACGGCGCGCTCGTCTACTGGACCGGCGAATGCTTCATGGACGAGAGCGGCGACGAGCGTTATGACGATTGGGACTTCTGCGTCGCGCAGACGGTCCGCGTGAATCCTGAGTTCGTGGTGCGCACATGAGCCGCATCTACTACCGAGTCGTTGGATTCGGTGGCCGCGGCTACAAGGACCGCGCCAACGTATTTGCGTGGCTCGATGAGATGGACCTGCAGTTCCCGATCTCGCACCTGATCCACGGCGACTACGCGGGCGCCGACAAACTCTGCGACGAATGGGCCATCTTGCGCGGTCGCCAACCTGTGCGCTGCCCCGCCCTATGGGTGCAGCACGGCAAGAAGGCTGGCCCGATGCGCAACCAAGCGATGGTTGAGCTTCGTCCGCATCTCGGCATCGCATTCCCCGGCAACAACGGAACCGCCGACATGTTGGAGCGATGCAAGGCCGCGAAGATCCAAGTAGTCCAAGCGTTTGATGTCAGCGCGCAGCAGGCCGCGTTGCGGATCTCGCTGGCTATTGATAGCGCCGCCCTCAAGGCCGCCCGCGGAGAAACGCCATGACCTCCGCCACCACCGTCGCAGTCTACTGCGAGAAGTGCGGGACCTCGTGCGACCACGACTACATGTTCGAGGACGGGCCGTTCGTCTGCCCGTTCTGCGTCGAGACGTGCGAGCACGAGAAGGACGCTGCGACGTGCCCACAGTGCAACGGCGCGTTTGGAGTGGGCGCATGAACACCTACCAGCTTGCCGATCGCCTCGCCGAGCTCGTCTACGAGCCGCGTATCGAGCGCTTGGAATACGTCACACGCTTCGCCGCGCAGATCAACCCAAGCGCGTACACGAAGCAGGAGATGGAGTGGATTGCGGAGGGCATTGCCGCCGCCCAAGGAGAGCAGCGATGAGCGCTGACAACGTGAAGCGGTACGCGCTGTCCACTGGCTTTCCTCGCGAGCACAAGGACGGCAAGTATGTGCTGTCCAAAGACTATGACGCGGTAGTTCGCGATAACGAGTGTCTTCGGAACACCTTGTTAGCGGCTCGCGAATGGCTTTCCGGATGGGCTAGTGCAGAGCCATATATCGGCATGATCGATGACGCCCTCCGCGCCCAAGGAGAAAGCCGTGGATAACAACGTGAAGCGGTACCGCGTGTCGTACATGAACGGCGTGATCGAGGAGGACGGAAGCCCGCGCTCTCCGCACGACAGCGAGCCGATGGTCCTCGCCTCAGCCTTTGAAGCCATTGAGCGGCGCTGCGAGGAGCTTGAGCGGGCGTTGCGCAAGATCCATTGCGAGGCTGCCGATGAGGGAGCTAACGCGATCGACTCATGCAACCGTATCTGCGACATCGTGGATGTGTTGCTCGGAGCCACGCCATGACTAACGAAGCCTGGCCCGCAGCACTCGCCATCGGCGCTTTGGTGGGACTGCTCGCGCTCTACGGTTTCGCCGCCTTCCCGTCGTGGGATCGGTGGATAGACCGCGCTCTCGAGCGCATCGCCTGGCGCTTGGATCGGTTCGTGGATATGGCCTATTACCGCCGCCTCGTCATCGAGGAGTGGCTGAGGGAGAAGTTGTCATGACGGGCATCGGCGAACAGTCAGAGGAGATCGTGGACGCCATCGTCAAGGACCTGCGAAATCGCTCTGGTCTTGGTGACGAGTGGGACGCGCTTTTGTTCTCGGACAGCGTGGCCATTGAAGACGAATGGCGCCTCATCGTACGCCGCATTCTGGAGCGTGGCTAATGCGCCTCACCAACTTCGGCCCCTGGTACGAGACCGCCGCATTCTACAACGAGCATAGGGAGATCGAGACAGATGATCCGATTACAGCGCCTGCTGCCTTGGTGGTCGTCGTGGGTAGTTGGCATCAGACGCCGCCTCCGCAAGCGGCTGGAGAGGATGCACAGGGCTCGTCTACAAAAATGGACCGCGTTCAAGCCGACGAGGGATGTTTTTCGGCAGGCGCGGGAGAGGCGTTACTAGGCTAACTACAAAGGAGAATGACAATGAACACAAAACGCGAACATAGCGACATTGCCGTTATCACCGGCAATGAAGACGACGGATTCAATGTCCAGCTGCTAATGGATGAGCATGCCATCGAAATGGCCTGCGAAAGTAAGGAAGACGCCGAGGATCTGCGTGGCCTCCTGAACCGCTGTTCATGGTTCTCGGTGCATCGAGTATGACCGGGTTCGGCGCATACGACACGCCGCGTAGTGCCGTGTCTCGCGACGTTCACTGGGCGGTGTGCGTGTTGGTTATCGCCGCGCAGCTGGCCTTCTTTTGGTGGCTGGCATGAGCGCCGCAGAAGTTTTTAGCTGGCTAGCCATCGGCGCTTCCGCCGTCACTCTTGTGATTTGCGCATTCACGATTCGCGCGCTGCGCAAGGATCGTGAGCGCGGGCGCTGGGGTTAGCCATGACCGCGACCGACTTAGGGCGCGAGGATGCGGGAGGGGATGCATCCGACGACGCTACGTGGTGGAAAGCATTAGACGATGAACGTTGTAGGTACGAAGAGGAGTTAACCAATGTCAATGCAATTTCAGAAAGCAACACGCAAGCGTGTAAAGCTACGCGTGCTGATCGCGAGCCCAGCGGGTGGCGGGAAGACGCAGGGAGCGCTGAGTATCGCGAGTGGGCTCGGTGGGCGAACCGCCGTGATCGACACCGAGAGGGCGAGCGCGAGTCACTACAGTGACCGCTTCGACTTCGACGCGCTGGATCTCGGTCCGCCGTATTCGCCAGAGCGCTTTATTGAGGCGATCCAAGCGGCAGAGGCTGCCGGCTACCAAAACCTCATCATCGACTCCATCACCCACGAGTGGGACGGAGCCGGTGGCGTCCTCGAAATCAACGAGCAGTTAGCCCAGGCTAAGTACCGAGGCAATACGTGGTCGGCGTGGAGCGATAGCACGCCCCGCCACCGCGCGTTCATCGATGCCATGCTCCAGTGCAACATGCACGTGATCGCGACGGCCAGGAGCAAGACCGAGACCGTACAGGGCGAGGACAAGAAGGTCCGCAAGGTCGGCATGAAGATCGAGCAGCGCGCGAGCGTCGAGTACGAATTCTCCGTGGTGTGGGAGATCGATCACAGCTCGCATCTCGCCATCGCGACGAAGGACCGCACGCAGTTGTTCGCGAACCCAGCACACCTGTCTGCCGACACCGGCAAGCGGTTGCTGGCGTGGCTGGAGAACGGAGTCGAAGCGCCGCGCGCTGAGGCTGACGTGATCGCGAAGCGGCGGGAGGATATCTCCCTGCGTTTTGCGCAGGCGCTGAACCCGCCTGGCGATCTCGGCACGACCGAGGAGGAGCACGAAGCCGCAGTCGGCGCTGCCGTCATGGCGGTCCACAACGAGCTTCGAGAGTTCGGCATCGACGAATACGGGGAGGTTTGGAAACTCATCCCGGCATCGTCGCGGGCGGCTATCAAGAAGTATCTCGACGCAATCAAAAAGCAGGAAAAAGCAGCATGAACACCGGAACCCTCGCAGGCAACATCGGCCGCGACGCATCAACCAAGACCGTGGGCGACACCACGGTGACCAACTTCTCACTCGCCGTGAACACCGGCTTCGGCGAGAAGAAATCGACGCTTTGGGTCGGGTGCGCTCTTTGGGGCGCTCGCGGCCAGAAGCTCGAGCAGTACCTCACCAGCGGCACGAAGGTAGCCGTCAGCGGCGACATCGACGTTCGCGCGTACGCGGCGAAGGACGGCACGCCGAAGGCTGAACTGACCTGCAACGTCCAGCGGATCACGCTCCAGGGCGGCGGCGAGAGGCGCGATCAAGACCCGCCGCAGACGCTGGCGGAGAAGTCGAGAGGGACGGCGCCGGCAGTGGACGAGGACTTCAATGATCCTTGCCCGTTTTGAGGTAGCTAGTGGACGACCTCTCGCCCTACCTCGACCTGATGCAGGCGTTAAAAGCCGCCCGCCACCCTAGCTGCCAGTTGAACCTGGCGCTGCGTTTGGTTGCGGTGAGGGAAGACAGGGGCATGTACTCGCAGATGATCCACGGGCCGCTGACGGCGGATATGCGTCTACTGCTGGCTATGTCGATCGTGAAGGAGATGAGAAGTGAGTAACGACAATCCGGTTGGGCGTGAGCGTGTGGAGGAGCAGTGCAAGCAACTATGGGACATTGCTGCCCTTGGCTGTTTGACCACGAAGCAGGCGCATGTCATCCACAACGCTATTTCCACACTCCGCTCCTGCGCGCAGAACGAGCCGAGGTGGGTGCCGTGGAAGCCGGGCGCATGCCATCACATCGACGATTGCCATCAGTACTACACGGCAGTCAAAGATCGGGTGACGGGCAGCTTCCACTACATGTGGATGTCGCCGGCCCATTGGTCTAGCTACACAGTCGCCTACTGGTCCGCGCCGCTGCCGCCCGCGTACGCCGCCGCCATTGCGAAGGAGTCGCCATGACCCCGACCGACCCCGCAGGCGCTACCCTCAGCAGCGCTATCAAGCACGCAATTTCCGCTCTAGAAGCGGATGCTGAAAAGTGGTCTGAGGAAGCGCTCTACCCAGAGCCTTACTACTCAACCACGATGGCGGAAGCCGCGCTGTTGCGCTCGCTCATTGACCCGGAGAATCAGCCCAACCAATTCGGAGTGGTAATTCCATGAGTACCGACCCCGCAGGCGCGGTGAGCGAGGTGAAGCGATACCGCACCGACATTCTCGGTGACCCTCCTGTCGGGATCGCTCCGCGTACCTGGATCGTCCTGGCTTCGGAGCACGACGCGGCAATTGCCGCCCTCCGCCAGCAGCTTGCCGAGCTACAGCGGGAGCGGGACAGACTCTTGCCGTTCGAGGTTGCGTACGCAGAGCACGAACAGCAGCTCGCCGAGATGCGGGGGCAACTCAGCACCGCGCGCGACATCATCGACGGCATCGTCAGTGGCAATGTGCCAAACGATCAGGTGCTGCTGGAAGCGCTGGGTTATATGGAGGCGACCCTCTCCTCCACGGAGCGCAAAGAGGCGGACAAACCGCGCGACGTTCTGCTCGACCAGTCTCTACGTGAACGCGCCCACCAGCTTCGCCGGGAAGCGTGCAGCGCATGGAGCGATGTTGTCATCCCGCCATATGCCGGACTCGACCAAGCGAAGTGCGAACTGGCATCGAAACTGGAAGACAGGTTGCGCCACGTCATCGACGAGCTTGCCGATCTCTCCCGCCATGCCACCCCGCCGGCCCAGACGCCACAGACGCAGGGGAAGTGCGAGCGCTGCGACGGCACAGGTAACGTCGTAATCGACTACTGCGACAAGTGCAATGGAACCGGAGTGACAGTGAAATGAGCCGCATCAACGTTGGCGCGATAGACGAAGCCGGGCACATGGCATGCCCGTACTGCGATCAAGTCATCGGCATCCCATCAGTGGAGAAACCTCCCAACGCTGACTGCACCGCCCGCGCTCCAGCAGCAGAGCAGGCCGACGTTTCCAAGTTGCTCGCCGACCTCGACGACTCCGTCGCCTACTTCGAGAAGGAGGCGCTGTACGAGACCGAGAACATGGGCGCTGGCGGCTCTCAGATTGCACTCGGACGCTGGCGTCGATTCATCGCGGCCATATGGGAGGCGCGCTGTTTCGTTGCGAAGCATGGGCCGAACTGGCGTGCGTTAGCAGCAGAGCCCGCCGCCGAGCGCGAGGGCGAATTCTCGCGACGAGGGAGGCAACCGTGAGTGAGTTTCCTCCGCCGCATAATGGAATGCAGATAGGCCGCCGCTCTCAGCCCATCAAGCCGTGCCCGTGGTGCGGCGTTGCATTGAATATCAGAGCAACCGGCGCAAATCCTCGCGCGAAGTGCGTAACAGATGGCTGTTTCGGGCAGAAGTTGCCCGTAGTCAATCTAGACGTCGCCGAAGATGTTGCCGCATGGAACCGCCGCTCCGCCAGCCCCTCTCCCCCCGCCGGCCGGCTGGCGATGGGAGTGATGACGGAGAGTGAGGCAGATGACTTGCTAGCGGCTGCGATCGGCCATGAATTGCCAAGCTCCTTGAAGATAGAAATCAGTCGATATCTATCTAGGAAGAAGCCACATGCACCTTGAATATCTGCCAGAGAAAGGGTTTTGGATTCTGCGTTGTCTAGACACACATCAACGCATCCTTACGACACGGGCAGATTGGAAAGTGATTCAAACCATGGATTGTAGCGAGCAGGTTGCAGAACACTTGATGCGAATTGCAAAAAGGTCGGCGCTTAAGAGGAGATGCCATCGTAGCGCGCTGGCGAACGGATGGAAGGAATGTTCTTAACCGCCTCCGAGCTCGAGGAACTGACGCACCGGAAGTACGGCGCGTGGCAGGCGCGCGTGCTGGACGATATGAGGATTCGCTACCGCCGTCGGCCTGACGGAACGCTGGCCGTGTTGCGGTCGGATGTGGAAGGCAAGCAAGATACGCGGAGGGCGCCCCAATTGAGAGCCGGATAAATCCGCCGATGAATCGGCCACGCATTCACGACAAGCACCTGCCACGGAACGTGTATCTCCGCCATGGCGCTTACTATTTCGTGAAGGGCGGGAAGTGGACGCGGCTGGGCAAGACGCTAAAAGAAGCGCTGAACCGCTACGCCGGCCTTTACGAGGCGCAGGAAGGCACGGTGCCTGCGCTCATTGCAAAGGCGCTGCCGTCGATACTGGCCAAGGTGAAGCCCACCACCGCCAAGCAGTATGAGATTGCGGCTAGGAAGCTCGCGAAGGTGTTCGCTGAGTACCAGCCAGAGGAAGTCACGCAAGCTGACGTGAAGCGAATGATGCAGGACATGGGCGCCACGCCGAACATGGCGAATCGCTGCCTGTCGCTGCTACGGAACGTCTTCGAGTATGCCCTAGGGATCTACGTCACTGCCAACCCGTGCGTTGGGATCAGGCGCCACAAAGAAGCGAAGCGCGATCGGCTGGTGACGTACGAAGAACTCGCGGCGATCTACCAGCAAGCCGGCCCAAGGCTTCGCGTCATCATCGATCTGCTGCTACGCACCGGACAACGCGTAGGCGACGTATTGGCTATCAGGCGGGCTGATCTGCTGCCCGAGGGAATCCAGTTCCGCCAGCAGAAGACCGGCGCCAAGGTCGTCATAGCGTGGAACAGCGAGATTCGTGAAGTGGTCGATCGAGCAAAGGGGCTGCACGCCAATATCCGCGCACTGACGCTGCTACACAACCGCAGAGGCAAAACGCCGGACTACCGCACGGTGCGCCAGCAATGGGACCTGGCGTGCGAACGCGCCAATGTCACTGACGCGCACCTGCATGATCTACGCGCGATGTCCGCGACGTGGGCGAAGCGACAGGGGCAGAACGCCACCGCCCTACTTGGCCACACCAACGTGATCCAGACCGATCGGTATCTGCGTGATCGAGATGCTACGGTTGCTGAGGGTCCGAGTTTTGGACAGTCCAAAAGTCTTTTGGACAAGACGCGATGAAAACGCTAGAAAACAAGCTGTTTTCGTCACATACGGCTATAATGCAGCACCACTTATATAAGGAGTGCGTAGGGCTGTGTCTGGCAACGAAAATCCATCTGATCTTGTCCAAAACAAACCAAGCGGTAACTCGCCAGAAACTGGCGAAAAACCACGTAAGTTCCCAAAGCTTTTGGACGGGCGCACTGAGGATTTGCGCGGCCATGTATTTGGGTATCTGCGTCCCTTAGAGACGGCGCAGTCAAATGGGAACGGCGCCTATTGGAAGTGCGCATGTGTGTGCGGCACGATAGTTACCGCATCGTCAAACAAACTGAAGCGCAATCCGATTGCTTCTTGTGGATGCCAGACAATCAGGCATTGGGCGCTGACCACCTATGGCGTATTCCCTGTCCAGAAAAAACTGCGCAGCAAGAAGCCTCAGGTCAATAAATGGAGAAGAGACCCCGCCACTAAAGGCGCATGGCAATCGTGGAACAAGATGAAGGGAAGATGCACCAATCCCAAAGACCCGAAGTGGCAAAGATACGGAGGCAGAGGCATCAAGGTTTGCGAAAGGTGGCGCTGGAGCTTTCCTAACTTCTTCGCCGACATGGGGCCAAAACCGCCTGGATACTCGATAGAGCGCATCAACAATGATGGCAACTATGAGCCCGGCAATTGCAAGTGGATACCAATGGCGGAACAGGCGGCCAATAGATCCAACGTAAAGCGCATAACCGCAGATGGCCAGACAAAATACTTAGCTGAATGGGCTAAGCATCTCGGTATTCACTATCACTCGCTTTTGAAGCGGATCAAAAAGCACGGCATACACGAGGCGATTTTGATTGGATCAAACCTCAAAAAGAAAACGGCCGTGGAAGCGGCATCCAAGCCACGAATGTAGCGTAGCCACCCATGAGCGGGAATCGCTCCCCATCCCACCGCTCCATCCGTACCGACCGCGACACGTTGCCGTCGTCGAATATATCGACCTCGACGGTGACGAGGTAGAAGCCAGGCTCCGGCGGCTCCCCCGTGCGCCACGTCTCCACCCGCTCCATCTCGAGCGCGGCGGGGCCGTAGACGGGAGTTAGGGTTTCGTGCTGTGCCATTTCTAGGTTTTAACGTTGAGCGCGCACGATAACGGGAGCGTTGTTAGCGTGCGGACGGTCACACGATATTGGTCAACAATGCTTTCCGTATATCGCGGGGTAGTTCGGTTTGCTTTCCCCGCAGCCACCCATGGCAGTCCTGACACTGGAAGCGCGGGTAGGTGTTCAGCATGGTGGCTGAGTAGCCGCGACGCTGGAGCGACTTAGATCCGCACTTCGGGCACCGCAGTTCTTTATCCTGGATATAGACGCCGTGGTTGGGGTGCGACGTGATCCACGGGCGCATGGCTTCGTAGACTTCGGCTGTGGAGATCACGTCAAGCGGGTTGTACTTCCGCATGACAGCCCACGCCTTCGGGTTGTCCGCCAAGCACTCCTTCCAGAGCTCGAAGCCGGGGAATTCCTTGTGCTCGTACTTCCGCGTCCGGGCGAGCTTCGATGACAGGTAGGCAAGTTTGTTCGATGTGAAGCCGAAGTGCTTCTTGGCAGCCTCCAGCGTGTCCACGATCTTGATGGGGCTATAGGGCGTGTAGCCGTGCTGGATCAGGCGGGCGTTGATCTTCTTGATGTCGAAGTTCCGCCCGTTCTGCGCGACCACGATGTCCGCGTCGTCGAGGATCTGCCAGAGCTGCTTGAGTAGCTTCCTGTCGTCGCGGACTTTGCCAACACCGCGCCCGCCAGTGTCCTCGTAGACTAATTCTTTTTCGCCTAACCACTTCACGCAGAAGCTGATAATCGTCCAGTCCTGCTTAATTTGCTCGAGCCCGATGTTCTGGTCCCAGAGGCCCCATACGTAGGCTTCGATAGGACTGGTTTCGATGTCGAGGACGCAGATGCGGGGGCCGGTACTCATAGCCAACTGCACTCGACACGAACCCGCATAATTGCGGTGGCTACGGTGTCGGTGACTGATTCGTTCTCGCCGTCGATGATCTGGTCTATCTCGTAGAACAACGCGTGCAGGAACTCATGCCAGATGATTTGGCGGATGAGTTCCATGTTGTCTTTGATCTCGACGCGAATGACTCGCTTGGTGACATCGCACAGGCCGTGGACGGCCCTGCCGTTGTGTTTGACGGACTTCTGGAAGACCACCCGGTAGTTGACATGAGCAACTGGAAGGGTGAAGGCCTTCATCTATCTCCCCTGCCACTCCCTCAGCCCAGCGCTCACTTCGTCTGCGCGCCGTCCAAGAAGGTCGAGCATGTGGAGCTGATCGGGTTCTCCGGCGTCGCTGCGATGATCTCCCGAAGGCACCGGGAGAAGATCCCAGGTGGCGGCGCCGGCGCCAGCATTGAAGCTGACGGCGGAACCAGCGGCCGGCACACGGGGGCGCTGGCACAGGCTTCCATGTAGAGGATGGCTATTAACGTAAGAAGTAAGCTCCAGTAGCTCTTTATCGTGCGCATGGCTTGCGGTCTCCGCTTTCGCTGTGAGTTCTTTTCTCTGCGCCTCGAGTTCGCGCGCGTCATCGTCCTTCTGCCGCTGCACACCGACTCCGATGAGGTGATGGCAGAACCACGCGATGCCGGCGGCTAGGGCTGCGAACAGGATCAGTTCGACAAGCCATTTGCGCGCGTGGATGAAGGCGAGGAGCGCTGTCACGTCGGACACTTCTCCGGACACGCCGTGAGATCGTCCGAGTAGCACACGCAGGTTTCGTGGCGCACAGCTTCGGCTGCGAGGGTGTGGTATTCCTCTTGGAAGCCGGGAGGCGTGCCAGCGGGCGTCTCGTCGTTCGGTTCGTCTGCGATCAGGTCGCCGGCAGGCATGTCTGGCGTACGCAGTTCCATGAACGCCTTGCCGGGCTCATCCTTGGAGTTCATGCGCCATTCCAAGCGCGGAGCCTCACCACGTACCCAGCAGTTCGGGTAGCCCGCAGGCCACGATGGGCCGTGCACGTAGAGGTTCGCCACCTCGACTAACGTATCGTCGGTCCAACCAGCGCCGGGGAGCACCCAGTATTCGGTGCCGTCCGTCGTTTCCTTCGAGAGGTACAGCTTCGGGGGCTTCTCGCCCTCGCAGTTCTGCGCGACATCCAGCGCCACGCTCGTATCGCACTTGTACTTCCCCGCAGGCGACGCCTTGACGCACTCATCGAGGCTGGCGTGGCGACTAATGACTACTTGGTCGCCCTGCTTCTTCAACGCCCAGTCGCCGGGCTTTTGGGTGGCGGTGGTGCCGGCGAGGGTTGTGGTGGCGAATAGAAAGAGGAGAAGGCGTTTCATGTTAGAATCGTCCTTGAAGTGAGCGGCGTGGAGAGACACGCGTGCAAGGCCCGCCTATGGTTCTGGTCCGGCAGGCGGAGTCGGTGAAAGTCCGGCCTCACTTCCCCTCCCCCACCACGCACTCCCGCCAGGCGCCCGCCGCGAAGTAGCGCACGACCATCACGGGGCCCGTGTACCGCTTCACCGCCCGGTACCCACTACGCACCTGCGGCGCATTTGGCGACGAGCGCCACCGACCGAGGCTGTCGCGTAAGTGATACCCGCGACGGGCGTTCGATGGCGTAGAAGTCCTGTCCCGTGGTGCGATCCTCGTCGCAGGCAGCGCCGAGCTTGATCGTGCCGACAGCGCGGCCGCGATCGAAGGCGAAGGTCTGCTCATTGGGTCGAACCTCGTAGACGGTGGGAGCGATCGACACCAACTGAATCGGACCAGGCTGCGGCGGCGTGACCGTCTTCGAGGTGACGTTGCTCACGGCACTTTCGATGCCGTAGGTGTTCGTCACGTATCCGCGCAGGCAGGTCGTGCCCGGATCGAAGTTGTTCGTCGTCGTCGTGAGCGCGGCGCCGCCGGTCGGTCGCGTGCGAGGGAACTCGCCGACTTTGGTGCCGAACACGTTGGGCGCCGAG
>DATNAU010000136.1:0-8406 GCA_035572415.1 Acidobacteriaceae bacterium
CCGCTGGGGACGTGTGCCTTGAATGCCCTGTACAGCCTCGAAGGCTAACGGGCTTGCCACCGCGGCGTAGACCGCATTCCATCCCCTTGGCGAACCAGAAACAACCCCGGGAAAGCTCCGCCCAGAAGCCTGCGGAGAGAAGAATCCGCGCGATTATCGATGCGAAAAGCATCCTCGCATGCAAGCAGGCCTGGGATCCATCCGTCCTGAGTTTTACCCGGGGACGAAGACAAAATTTCGCGAGCAGGAGTGCGCATTGGCCGTGGCTGAAGAAATCGACAAGTTTGAAGACGACATTGAGAAGCTGATCGACACCGGCAAGGAGAAGGGGTACCTGACCTTCGGCGAGGTGAACGATCTGCTGCCGGGCGACGTCACGTCTCCGGATGACCTGGATGACCTGCTGACGACGATCAACACGCAGGGCATTGACGTGCTCTCGGGCGAGCGGCCGGAGCGCGACAAGTTCGAGCCCGAGGCGGGCGAAGAGTCGGAAGACGTTGAACTCGACCTTTCGCCGGGGCAGCTCGAAAAGACGAACGACCCGGTGCGCATGTACCTGCGCGAGATGGGCACCGTTCCGCTGCTGACGCGCGAGGGCGAAGTGGAGATCGCCAAGCGCATTGAGCGCGGGCAGAACCGCGTGATGAAGGCAATCTCGCGTTCGCCGATCGTCATCCGCGAGATCGTCGGCCTGGGCGAGGACCTGCGCCGCGGCGTGCGCAACATCAAGGAAGTGGTCACCTTCGACGAAGAAGAACTCACCGAAGAGATCCTCCAGGCGCGCGTGCGTGCGACCGTCGGTCGTATCGACGTGATCGTCAAGCACCAGAAGAAGTACGCGCAGCTTGAAGAGCGCCTCGAGTCGCCACACGGCAAGGACGCCAAGGCGAAGGCGCGCGACCAGCGCAAGACCCGCTGGCTGATGGGCCGCGAGCAGGTGTACATCACGCGCATCGTGCGCGAGTTCAAGTACACCAACTCCGAGAAGAAGCGGCTGCTGGACCGGGTGAACAAGACGGTCGAGAGCATGCGTACGCTGGAGCGGCAGATTAAGTCGCTCGAGACCAAGTACGAGGCCTCCAAGAGCGAAGAACTGCGCAAGGAGTACAAGCGGCAACAGAAAAATTGCAAGACCGACCTTGAGCGGGTAGAAGCCGATTCTGGCACGTCGATCGCGGACGTCAAGCGCACGCAGCGCGAGATGATCCAGGGCGACATGGACGCCGAGCGCGCCAAGCGCGAGTTGATCGAGGCGAACCTGCGCCTCGTCGTCTCCATCGCAAAGAAATACACCAACCGCGGACTACAGTTCCTGGACCTGATTCAGGAGGGCAACATCGGCCTGATGAAAGCGGTGGACAAGTTCGAGTACCGCCGGGGTTACAAATTCTCGACCTATGCGACGTGGTGGATCCGGCAGGCGATTACGCGCGCCATTGCGGACCAGGCACGCACCATCCGCATTCCGGTGCACATGATCGAGACCATCAACAAGCTGATCCGCACCTCGCGCCAGCTGGTGCAGGAGCTCGGCCGCGAAGCGTCCTCCGAAGAGATTGCCCGTCGCATGGATATCCCGGTGGCGAAGGTGCGCAAGGTGCTGAAGATCGCGCAGGAGCCCATCTCCCTCGAAACGCCTATCGGCGAAGAGGAAGATTCGCATCTTGGCGACTTCATTGAGGACCGCATGGCCGTCTCGCCGGCCGACGCGGTCATCGCAGTCAACCTGAAGGAGTACACCTCGCAGGTGCTGCGCACGCTCACGCCGCGCGAGGAGCGCGTCATCAAGCTGCGCTTCGGCCTTGAAGACGGCAGCGAGCACACGCTCGAAGAGGTGGGCCAGAGCTTCCAGGTCACCCGCGAGCGCATCCGGCAGATCGAAGCCAAGGCGCTGCGCAAGCTGCGTCACCCCAGCCGCAGCCGCAAGCTGAAGGCGTTTGTGGACGGGGTGAAGGAAGTTTAGGCCAGTAGATGGTTGTTTGTTGATGGACAGGCCGCGAGCGATCGCGGCCTTTTCCTTTATCTCTGCGATAATCGGTGCCATGGGAGCCATCTCTGCCGCGGCGCAAGAGGCCGCTGAAGTGTGCGCGCGGGAGCATACACCGGGAGCTTCGCCCTCCGCGGCCTGGATGCAGCGATTTTTCCCTCTCTACTGCGTACTGCTGGCGCTGGTGACATTTGGATACGCGCGTTACGACCAGTATCAGTTGGATGGGGATGCAGTCGCATACATGGACATTGGCGACCTGCTCCGGGCGCATCGCTGGGCGGGGATCGTCAACGGGTACTGGCACCCGATGTATCCGGCGCTACTCTCTCTGGGGCACATTCTCTTCCACGCAACGCGCGCGAACGAATTGCGCGCTTATTACCTTGTGAACTACGGCATCTTTCTTCTGGAGATGCTGGCGATGGTGGCGTTCACCGATGCGCTTGCATCGCTGCGACAGACGATGGCGAACGATGGCCGCGAATTTCTGTGCAGCAAAATCACTCTGCGCTATGCCGGGCTTGCCTTGCTGACGATCGCCAGCCAGCGCGAGCTTTCGTTGGGCAAGGTGCGGCCCGACGCGCTGCTGCAGGCGTTTCTGCTGTTCGCGGTTGCAGCTCTGCTGCGCTATTTCGCGACAGAGCGAATGGTCTGCGCAGTACTGATGGGACTGGCGCTGGGCTGCGCTTATCTCACCAAGTCCTTCGCGTTTGTGCTGACATTCCTGTGCTTGCTGATGCTGGTCGCGTTCGCGCGCATCTGGTTGCGCCGGTCGATCGCAAGCGCTATGGCAGCGGCCCTGGCTGGATTGATATGTTTTGGCGCGATTGCAGGACCGTACATTGCGGCGCTTTCGCGGCAGCACGGCCGCTTCGATGTGGGCGACTCGGGCAGCCTGAACTATGCCTGGTACGTGGGCGGCACGCGCAAGATGCATCTCGAGGCGTACATGACGCCGGAATTCGGTTCAGCTGAGGTGCACTTGAAGCATCCCGAGCGCGAGTTGATGCGCTCGCCGCAGGTGCTGAGCTACGCACAACTGCCGTACGGGACCTATCCTGACTGGTTTGACACAACATTCTGGAACGACCAGGTGAAACCGCACTTCGCGCTGCGCGGTCAAATTTCTCGCGGCGCGCGAAACTGTGTTCTCGTGATTCGATATCTCTTCAACCATCCTGAGTCGCTCCTGCTGTTCGCATTGTTGCTCGTTCTGGGCGCGCGGCCCGCGCTGCGCTGGCGGCCGAGCGACTCCACCGCAAATACCTTCTGGCTGCCGCCGCTGCTGCTGGGCGCGATGATATGGGGTATCTATGCAGTCGTGAATACGGAGGAGCGCTATGTGACCGTGGCGTTCGTGCTGATCATGCTGTCACTGTATGCATCGCTGCGGCTGCCGAAGGCAGATGCGGCGAGCCGCAGGCAGCTTGCAGAGACCGCGGCACCGGTCCTGGTTCTCCTGCTGGCGCTGCTGGCCGGCGGCGAGTCGCTGCGAACGGTATTTCAGGCGCGCCGGGACCTCTCCGGGCGTGGCGTTCCGGGAGGCTGGTATTCGCCGCGCGCGAACGCAGCAGCCGAAGGGCTGAAGGCGATGGGCGTTGAGCCGGGCGACCAGATTGCCTGCGCCGGCTGGAAGGCCTGTCTCGATGACCAGTACTGGGCGAGGTTGGCAGGCGCCCGGATCCTCACGGAGATATACGCTCCGGACACCGACGCTTACTCTTTTCTCGCCGGCCTGGGGAACCGGGATGAGGTGATTGCAACCGTACGCGCGCAGGGGCCGAAGGTGCTGGTCGCCGACTTCGCCACCGCGCGCGTGAGTGATGCTGACCCATTTTTCCGTCAATGGCGCCAGTTGGGGGATACCACGTTGTACGCTCTTCCGCTAAATTTGCATTGAAACGTGTTGACTGTGAGTTCATTCAGCGCAGAGAAGTAGCCAACATTCAAATTCGCCCCGGAACATCGACCAAATGCCCGAGCTCGATCTGACCATCCTGATGCCCTGCCTGAACGAGGCGGAGACGCTGGCCTTCTGTGTCAAGCAGGCGCAGCAGGCGATTCGCGACAGCGGAGTGCGCGGCGAGGTGGTGGTCGCGGATAACGGATCCACCGATGGGTCGCAGGAAATTGCCGAAAGCGAGGGCGCGCGCGTTGTGCATGTTCCGATCCGCGGATACGGCGCAGCGCTGATTGCGGGGATCGACGGCGCGCTTGGCAAATACATCATGATGGCGGATGCGGATGCGAGCTACCACTTCGAGCACCTGCCGCGCTTTCTGCCCAAATTGAATGAGGGCTATGACCTGGTGATGGGGAACCGCTTCGCCGGCACGATTGAGCCGGGCGCGATGCCTCCGCTGCACAAATACCTTGGCAACCCGGTGCTCTCGGCCATTGGACGCATCTTCTTCGGCATCCCGGTGCGGGACTTCCACTGCGGATTACGGGCTTTCCGCCGCAGCCCGATCATGGGGCTGAACCTGCGGACCACGGGAATGGAATTCGCGTCGGAGATGGTGGTGAAGTCGTCGCTGGCGGGCTTGCGGATGACCGAAGTGCCGACCACGCTCTCGCCGGATGGCCGGTCGCGGCCGCCGCACCTGCGTTCCTGGCGCGACGGCTGGCGGCATCTGCGCTTCCTGCTGCTGTACAGTCCGCGCTGGCTGTTCTTCTATCCCGGAGTTGCCGCGCTGCTGATTGGGCTGGTGGCGACGCTTGCGCTGCTGCCGGGACCGATTGCGCTGCATTTCGCCGGCGGAACGCATTCGCTGGACGTGGACACGCTGACCTATGCGCTGGGCCTGGTGCTGATCGGCACGCATATTACTTTTTTCGCGGTTGCGGCGAAGGTCTTTGGCACGCAGGCCGGATTGCTGCCGCCCAATCCTTCTTTTGAGAGGCTGTTTGAGTACGTCACGCTGGAGACCGGGCTGCTGGCAGGGCTGTTTCTGCTGCTGCTGGGGGCAGGGACGCTGAGCTATGCCTTCTTCCTGTGGCACGCCGCGGGATTCGGCAATATGTCGGCGAACCACATGCTGCGGCTGACGCTGCCTTCCGCCACGGCGCTGATGCTGGGCGTTGAGGTGGTTTTCGGCAGCTTTTTCCTGTCGCTGCTTGGGCTCAAGCATCAGTAAATAAATGGTTTACCCCATCTTGATGCAGATCGGCGAATGTGCTGCCCCCGGAACGGCCGCACGAGATTCGTGTACACTATTCTCGTGAAAAACATTACCTTCAGCGCCGATGAACGGCTGATCGAGCAGGCTCGCCAGGCGGCCGCCGAACGCCACACCACGCTCAATGAAATGTTCCGCGAGTGGCTCGAAGATGTCTCCGGTCGGCGTGAACGGCTCCGCAAATTCGACGAAGTGATGGAGCGCACAAAGTACTTCAGAGTCGACCGCAAGTTCACTCGGGAAGAAATGAATGAGCGGCGGTAACCGCGCGTTTCTGGACACAAATATCTTTGTCTATGCCTATGACAATCGTGATCCGCTGAAGCAGTCGATCGCCCTGAATCTCGTGCGCGACCTGATGAACGCCGACGAGGCTGTTATCAGCTATCAAGTGGTGCAGGAGTTCTTCAATGTTGCTTTGGTGAAGTCGCGGAACAAACTCACCATCGAAAGCGCGGATCTTATCCTTCGGGACGTCTTCCGGCCGCTGATTTTCGTGCCCTCGACCATCGCTCTAATCTCGAGCGCCCTTGCCTTGGAACGTCGCTATCTCCTCAGCTGGTATGACAGTCTCATCGTCGCCGCGGCGCAGTATGCGGGATGCAGCGTGCTTTACTCCGAGGACCTTCAGCACGGACAGCAATTTGGAACTGTAAAAGTTACAAATCCGTTCCTCTGAGGCCCAGGCCTCGCTCCTCGCACCCAGCTCCAACCTCCGAGCCTGCCCCTGGAAGCTGCCTGTCGCGGGCCGGCCTACATATTGGTCAGGCCGGCGCGCATGTCTTCATTGAAGGAGGGCTTGATGAAGGCGAGCATGCGCGCCTCCTGCGCAAGGAAGTCGTCGCGGCGGTCCATCAGCTTCGCGGTTGCCGAAGCGAAGCCAGTATCCGCGGGCTGAACGAGCCCATCGTGAGCAAGCAGCGCGGAGAGGCGCGCCAGTTCCTCCGTTGACGTATCGAGGTATTGCGCATCGCGCGGATCGACCATCCATACCGGCGCCTTGCCGCCAAGAATACCGGAGAGCCAATACGCTTTCGCAGCAAGGAACTCCTTGCGCTGCGCCTCATTCGTCTCGTTGAAGGTGAACTTGTGGATTTTGGGGAGGTAGTAGCGCGTGGTCAACGGGACGGGCTGGCGGTTGCCGCTCTTCACCAGTTCGAGCTGGCCCTGGTCCATGGTTTTGCGGACCGCGTTGTAGACGAAGCCCTCGGCCAGCGGCTGTTCCGGCGCAGGAACGACCGCCTCCTGAAAGGTGACCGTCATCGAGGCCGAGACCTTCGCATGAAGCTGCGTGTCGGTGCCATCCGCAAGATGCACTTCGCCGTGGACCAGCGAGGTGTCCGCGCCGGATGTTGAGTGATGGAAGGGCCACTCAAACCGGCCGAAGGCAAGCGGCAAGCCCAGCAACGTCACCGCGCAGTCAGGCCGCGGATTGCGCAGGCGCGTGGCGGACTCGGTGAGCCATGCGTTCAGCCCCGCGGCAAGTTCCGGACGCGCCGCATCGTAGTTGGCGCCGAGTTCAAGCGAAACATTGCTTGCAGAACCGGCTGCAAGCGCCAGCGCAAACTTCACGGTCGGCCCCGCCGCGCTTTCGCCTGCCGCGGTGGAGATGACCTGGAGCCCCGCGGCCTTTGCCGCCTGCTCCACCTTGCCTGCCAGAACTTCAGTGCTCATGCGCGAATCTTCCTCAACTTCCAATGATCGAACCATGTGGTTGCAGCATCTATTTTACGGAAACTGTAGCAGGGCCGCTTCACCGGCCGATCGGCTTCCACTGAATTGAAAACCAGGAAACTGAGAACTTCATGAATCTTACTGGCAATACCATCCTCATCACGGGCGGCGGCTCCGGCATCGGCCAGTCGCTGGCGGAAGAGTTCCATAAGCGGGGAAACGTCGTCATTATTGCGGGACGGCGGCAAGGCGCTCTCGACGCTGCGACCAAGGCAAATCCCGGCATGCAGTCGATTGTGCTGGACACGGCAGATGCAGAGTCGATCCGCGCGGGCGCCGCAAAGCTGATTGCGGAATTCCCTTCGCTGAATGCAGTGATCAACAATGCAGGCATCATGAAGCCGGAGGACCTGAAGCGCGGCGATACAGCAATCGCGGAGGCGACGATCGCGACAAATCTGCTTGGCCCCATCCGCCTCACGGCCGCGCTGCTGCCGCACTTGCTCAAACAGCCGAGCGCGACGGTGCTGACGGTCTCCTCCGGGCTGGCGTTTGTGCCGATGGCGTCGAATCCAACGTACTGCGCCACGAAAGCTGCGATCCATTCCTACTCGCAGTCGCTTCGCTATCAGGTGAAGGACACGAGCCTGCGCGTGGTCGAGATCATTCCGCCGTGGGTCGCGACCGAACTGCAGGGGCCGAAGCCCAGCGATCCGCGCGCCATGCCGCTGGAAGCATTTATCGCCGAAACTATGGAACTGCTGGGCACGGACGCAGACGAGATCACAGTGAAGAACGTGCTGCCGCTGCGCAATGCCGCCAAGGGCGATGAGCGCGCCTTTTTCCAGCGGTTTAACGATTCGCTGCCGCATTAGTTGCGCACGACATCCCGCACGGGACAGGGTCAACTCCAAAGCCGGGAGATCCGGCGTGTGGGAGCGATCGCGCATCTCACTCTTGCAGAGGAGCAACTACGCTGTCTCAGGACACGGGGCTATGAATCAAGACACTATCGCGCACCAGCATCAGCGCGCGAACCGCTACCACGGCTGGCTTGTTCGCTGCGCGTGCATCCTTTCTCTCTTGTTTATCGCGGGCGGTTTGACGGCCGCCGCGCAGGCGTATCCTCCGTACCCGCCGCCCGGCTATCCTGGCGGTCCTCCGCCGCCACCGCCCCAGCGTGGGCCGGACTATCCGCCGCCCGGCTATCCCAACGGTCCGCAGCCACGGCAGCCAAATTATCCGCCGGCGTATCCGGACTATCGCCATGCAACGCCGTATCCGTCGTTCTATGGAATGTTCAGCCTGGGACACTACTCCGGCCAGGGCGTGGGCGTGGGCACCGGGCCGACGCAGAGCGGCGGCATCACTGCCCTGGGGGGCACCTTCGGCGGCTACGTTACGTATCCCACGTACAGCCCCATCGGCATCGGAGTCGACGCGCGGCTCATCGTGGAGAACAGCTCCAACTCCACGCCCTACGGCAACAAGATCCTCGGCGGCCTCGTTGGCCTGCGCATCGACGGCTCCAACGCACGCCTTCCCATCGAGCCATATTTC
>DATNAU010000137.1:0-2908 GCA_035572415.1 Acidobacteriaceae bacterium
AGCGGATCGGCCACGCTCACCGTGAGCAATGCCACTCTGGTTTCGATCGCGGTGACCCCGGCCAATCCGATTGTGCCGCCGCACACCCGAATCCAGATGACCGCCATGGGAACCTTCAGCGACGGAACCACGGTGCCGCTCTCTGGAGTGACCTGGTACACAGACAGTGGCCGCTATGCATCCGTCTCCGGTTCCGGAGTGGTCTTCACCAAGAAGACTTACAAGACGGTCGCGGTGCATGCGAAGCTGAACGGTATCGTCGGCCAGACGTCCATCACCATCACCTCGATGACGCTGAACACGCTGGTGATTACGCCGGCTGACCCGACCATCGCTACAGGCACGACGCAGCAATTCCAGATGCTCGGCACCTTCAGCGACGGTGTGACGACGGTGGATCTTACCAGCTCGGCGCGTTGGCAGACCTCGAACTTCGCGGACGCCGTGATCAGTCGTTCCGGCCTCGCAACGGGGCTCGCGAGTGGCACGGTAACCATCACCGCGAGCTATGGAGGCCTGACTCCGGCGACAACAACGCTGACCGTCAGCAATGCCACGCTCCAGAGCATCGCCGTCACGCCTGCTGCACAGACCGTGGTTCTGGGAGGTGTTCAGCTGTACGCAGCAACGGGCACCTTCAGCGACGGTTCCACGCAGGACGTCACAGGGGTTTGCACGTGGACCTCTTCCGACCCGAGCGTAGCCCTCGTGAACCAGACGGCGCTGGCTAGTTCCGTCACCCAGGGCACCACGAACATCAAGGCGACCTTCCAGGGAGTATCTGGATCGGCGACGCTGACCGTCAACTAATCAACGACACTACTTAACCGAGGCCCGCTCCGAAAGGACGCGGGCCTTTTTCTTTCTATCGTGGATTCGCTGAGGCGCCGGTCAGATGCTTTGAGGGCCGCCCGCCATTCCTGTGCTCAACGCGCTGCGCCAAACCAGGCATTAAGCGTGAACCCTGCGCGGCCGTCGCGGAATTAGTAAATATCCTTTGAATTCTTGTCGTACGGCTGACCGAATTTGTTCAGGTGACCAGCCGTCGACGAAGGGACTGCGGGAATCTGCAGGGCCCCGAGATCGCCCTTTCCGGAACGCACGTGAATGTGGCGCGTGATGTGATCCAGCGTCGTCTGCGATACGCCTTCGACCCACGCATGCAGCTCGTAATCGCCCTCCGGAACGTTTGGGATCGTGAACGCCCCGGTCGCGTCACCCGTCGCGTAGAGCGGCGTGGACAGCGCGATCACAACCGCGCTCATCTCGGGATGAATATTGCAGAAGATGTACGATACGCCTTCGCGAGAAAACGTAACCGTGCGCGTCGAGCCAGCCTCATACAGGCCGAGATCGAAACGCTTCCCGTCAAACAAGGAAAATACGTTGTGATAAAACGGGTCCTCGTTCGGAAACAAAACGTGACTACCGACAGGTACCACCAGCAGGTGGGGAAGAAACGTCCGGTTCTTCTGGGCCAGCGTGTAGGTTTTGTGCGGAAGAAACTGAAGAGTTGCATCACGCTCGAGCGGCTTCAGCCACGCAACCGCCGGCGGGGCGGCTTTCTTATCCCGGGCCGGAAGCGCCAGATGCAGGCGTACATCCACGTGCGCCCGTTGCTGGTCGGATTGGGCGGCTCGGAGCGGAGCGGCGCAGGCGAGCGCGATGATCCCCAGTTTGCGCAGCAGCACGGTCAAAATCTGTACCCCGCAGCTGCGCCAATCACGTTGCCGGACGGCACGCTGCTGTCCGCATACCGGCTTTCCAGGTGCCGGTACTCCAGCGAGAACATCAGCCAGGCGCTGGGACTGTAAATGACATTGCCGGCGTAGGTCTGGTTTCCGATGAGATTCTGGTAGATGTTCGCAACCGGCCCGGGATATCGGCGTACCTCTCGGGCGGTTACCGAATCCGTGCCGAAGGCCGCGTTGAATTGCAGCCGTTCACTCGCGCGCTCCTTCAACTCCGCCCAGCCTCCCACCGCATCCAGAGGCCACACGAAGTAGAGCGATGGATACAGCGAGGATTCGCGGACACCATAGTCCTTGAAAGCGCCGCCGCCCAAACCGCCCAGTCCGAGCCCACGATAGAAGCTACCGCTCAACTGCAGCCGCGCCGGCAGGGGTTGACGATAATCCAGCGTTCCCGCCCAGGAATCGAACTGCTTGCCGTAGTAGGGCGTGCGGTGAGGCGAAAAATATCCTCCCACTCCGAAGCGAAATCCACTCTCCTCCTGCGCCCCAGCAACGGCCAGCCGCGCCTCAGCGCCCGGCCACCGGCTTTGTTCCACAGTCGTGGGTGCCTGCACCGAGCCCGCGGCGCTCGCGTTGTACGAAGGATCCGCTGCATCGATAAGCGCCGCTTCGGTGCGAAAACGATATGCGCCCGGCAGGCTGAAATCGTGAGACGCCCCGACCTGCGGATTCCACGTCCACAGATTGCCCGACCAGGCCAGCGGCGGAGTCGCTACCGCCGTCAGCGACGTGGGCTCATTGGGAGAGAGAATGGTCCGATCGAGCGAGAAGAAGGCCTGCGTGTGCTCCCACTCGAGAAATGCATGCGCGGTTCTAAGCCGCAGCAGTCCGGCAGCGTCATAGCCGCCGCCATAGCTGCTCTGCGCCGCCTGCCCGAAGAAATCGACTCGCACATCGGCAAAGCTGGAAGCGCCAAACAGGTGTGGACCTCGCGCATCGAGCCCCAGCTGTGTTTGTCGCATCGAAAACCCCGTGCTGCCCGCGCCGGAGAGAGCCAGAGTGGGCGCAGCGGGAACGTCCACGCGGTTGGTGTTGACCAGCCCGCTCAGCAGGATCAGGCCGGTCATCTTCAGCGGGTATTTCGACGCGGTCTCTACCTTCTCCTGATCGTGCGTCGCAATCTGGGTCGTATGCATCGCCTGCTCTTCTTTGAG
>DATNAU010000138.1:0-4856 GCA_035572415.1 Acidobacteriaceae bacterium
TTTAATGTTCGAGATGATGGGACGGTTGTCGGCGAGTATTGCGTCGACGATGTCCTTCCGGCAGCCTTCAGCGCTCGGAATGCCGGAGAGGTTCTCGGAGATGAGGAAAGAAACAGTAACTCCCGACGCTTCGTTCGCAAACTCTGCGGCTGGGCGAGCCGCGTTGTTGTAGGCAGTCAGAAGGACAAGCTTCCACTCTTCCTTATGGGGAAGGGGTATACCGCCAATACTGTTCCACGTGACAAGCGTTTCGGGTATGCGCGTGTTAGCCGGAACGGCGCCGGACACCATGTATGACCGGCCTCGAATGGCCTGATAGTTCGCTACGTCCTGAGGCGTGGGCAAGTAGTGCGGATCATAGCGCTGGCGGTTGAGCAATGCGGCTGCTTGTGAAGGATCAAGTCTGGTACCTCTGTCTGCGTAGACTTGAATGACCAGGCACTGGTCAGCTGTACCCGCGTACTTATAGAACACCTGATTTCCGTTGGGGTACGTCAATACCATGGTAGCAACGTCGGGTGTATCTACCGTAGCGGGATCGAGATGCTCCGCGAACTTACCATTGTCGATCCTGATCTGCTTTAGATCCTGCTCCAGACAGGTTTTCGCGGTTTGTGACCGGCTTTCCGGAGTAAGGAAGAGGAAGGCGAGTAATTCTGTATGACTTGTGTCATGTGCGCGGACACCGATCTCGCGATTATCCGGCTTGGCGGAGGTCTGAGTGACCGTGAATCCGTCAAGATCGAGAACCATGGCTCCAGGATGAGATGGCAGCGCAAAGGTCTGCTTTTGGGCGAAGGCACAAAGCGGGCTAAAAATGGCCCCGCAGAGGACGACTCGACGAAATCTAGAGCTCAACATAACGACTCTTACCTCTTACAATTCCATGGCAAATTGAAGACTTGCGAAGGTTGCGGAGGCGGCGGGCGAGGAGGGTTCGGTGGCAAGCGCCAGCACCAGGCGTTCCAGCACGAGGCGTTTGTCGGGCGGGGAGCTGCGCAGTTCGAGATCGGCGCGGGCGATGAGGCGGAGGGCGCGGGTGAGGTCGCGGCGGGATTTGTAGCGGCGGGCCTGGCGGATCAGGTCGTCAGCGGCGAACGGCGGCATGCGAAAGCCCTGCCACAGCGCGGCCCAGATGGCGCGCGAGTCGCGCACGTTTTTCTCGATGATGATCAGCATCTGGCGGAAGGTGCGCGCCAGCATGTAGAGATGCCCGATGGCGGAGTCCTCGGCGCCGTCGGAGGCGTTGAGCAGGCCATGGAGCAGCGCGAGAGCACGGGCGCGGTCGCGCTGCGAGATGGCATCAGTGAGCTCATAGAGCGAGCGCTGCTTGGCGGCGAGCACCTGCGTTTCCACATCGCCAAGGGTGATGCGCGCTGTATTCGCAATGGCTCCGCGGCCTCCAACGTACAGCGTCAGCTTCTCAAGCTCGCTCGCCACAAGCATCATGTCCGCGCCGAGGGCGTCGACGAGCTCGCGCGCCGCGTCAGGATCAAACTTGACGCCGCGAGCATCGGCGGTGGCGATGGCCCACTTGATGGCATCGGCTTCGTCCACGCGGGCAAGCTCGATCATGCCGCAGTGGTCGCCGAGCGTCTCACGGATGCGGTCGAAGCGCTCCTTGTCCTGGTAGTCCATGCGGCGGACATCGGCGGGGATGTGAAGGTGGTCCGCTAGAAACAGAATCAGCGCCTGCGGATTGGGCGAGCGGAAGTAGTCATCGATCGCGGCAAACTCTTCCTTCTTCGCGCCGCGCGTATAGAGGTTCTTGAGGCTGCGCACGAAGAAGACCTGAAAGGGCGCCATCAGCGATGGTGTGCGCGCGCGGTCGAGGATGTCGAAGATCGACGTGTCCGCAAGATCGAGATCGTGCAGCGTGAAATCGCGGGCTTCCGGAGGAGCGAACTGCGCCAGCACGCCAGTACGGCAGCGTTGATACAGGAACGCTTCATCGCCAAGAAGGACGTAGCCCGGCTTGAGTGCGGAAGGCGAGGCTAGCTCCGCAAGGAAGCGATCGGTGGAAGCGAAGGAGCGGAGGCTACTCATCTGCCTATCCCCTCCGCGCAGCTCTCTTTCCCATCCATTCGCGTGCTTACGCCCGCCCATGTGTGGGGCACCCGAGCGTTTGTTGCCGGGTGGAAAGCCAACTCACCCTTCGCGATAATGCCGCGAAGGATCGGCCACCCGAACGTGCGCACTGCACTCATCAGAAGGACTCCAGCATATCGCTCACTACAGCGCGGCCGAAGTTGGCAGCGAGACGCCGCACAGCGGGCGTGTCTTCGCGGATGGAATTGGTGAAGTCCTCGGTGGACTGGTACTGCTCGCGGAAGGCGAGGTTGTCATTGCGGTAGAGCACCTGTCCGTCACGCGCTGTCAGCGTGACTTTCGCCGTAAGGGTGATGAGATAGCTGGAAGTCTCGCCCGAGGTGGAGTCGTAAGTCAGGGGAACGGAAGTCTGCGTGAGGATAACGCCGTTGAGGGTTGCATCGGCGTCGCCGGAGTTGACGACGCGGAGGCGGGTGCGCGTATCGAGCTCGCGAACGACGGCCTGGGTGAGCACCATCTCCGTACGGTAGGCCTGCGCGTGGGTTGCAAAGACCGGCACGGCGATGGTGCGGACGCCGTCGGGAATGTGCGTGGCGGAGCCGGCGGCGTGGTAGCCGCATCCGGCTAGCGGCACGCAGAAAACAACGGCGATCGCAATCCGCAGAACCGGAGTGCAGCCCGGCAAGTGAGACCGCACTGAGCATCGGGTGCGCCCGGCGCGAATGTCTTTATCTCGCATCGCAGGTTTATTGTCGCACCGGAAGGCGTGCCGCAAGCGCGCTGTGCGCGTGTGGGAATCCCACATCGAACGGTGGAATCAGATGCGCTGGAGGTGCGTGTCTTTGAAGGCGGTCGCGTATTTGAGGCCGTAGCCGAGCACGCGGTCCAGGAGGATATGCGCGAGCCAGATGAGGCCGGGAGCCAACAGCGCGTGGCGATGCATCGCGAACGCCACAAGGAGGAGGATGACGGGAAGCACGAAGATGTGGCCGAGGTTGTAGAGGGCGGAGCCCACGCGCGGAGAGATGAGATAGCCAAGCATCGAAAGGTCCGGCGCGAGGAAGAGGATGGCGAAAAGAATCCAGCTGAGATGGAGGTCGTGGTAGAGCAGCAGGAGCAGAACAAGCAGAAGGGCCTCTTCAATACGGAGAAGCACGGCAGGGCGAGTGAGCATGGACCGTCCTTTGCGGCGGGTGGAGTTCAGGGCCAGGTTAAAAGATAAAGGTGGGCAAAGATAAGGCGGCCGATGTGGCCGCCTCATCTTTTTCCGAATGCGTTGGGTTACGCCGGGCTGGGCTGGGTGTCGCCGAACCCGGGCTTGCGGCCAAGGTCTGGTTTGACGATCTTCTGGCCGTCGGTGGGACCATTCTCGGCGTGCGCCAGCGGCGACTTGAAGGGCGGCAGCTCCTTACCCTCGATGATGAGGTCGATCTCCGTCTTGTCGAGGGTTTCGCGCTCCAGCAAGGCAGCAGACATGCGATGCATGATGTCGGAATTGTCCTGCAGGATCTTGTAGGCGGAGTGATAGCCCTCGTCGACGAACTTGCGCACGGCAACGTCGATCTGCTTGGCCGTGTCGTCGGAGTAGTCGCGCGCCTGGGCGATGTCGCGGCCGAGGAACACCTCCTGCTCCTTCTTGCCGTAGGTCAGGGGACCAAGGTCGCTCATGCCGTACTCGCACACCATCTTGCGGGCCAGTTCCGTAGCGCGCACGATGTCATTGCCGGCGCCTGTGGTCTGACGGTTCATGAAAATCTCTTCGGCGCAGCGGCCGCCCATCAGGATGGCGAGCTGCGTTTCAAGATAGTCGCGCGTGACGGTGTGCTTGTCCTCTTCCGGCAGGTGCATCGTGACACCGAGCGCCATGCCGCGCGGAATGATCGTGACCTTATGCAGCGGGTCGGCGTGGTTGCGCTTGGCGGCGACGAGCACGTGACCGGCCTCGTGGTAGGCAGTATCGCGCTTCTCATCGTCGGTCAGGAGCATGCTCTTGCGCTCGGCGCCCATCAGAACCTTGTCCTTGGCCACTTCAAAGTCGTACATGTGGACCGACTTGCGATTGAAGCGGGCAGCGGTGAGCGCGGCCTCGTTCACCATGTTGGCCAGGTCGGCGCCGGAGAATCCCGGAGTACCGCGTGCCAGCACGTTGAGGTTCACGTCCTCCGCCATGGGGACCTTCTTCGAGTGAACGCGAAGCACCTCTTCGCGCCCGCGGATGTCTGGGCGATCTACGATTACGCGGCGATCGAAACGGCCGGGACGCAGAAGCGCAGGATCGAGCACGTCCGGGCGGTTGGTGGCAGCGATCAGGATGACGCCGTCATTGGACTCAAAACCGTCCATCTCGACCAGAAGCTGGTTGAGCGTCTGCTCACGCTCATCGTGTCCGCCGCCCAGGCCGGCGCCGCGATGGCGTCCAACCGCGTCGATTTCGTCGATGAAGATGATGCATGGAGCGTTCTTTTTGCCCTGCTCGAACAAGTCACGCACACGGGACGCGCCGACGCCAACAAACATCTCGACGAAGTCCGAACCCGAGATGGAGAAGAAGGGGACATTCGCTTCGCCGGCGACCGCTCGGGCGAGCAAAGTCTTGCCGGTGCCCGGAGGTCCGACAAGCAGCACGCCCTTGGGGATGCGTCCGCCCAGCCGCTGGAACTTCTGCGCCTCGCGCAGGAACTCAATAATTTCCTTCAGCTCCTCCTTGGCCTCATCCACACCGGCCACGTCCTTGAAGGTGACTTTTTTCTGCTGCATGGAGAGCAGGCGGGCGCGCGACTTGCCGAAGCTCATCGCCTTGTTGCCGC
>DATNAU010000139.1:0-3043 GCA_035572415.1 Acidobacteriaceae bacterium
CCCTCAAAGGAAGGCGCAGGAATAGGTATCGGGTCTTCTTCGGTCATGCGGATGGATTCAGATTAGCGCGAATTGTCGGCACCCATCCGAACTGAGTACACAGGCATGTTTTGCTTAAGGGCACGGCTTCAGCCGTGCCGCTTCGGGTTTGGGGACGATGCATGCGGCTTTAGCCGCTGAGGTCACTGTTCAATCGTGCGGCAGATTCGAGATAGACCTCAGGGGCTAAAGCCCCATGCATTTCGCCAGCATTACGGCACGGCTGAAGCCGTGCCCTTAAGCAAAACCTCCGGCGCTTGCGTTTTGCGGATAACAGGCTTCCCCGTCTGAGTTCCAGTTTCCTGTGGAATCACACCGCTCGGGATCAATTTGAGCTGCAGCGTGTATTGGGTGACCAGTTCGACGGAGGTGACCGAGGCGGGTGGTGTATCGGGTTTGGGTTCGAGGCCGGGCTCGAAGAAGATGGGTGGGTTGGGGCGCAGGGGGTAGATGGAGAGCGTGAGCTTGCCGTTAGATTGTGCAAGCTGCGGCGCGAAGCGTGTGAGTCCGACGAGCCAGGGCCGGCCCGAGTAGAAGTCGTCGGTGAGGAGATGGTCTTTTGCTGAAAGACGGGCGACGTCTCCGGTGTAGTGGATGCGGAGGAAGTAATGAACCTGCCCCCAGGTTGTTCCGTGGAGAGTGGTGTTGTGCCATTCGGTTGCCGCAGTGACCGATTTCGGCAACGTGATGGACCAGACGCCGGCGCGGGACCAGTCAGCTTCGTGAGGTGCGGCGGCAACGACGCGCGGGCGCGAGGAGGGTTTGAAGCCGTCCGGGAGTGGGGCCGGTTGGCCGGGTGCGCGGACTTGAGTGACGGGGATCTGAACTACGCCAGGCGGCTCAGAATTTTCGGCAAGATCTTTTGCCATTGCGGCAATCCCGACCGTCTTGACGTTCACATGCCCGGCGTTGTCGAGTGGCACAAAATGGCCAATGCCCGCGGGACGCTGGTTCCATGTGAAATTGCTGGGCGGCAAAATGCCCTGTTGTGGCAGATCGCCGAAGTGCTGCAGGATTGCGAGGTCACCATCAATATAGGCATCGTGCGGCGTCCATAGGAGCAAGGCGCCTGCTTTTGAGGACACCTTCCAGCTATGTTCCGCGTCGTTCGGCGTGATGAGCATGATAGTGACAGTTTTGCGGTTGCGCAGTTTGAATACCGGTTGGAAGCCTTCAAAGGCCTGATCATCCGCGCGAGTCTGGCGAAGGACGAAGTTGCCGTTATTGTGGGCGAGCTCAATTGGACGGCGAGCGATGGATTTGGGATCGAGGGTGACACCTGCATCATCGATCACGAATTCAGCGGGGATGCCGGGCTGCGAAAAGAAGGCATATACCGGCGCCGCTTTTGTGCCGAGGATGGCGAGGGGCTGGGCGGTGGCGAAGCGGAGGTGCAGGCCCGAGAGGTCCATGTTGAAGGGCCAGACGAAGTAGGCATCCGCGGGCAGCGTGACGGGCTTCGAGGGGAGGGTGACGGATTTGTTGTCCGGCAGCTTGATCGTCACCTGGAAGTCAGGCCGCGCGGGCATGGCGTAGCCGCGGACGTGGTTGTTGACGAAGAGGAAGCCGGACTGGCCCAAGGTGCGCGCGGCGATGCGCGGAACGGAAAGATCGCGCGGGCCGGTGGGAACGACGTTGGGCTTGCGCGGCTGCATGGGCGCGAGCAGCGAGCCGAAGTCGGCGAGGAAGTAGTTCCAGGATTTCAGCTTCAGCAGGCTCTCGCGTTCGTCGCCGAACTCGCCGATGGGCGCGACGAAGTCGTAGGACTTCTCGGGCAGGTCGTTGGCGTAGTGCGTGGCGAGCGATTCCTGCAGCATGGTGAGTCTGCCGTCGGGATTCTCGCCGCCGTGGAACATGTAGGTGCCGTAGAGGTTGACGCCGGGGCCCAGCATGACGGGCATCATGGCGGCGATGTCGTCGGCGGAGACGATGGGGCGGCGATGGTAAGTCTCCTGCATGCCTCCACCCATCTCGGCGGTCATGAATGGCGTGTCGGTGGTGAAGTTGGCGGCGTTGCCGCGAGGCGCGCCAGAGGTGCCGATGGCGCCCATGTCTCCCGTGACACGGCTGCCGAACCGGAAGGCGTAGACCTCAGACGGCGGGAGTTTTTCGATCGATGCGTCCCAGGGCGCGTCCGGATAGCCGCCGTAGACGGGCAGGACCGCGCCGGCGGGGATGGATGCGCCGTCCCAGCCGGTGACGGTGTAGAAGGGCACGCGGAGGCCGGCGTTGCGCGCCATCTGTTTGAGCTTGAGGATGTGCGCCGAGCCGCGCATCGGCCCGCTGCCGCGGTATTCGTTCTCCAGCTGAATGGCGATGACGGGGCCGCCCTCGGACCACATCAGGCCTTTGAGCTGCGCGGCGATCTGCCGGTAGTAGAGGTCGACGTAATGGAGATAGGTGGGATCGTTGGAACGAGTCTGGTTGGTCTTGGTGAGCAGCCAGTCGGGGAAGCCGCCGTTGCGCACCTCGGCGTGCGACCAGGGGCCGATGCGGGGCACGACGTACAAGCCGTGTTTGGCGCAGAGCTGGACGAATTTCCTGAGGTCGCGCTGCCCGGACCAGTCCCACTGGCCTTCGATCTCTTCGTGGTGAATCCAGATGATGTAGGTCGCGATGATCTGCACACCGGCGGACTTCATCTTGAGGATTTCGGTTTCCCATTCGGCCTCGGGGACGCGCGAGTAGTGGATTTCACCCATGACGGGCAGCAGGGGCTTGCCGTCGAGCGTGAGGTACTCGGCGTTGAGGCCGAGCGTGTGGCCGGTTGGGGATTTGGCGTCGGCGGAATCGTAGGTGTAGTTGGCGGGTGCGGGCGGCGGAGTGGGCGCGGAGGCGTCGATGACGAGGGGAGTGGGAGTGGGCGCGGCCTGCGCAGGCGCGGCGAGCGAGCAGAACCCAGCGAGAACGAACGAAGCGATCCCACATCTCAGAGTCGAGATGTGGGGCACCCGGATTTTTCCGAGGACGGGCGTAATGTGAGCGGAGATCATCGCAGCCATGT
>DATNAU010000140.1:0-3926 GCA_035572415.1 Acidobacteriaceae bacterium
GATCACGACGCTGCGCGCCAAAGGCTACGAGTTCGTTCCTGTCAGCGAGCTGATGGGCAAGACGCGTACCGAGGTGATGCCGACGATTCCCGCGAACATGCGCTGGCAGGCGCGTGTGGACTGGGCGGCGTTCTTCTTCATCGGCCTGTTCGCGCACTCGGTTGTGGACATCTTCTTCATCGGCGACGTCTTGATGAGCGGACGGCTTATCCTGATCGGCATCTTTGCGCTGATCGACCGCTTCCGGCGGCGACCAGTTCCGGCGGGCGTTTATGAGCCGCGGGTTGCAGTGCTGATTCCGGCGTACAACGAAGAGCTGGTCATCGCGCGAACGATCAAGTCGGTGCTGCAGTCGGACTACAAGAATATTCGCGTCATCGTGATCGATGACGGATCGACGGACCGGACCTTTGAGGTGGCGCGCGACGCGTATCCGGAGGAAATTGCGCAGCGGCGGCTTACGGTCCTGACCAAGCAGAACGCCGGCAAGGCCGAGGCGCTGAATTATGGCCTGGAACACGTAGACGAGGAGATCTACGTCGGGATCGACGCGGACACCATCATTGCGGGTGATGCGGTTTCGAAGCTGGTGTGCCACTTTGCCGATCCACGGGTTGGGGCGGTCGCGGGCAATGCGAAGGTGGGCAACCGCGTCAATTTGTGGACGCAGTGGCAGGCGCTCGAGTACATCACCAGCCAGAACTTCGAGCGCCGCGCGATGGACCTGTTCAATGTGGTGACGGTGGTGCCGGGCGCGATCGGCGCGTGGCGCACGAACGCCGTGAAGAGGGGCGGCTGCTATCCGGTGAACACGGTGGCGGAAGATGCCGACCTGACCATGAATCTGCTGGAGCAGAAGTACAAGGTCATCTACGAGGACCGGGCGCTGGCTTTCACCGAGGCTCCGGCGACGGCACGCGCGCTGATGCGGCAGCGGTTCCGCTGGTCCTTCGGAATTCTGCAGGCGGTGTTCAAGCACCGGGCCGGGGCGAGGACGAATCCGGCGATGGGCTTCTTCGCTCTGCCGAACATTCTGATTTTCCAGATCCTGCTGCCGCTGGTCTCGCCGTTCATCGACATCATCTTCGCGGTGGGGGTTGTGCAGTTCGTGCTGAACCGTCACTTCCACCCGGGAGCGGCCAACTCGGCAAGCTTTGAGAAGTTGCTGACATACTTCCTGGCGTTTCTGATCATCGACTTCATCACGTCGGTACTGGCGTTCAGCCTGGAGCGGCGGCATCCGGCGAATCGTGGAGACGGGTGGCTGCTGTTCCACATCTGGCTGCAGCGCTTCGCGTACCGGCAGTTGTTCTCGGTCGTGCTGTTCCGGACGATCAAGCGCGCGCTGGAAGGGCGGCCGTTCAACTGGGAGAAGGTCGAGCGGACAGCGAAGCTCTCGGCGCATACGGAAAAGATCGCGGCGGGACAGTAGCTCAGCCGCCCAGCAGGCGGTTCACGCGCTCGATGAGCCCCTGCGCGTCGAAGGGCGCGCGCACCTTGGCATCGTTGTCGAAATAGACGTAGACGTCGCGCTTCGCTCGTCTGGGAGGAAGGGTGGTCGATGCGTAATTGCCGTCGGCGGGCTGGCCTCCGCACGCCCAGGCCGCGACGCGGGCAGCCCAGGTGTCGAGGGCCGGTGGATCATAGCCGCTGGCGTACAGTTGCTCGGAGCCATGCAGTCGGACGTAGACGAAATCCGCGGTGACATCCATGAGGAGCGGCCACTCAACCGTGTCGGCACAGACGAGTGCGATGCGATGGCGGCGCAACAGGCGGATGAATTCCGGCGAGATGAAGCTCGGGTGGCGGATTTCGACGGCGTGGCGCAGGGCCTGGTTCGTCTTCGGCTCGAGGAATGAGCGGCCTTTGAGGCGGACGTCGTGTTCGGTAGCGAGATCGGCGGCGGCTTGCGTGGTGCGCGGCAGCAGCGCGAAGAAGTCGTCCAGCACTTCGGGATGAAACGTGAAGTTCGGGGGGAATTGCCAGAGGAACGGGCCGAGTTTGCTCTCGAGCTTCAGCAGCCCAGAGGCGAGGAAGTTCGCCAGGGGGATGCGGATGTCCCGGAGTTTTTTCATATGGGTAATGAAACGGGAGCCCTTGATCGCGAAGACGAAGGGGTCTGGGGTTTCGGCAGCCCATTTCTCGTAGCTGGAGGGACGCTGCAGCGAGTAGAAGGTGCCGTTGATCTCGACCGTGGGGAAGAGGCCTGCGGCGTAGGAGAGTTCTTTGCGATGCGGGAGCTTGTCCGGGTAGAAGACGCCGCGCCACCCTTTGTACATCCAGCCGGAGATGCCGATGCGCACGGCGCCGTGTGCTTTCACGGTGAGATGGAGGCGGCTGGCGGTGGCGGCGGTTGTCTGCCGGGGCGGATTCGTCATCCTGCGGCCGGTGCCGATAGAATCGGGACAGCGTTGATCTAACCACACAGGTGTCTTCTTTGAGTGCATCGAGCCTGGAAAGCGCACCGAAAGCGCTGACCTTTCAGGAATTGCTGTTGCGGCTGCAGGGGTTCTGGGCCGAGCGCGGCTGCGTGCTGGCGCAGCCCTATGACGTGGAGGTAGGCGCGGGGACGATGTCGCCGGACACCTTCCTGCGGGTGCTGGGGCCGGACCCGGTTTCCATCGCGTACACGCAGCCTTCGCGGCGCCCGGCGGACGGACGCTATGGCGAAAATCCGAACCGTCTCTACAAGCACACGCAGTTGCAGGTGATCCTGAAGCCGCCGCCGGATGAGATCCAGGATGTTTACCTCCAGTCGCTGGAGGCGATCGGGATCAAGCTGCGCGAGCACGACATCAAGTTTGAGGAAGACAACTGGGAATGGCCGGTGGGTGGTGCGTGGGGTGTGGGCTGGCAGGTGATGCTCGACGGTCTGGAGATTACGCAGTTCACTTATTTTCAGCAGTGCGGTGGGATGGATCTGGACCCGATTTCGGGCGAGATCACGTACGGGCTTGAGCGTATTGCGGCATTCCTGCAGGATGTGGACTCTATCTACGACATCGTGTGGGCGCGCGACCCGAAGACGGGGCGCGAGGTGACTTACCGCGATATTCGGCTGCAGGAGGAGTTGCAGCTTTCCGTCTACAACTTCGAGGCGGCGGACATTGGCAAGTTGTGGGAGCACCTGCGGCTCTACGAGGCCGAGTGCCAGGCGCTGCTCGATGCGTTCCATCAGAGCTTCAGGACGGAGAAGAAATCCGAGCGGCACGAGAAGATTCACGGGCGGCTGGTCCATGACGGCGAGACTCCGCCGGACGAGGATGTGCGGTGGGCGCTGCGGCGCTTCCCTCTCCTGGGCGCGTATGAACTGTGCCTGAAGTGCTCGCAGCTGTTTAATCTGCTGGACGCGCGGGGGGCAATTTCGGTGACGGAGCGCGTGGCGCTGATGGCGCGGATTCGCAACATAGTGGTCGGCGTGGCGAAAGCCTATGCGGCACAAAAGCTGGGATTGGGGGCCGCCTAGCCATGCCGAATTTGCTTTTTGAAGTGGGGATGGAAGAGATTCCGGCGCGCATGATCACGGCGGCGCAGACGGAACTGCGGGATCGGGTCGTGGAGTTGCTGCGGCGCGAGCGGCTGCTGGCCACGGAGCATGAAGTGCGGAGCTATTCAACACCGCGACGGCTGGCGGTGCAGGTGAACGGCGTACTCGGGCAGCAGCCGGATGCCACACAGGAGATGACCGGGCCGGCCTGGGGAGTCGCCTTCAAAGATGGACAGCCTACGGCAGCGGCACAGGCCTTTGCGCGCAAGGCGGGCGTGGAGGTCGGCGCGCTGAAAAAAGTGACGACCGTTAAGGGCGATTATGTCGGCGCGACAGCCGTCCACAAAGGGCGCGAGGCGACGGAGATTCTGGGCGGCCTGCTGGCGGCGGAACTGGCGGCGCTCTATTGGCCGAAGAATATGTACTGGCGTCCGCAGAA
>DATNAU010000141.1:0-29372 GCA_035572415.1 Acidobacteriaceae bacterium
CGCCGCTCTTGATGACGCCGGCGAAGGCATCGAAGCCGCGCATGAAGCTTAGTGGGCCAGAGGCTGTGCCGCCGCCGGAGAGGGTCTCGCGCGATCCGCGGATGGCGGAGAGGTTCGAGCCCGCGCCCGATCCCCACTTGAAGAGCATGCCCTCGGTCTTGGCCAGCGTCAGGATCGAGTCGAGCGAGTCGCCGACGGAGTTGATGAAGCACGCCGAGCACTGCGGCTTGGTGTAGCCGGTGACGGAGAACTCAATGTTGCCGGTGGCAGGGTTCCAGTGCCAGTTCTGCGCATCGCTGTTCGGCTCGAGGCGGTCGCAGCCCACGTTGAACCAGACGGGAGAATTGAAGGCCACCTTCTGGTTCAGCAGCAGGTGCGAGAGCTCGGCGAAGAAGGTGGCTGCGTCCGCCGCCGTGGCGAAGTAGCCCATGTTCAAGCCCCAGTCGCGGATGGATTCGGCGACGCGGGTGATGAGCGCGCGCACACCGGACTCGCGCTCCGGCGTGCCGATGCGGCCGTGCAGGTACTTCGACGCCACGATGTTGGTCGCCGTCATCGACCAGTCCGCCGGAACTTCTACGTTCTTCTGCTCGAAGATGGTGCGGCCTTTGTAGTCCTGGATGATGGCGTCGCGCAGCTCCCAGGTGATCTCGTCGAAGGGCGAGATGCCGGGGCGGGTGAAGTAGCGCGAGAAGGACAGGCCGGGCGCGCGGCCCGACATACCAACCGATGCGGGGCGCTGGGACGTGTAGGAGTCGGTGTGGGTTCCGTTCTGGGTGGCGGCGGTCGCGGCTTCAGCTGGGTTCATCGTGGGGTGTTCTCCTGCTTCTTTGGATCTTTGGATATTGCTGGTGGTGCTTCCGCCAACGGCGCATACTGGCCCGTCGTCCACGGCCACTGCATATTCGATTCGCTACGTTCGTTGGGGGTCCCGGCGTTGCCGAAAGGCGGCTCCAGAGACCAGGTACTTCAATGCGGCACCTTCGGATGAGCTTTTGTGACGCAGACGTGAAAATACCGCCGTCTATGGTGGCTGTCAAGCGGAAGATACAAGATGTTGTGTTAGCATCGCAAATACTCCTGTTTCTGCGGCGTTACAGCGAAATCTCTCGACGAACAGCGGCAAATTGCTGTGGAATTCGCGCAAAAGCCAAGCCTAGCGCGACTTTCAGTGTCATTCACTTCCCCACTGCCCACTACCGGTACAACTTTCCGCTTGCTCAAACCACAGCTCATCCGCTCGGAAATCGGGCCGTTTGCTACCACTTTCGTTGTATTCAGCCACGATTACTGCCGGGGACTTACTTCTGCCTCTGCCGTGGTGCATTTGGCCGGGAAGCCGGGCTGACAAACGTAACTGCAAAGTTTTTCGCCACTGACCTTGTCTGGCGAGCGCAACCCTCAGAGCCTAGCCCCCGCTTGCGCCTGCCACAAGGCGCACCGTTAGTGCAGTCGATGTGGATGCGCGTGCATAAGTGGAAAAGGCGGACGCTCTTCTGCATCCGCCTGTCCGCCGGCTCGCCGCGAGCAAGCTTAGATCGCGCCAAGCAGGGTCTTCGCCAGTTCGCCGCCGTTCCAGTACTGCACATGCGCAACCAGCGGGACCCAGGCGGCGCGATCGACCCGGTTCACGACCGGCGTGTATCCCGGCGCATCTTTCCAGTCGTAGTAGTCCAGGCTGCCGGAGACGATGTCCATGGGCGACCAGAGATTGATCCACTCCAGGCGGCTCCGGAACGTCTTGTAATCCAGAATCAGCGGCTGGAAGCCTGCAGCCATCTGCTCGCGCAGGGGGTCCTTCACGTGGTTCGACTGGTTGCGGAACAGAAACGCGGTCTTGTCCAGCGGCGAGCCGAACGTGATCAGATGGGTCGTCCTCGCTGCCACGTCACGCTGCTCTTCGTTTGGTGAGGTCAGGTCGGTATTGATCAGTGCGTTCAGCGTGTCGTACGCCAGCACCGATCCCAGTGAATGCCCCACCACGACCACGCGTTCATAGTGCGGAACTCCCGATACAGGGTCGAAACCATAGATCACGCGACCGACTTTGAGGCCGATCTGCTGAATCTCGGTGCGGATCGCGTCGAACTTTGACGCTTTAAAGGGCGAGATGTATGCCGCCACATCGCCTGCATACTGGATCAGGAAATATCGCACCACAAACGCCTGCGCGATCGTCGCGAGCCACACCAGCGTGTGCCATGCCGCGCACCACCACTCATGGTCCAGCGGCATGCGATGCAGCCGCGCATGCTGCGGGATGAAGGGCTTTGCCAGTTGCAGCAGGCAATGCCACAGGAACGACGCTACGGAACAGATCGTTCCCCACACGCCGTTGAGCTGCGGCAGCACCGGCCATTGCGTGCTCGCCAGTTCCTTCACGCCCGCCGCGACTTTCAGGGTGACAAACGCGATTACGCCAACTTCAGCCAACAAAAACAGCCCTACGATCACGAGCGCCAACTGCGTGCCGGCTGAGATGACAACTGGGCGCAGATTCCCGAACATCCACCGCTTGAAGCTGCTGCGGCGTAGAAGCTTGCTGCACCGGATGCCGCGCCATGCCGCCTGGAACAGGAACCTGAGCGTATCCGCGTACGTGACCTTGCTCTCCGTCACCGGCGCCCAGTACGCCTCGTAGATATGCGCTTCCTTCTCTACTCCCTCTGCTGTCGCCCACTTCAGCTCCGCGCGCGCCAGCAGGCCGTCTCCTTCGCGCGACAGGTGCACGCCATTGGGATGCACGCGGCAGCCGCCGGCCTCGGCCGCGCTCAGGATGGACGATGCCAACTGGCCGATCGTCTCAAACCGCACCTGCTCGCCCATGCCATGACATACCAGCACGGCCACAGGAGTTGCCGCTTCAGCCGCGCCCGCAAAGTCACGGACTGCTTCCTCTCGTTCTGACGGCGCTCCATAGTGGAATGCCGCAATGGAGGGCGTTGCAGCAAAAGAATCGGGAGAGTGTTCTGGATGAGTTGAATTCTGATGGAAATGCGCCTTCGTATCGTCGCTCGGCGAGCTCATTCACGTTCTCCGTGCCCTGGCAAAATCGGGCTTTCCATTTTTTTTCGACAACGACAGCGATCTGAGACACACCACCGCCGCACGGCAAATTGCCGGCGTTTCGAGGCCATCAGATCAACAGAGGCGCTCTGCCGGAGGTGGGTAAATCGTCCATTCCTTCCACGGCAGAAAAGAAAAGAGGTGCAGCCAGGCCCTGTGTTGCTCAACTTAGACGTAGTCTGTTTTTTCTTTTGTTGTCCGAGGAAAAATATTACACGACGCGGGCTATCGCGCGCATCCGCTTGGGCCCGCGGGTAGTGGGTCAGTTTGAAAAAAGATGACCTCAGGGGCTAAAAGCCCAACCTCAGATTGGCCTGCTGATGGCGTGGCTTAAGCCACGCCCTTTCAAAGCAGAATTCAAACTGACCATCGGCCCCCGCGCATTGCACGCCACCCAATCGTGATGGCTCTGAGGTTAGAGCAGCAGCATGCAGTCGCCGTAGGAGTAAAACCGGTATTGTTCGCGCACGGCATGGGCATACGCTGCGAGCACTGCGCGCCGGCCTGCATCGGAATTCGGCTCATCTCTTTCCGCCAGGCGATCCGCGGCAAACGCGCTCACCAGCATCAGCAGCGTGGATTGCGGCAGATGAAAGTTCGTCAGCAGTCCGGAGACGATCTGGAACCGATGCCCGGGCGCGATAAAGATCGAAGTCTCGCCCGAATGCGGCGCAATGTTCTCGGCCCATTTCGGGAAATCGGAGATACCTTTTCGCGCCTCAAGCGCTACATGCTCCAGCGTGCGTGTGGTCGTCGTGCCTACCGCAATGATTCGTTGCCCTTTGCGTAACGCACGCTGCAACGCGTCTGCTGTCTGCGCCGGCAGGGTGTACCGCTCGGCGTGGAGGCGCACATCTTCCACCTTCTCCACACGCACCGGCTGAAATGTTCCCAGTCCTACGTGCAGCGTCACGTAGGCAATCTCCACGCCGCGCGCGCGCAGCGCATCGAGCATCTCCGGCGTAAAGTGCAGCCCCGCCGTCGGCGCCGCGGCCGATCCCGCGTCCTTGGCATATACAGTCTGATATCGCTCGCGGTCCTCGGCTTCGTCCTGTCCATGCCGGATATACGGCGGCAGCGGCATGTGGCCGATCCGCGCCAGCACTGCATGGAAATCTTCTACCGGCGCAAAGCGCAGCGTCCGTTCGCCGCGTTCTCCTGAGCCGATCACCTCGGCCGTCAGCACTGGGTGCCCCACATCTCGATTCTGAGATGTGGGAGAGGAGCCATCGACTCTCTGCGCGGAATCGAAGAACTCCAGCCGCTCGCCCACACGCACCTTACGTCCGGGCTTTACGAGTGCGTGCCAGACGTTCGCGCTGCCATCGACGAGTTCCGTCAGCAGTACTTCAATCTCGCCCGACGGCTCCTGCGTCTTCATCGTTAAGTGCCCCACATCTCGATTCTGGGATGTGGGTTTGACCGCTCTCCGCCCAAACAGTCGCGCCGGAATCACGCGCGAATCGTTCAGCACCAGCAAATCGCCCGCACGCAAAAACTCCGGCAGATCGCGAAACCATGCGTCGCGCAGATTCGCAGCACCGTGCCGGCCGCTCTCGCGCTCCAGCACCAGCATCCGGCTCGCGCCGCGCTGCGCCGGCGGATGCTGCGCAATCAGCTCCTCCGGCAGATCGAAATGAAAATCGGAGACGCGCACATCTCAAGTCTATCGATGAAGATCTCGGCATTTAGGATTCGTCAACGCCGGGGCTAAAGCCCCTAATCAGTCTCCACCGCGCCACCGCGGGCTGAAGCCCGCTGCTACTCCGCCTCTTCCGCCATCGCCACTGCCTTGTCCAGCGCCGCCTGCACCGTCGCTGTGGTCACTTCGCCTCGCGGCACATGCTCCGGCCAGGTCAGCACGACGCGCGAGAACGGCTTCGGAATCAGGAAACGGTCCCACGACTTCAGCTCCCACGCACGCTCCGGCAACGCATAGAAGCAGCCCACCCACGTGCCCATTGCCTCGGACAATCCCTGCTCGCCCACGGAGTTCGCCAACTGCGCCGCGCCGGGTTTGGCGACGAACTTCGGCCCGCGCGGCCCATCTGCCGTAAACGCGCAGCGATGCCCCGCCGCATACGCCGCCTGCATGTTGCGCAGCCCCGCCGCACCGCCGCGAGAGCTTGACCCGCGAATCGCCCTGAAGCCGAGCAGTTCCACCGTGCGGGCAATCAGTTCGCCGTCGAAGCTCGCGCTGATCAGGATTGCGATATCCAGGTTCTTGAACCGGTGCGCGCACGCCAGCAGGCTCCGATGCCAGAAGGCGAACACGGTCGGGCCGGGGGTGGCATATCCCGGCGTTACGCCCGGCTCGCAGCGGTCTTCATAGCGCAGCGTCATCCCCAGCAGCCGGATCACAACCGCCGCCAGCGGCGGCACGAAAAACAACGTCAGCCGCTGGCCGAAGCTCAGCTTCGGTGCCTGTTCAGGGGTGTTGGAAGACGCCACGCGACCAGTGTAGTGCCCATTCCTGGCTGCGTCGCTTCCATGCGACATTCGCCGGTTCTTTGTGCGAGAATAGAGCCGTGCAGCCGGCGTATCCCCGCGCCCACCGCTGCCAGGAGAATCTTTATGGGCGACCTTTTACAACCGTGGCACCTACTCATCATTGGCCTCATCGTAGTCCTGCTGTTCGGCGGCCGTAAGTTGCCGGAGCTGGGCAAAGGCCTGGGCGAAGGGCTGCGCGGTTTCAAAGAGGGCATGAAGGGCGTCAATGACGAAGTGAAGAGCGCCACCTCGGACGCGCACACCGTCACCCCGAAGCCGGAAGAGACCGCTACCAAGTCGTAGCTCGACGCGCACATCCTTACAATCTGCGATCATCTCGCTGTCTGCGCATCCGCAGCATATCGCGAGTGCGCGCTCTTGCTGACTCGCTGACTTGCTAACCCGCTGACTCGCTACAAGGCGATCATCACCACGGCCGCCGCGGCCGCCAGCATCCCCATAGCCTGCCGCTTCGTCGGCCGCTCGCCCAGGGTCACGGCCGCCAGCAGGATCGTGGACGCCGGATAGAGTGACGCCAGCACCGACGCGACATCCAGCCTTCCCGCCCGCGTTGCGGCAATAAACAGCAGATTGCCCGAGGTATCCAGCAGAGCCGCCGCCAGCGCCCAGCGCACCGTCGGCCATGTAATGCGCACGCCAGAATCCTCAGCTGTGTCCCACCGCCGCAAACTGCGCCCCAACAGCATCAGCCCGCATACCGTCAGGCTGCCCATCCGCGCCGTCGCCATGGGCCACACCACGCCTGCCGGGTTGGCCATCTTCAGCGCGAAGAAGTAAACTCCAAACCCCGCGCCGGCCAGCACCGCCAGCAGCATGGTCTGCCGCGCCGCCGCTCGACGCTCTGCACGCAGGGCCGCGTTGCGCTGAGCCGCATCCGCGACCTCATGCTCGTGGACGGCCTCCTCGGCCGTCTCCACGCCATGCACTGTTTCGCCCGCGGCAATCAGCCAGATCGCCACTGCCGCCACTGCGAATCCCACGATAGCCCGCGCACCCGGCGAGCCCGCCTCCGCCATCCCGATTCCTGCCGGGATCGCCGCCGCCAGCAAGCCGCTCACCGCCGCCGATGCGCCCATCGCCCCGCGCGACAGGGCTGTATAGAACGCCGTCAGCGAAAGGCCGCCTGCCACGCCCGCGGCAACTCCCCACGCCAGCACAGCGCCATGGGGAAACGCATCGCCGCGCACGCGCTCCACTAGCAATAGCACGGTAAAGCTCGCCAGATGGCTGATCAGCACCACGCGCAATGCGGCGCCAATGCCGCCGCCGGCACGCTTGACGCCCATGCCGCCGGAAAAATCGCCGCCGCCCCACAGCGCCGCCGCCGCGAGGCCCAGCAATGCGCTCTCCCGCACGATGCCGCGCAGCATGAGGTTCATCCCGATCTCTCTCTTGAGCTACTTCAGCGGCGTTCCGTTCGGCCCTTTCGGCGCGCCCAGCCCGCTCGCCGGCCGCTGACGCAGCTCCATCGCTTCCGGATAGTAGAGCGGCGGCGCAATCACCGTCAGCCCCGGGCGCAGGACCGTAATGTTCAGCGACCGCGACTTGCCGTCATAGAACGGCTCCGGCGAATCCCAGGTGACGATGTACCGGTTGCGCGTTTCACCCACTACCTTCGCGAATCCACGCTCAATCGCCGACGCACGGAATTCCGCGTCCACATTGCCGCCGGTCGCATTGGCCAGCGGCGTCAGTACGTTGTCGCGCATCTGCAGCGGCAGGTGAATGCGGTCCAGCATGCCTACCACCGGCAGCGCAGTCTGGATGCCGATCAGAGTGCCGTCCACCTCAATGCCGTTGGTCTGCAGATAGTGCAGCAGATCCTTGCCTTTGGTCTTGCTGCCGTACTCCTGGCCGTTGGAGATCACATACACCACGCGCCGCCGTTCCACGGGCTGCGTGCTCAGCGCGGTCGCGGCCGTGAGGATCGCGTCATACAGCGGGTGCGACTCGCGCGGAGGATTGATCGTGAGGCTGGAGTGGCCGCGGTTCGCCGACGTATTCGGGTCGAAGTTCTGGTCGTTCAGCACCAGGTTGTGCGCCAGCGGCCCGCCCAGGCTGCCCGCCAGCATCTCATCGCGCCCTGGGCCCTTCGCGTCATCGATCGACTGCGACGCACGCATGCTCTGCGCGCCGGTGAATTCCGTCACCTGCTTCGTGCTCTTGTTGTACGTGAATACGGCAATCTCGTCATACCGCGAGAAGGCGCTCTGCAGCGCGCCCAGCGCCGCGTTCACCGTATCCATCTGCTCCTTGCCCATGCTCTGGTCGATCACGATCGCGACCGCCAGCGGCTGGCCCTCCCCCTCATCTACAAACTTCACGATTCGCATCATCCGGCCGTTCTCAAAGACCTGGATCTCCGCCGGCCGGATGTTGGGCACCATCTGGCCCTTCGCGTCCTTCACCGTGAACGGGATATTCACTTCATATACGCCGGGGCCGACGATGGTGGGAGCTTTAAGGTCTTCTGCCGTCCCCTGGGTTCCGCCTCCGGTTTTCCCGGCAGTTGCTCCAGGTTGAGCACCCGCAGGAGTAGTCCCCGCCTCCGGCGTCGTATCCGGCGGCAGCGTCGTATCCCCGGTCTCTGAAGGCGAGGTCGTCCCCGCGCCCGGCGTCACCCCGCCCGTCGGCAGGCTCACATGCGGCGTGGGCGCATCCGGAATCGCCGGCGGCTGTGACTGCGCGCCCATCAGCATCAGCGCCACGGATCCAATCCCCAGCCCCGCGCCCAGACCAGCCCATTGCGTCTTCGTTCTCAATCCAACCCTCATTCCCGGCGCTACGCCATGCCATTTGAGACTACCAGCGCGGCCCAAACCCCGTCATCCATTGGCCTCTGTTGCGCGTCCAACCATTGGACGGCAAAAGCCGGCCCTTCGTTGCGGCCTAACGGACAACTGAGAGCTGACAACTATCCCTCCAATCCGTCGTTTAATGTGACATAAGCCCATGCGCCTCCGCTTCCTTGCCGCTGTAGCCTCTCCCGCACTTTTTCTGGCGCTGGCCCTCTGCCCCTGTCCCCTCTCCGCGCAGGAGGCCCCCTCGGTCAGCGCGCCGCCACCCAAGAGCGACGCCCCGGCGCAGCCGGTCGCCGACATCGACGCCCCGACCATCAACGTCAACGTCAACCTCGTGAATGTATTCTTCTCCGCGCGCGACAAGGACGGCTTCGTCACCGACCTCACGAAATCCGACTGCTCCGTCGCCGAAGACAAAGTCCCCCAGACCATCAAGGACTTCACCCAGGAGAAGAAGCTCCCGCTCACCATCGGCATCCTGCTGGACACCTCCGGCTCGCAGCAGAACGTGCTGCCCATGGAACAGCAGTCCGGCGCCGAATTCCTGCGCGACGTGATGACGCCCAAGGACGAGGCCTTCCTCATCAGCTTCGACATCAACGTCGATCTGCTCGCCGACTACACCAACCGGCCCAGCGAAATCTCCCGCGCCCTCAACAAGGCCACCATCAACACCGGCGCCGGAACCGGCTCTATCACCGGCAATGGCGATCCGCGCGGCACGCTGCTGTTTGACGCCGTCTATCTCGCCGCGCATGACAAGCTCGGTCCTGAGACCGGCCGCAAGGTCCTCGTGCTCCTCACCGACGGCGGCGACCAGGGCTCGCAGGAAAACCTCAAGGGCGCCATCGAGTCCGCGCAGAAGGCCAATGCCATCGTCTACGTCATCATGATCGCCGACCGCATGGGCCAGCTCTATGGCGGCTTCAACGTCGGCGACTCGGACATGAACAAGCTCGCCGGCGACACCGGCGGACGCGTCATCAACGTCGGCAACAACGGCAAGAAGCTCGAAGAGGCCTTCCAGCAGATCACCGACGAGCTGCGCACGCAATATCTGCTCAGCTACCGTCCCAGCAACCCGAAGGCGGACGGCACTTACCGCAAAATCGACCTCAGCTGCGGCAAGAACCTCAAGCTCGACGCCCGCAAAGGCTACTACGCCCTCGCCTCCGCCGACCAGCAATAGTGCTTGTCATCCATCGCCCATCCGCTATCGATTACCTAAGTTCGGGTGCCCCATCCGTACGCGCTTTTTGCGGACGGGTGGGTGTACCTCGGCCCTTGCACCTTGAACCCGGCTCGAACCTCGAACCCCGCCCCTCGAACCTAACTGAGTCCCAGCACCGGATGCGCTACATACGGCTCTTCCAGCGCCTTCATCTCATCCGGCGTCAGCTTCAGCGAAACCGCCGCAGCGGCATCTTCCAGATGATTCGCCTTCGTCGCGCCCACAATCGGCCCCACGATTGCCGGCTTCTGCATCATCCATGCCAGAGCTATCTGCGACCGCGAAACCCCACGCGCCGCGGCCACTTCACCTAACCGATCGATCACCGCCTTGTCCGCCTCCTGCGTGCGCGAGTAGAGCGTCTTCCCAAACGGATCCGCATCGCTCCGCTTCGTCCCCGCCTCGCCCCACGCGCGCGCCAGCCTTCCCCTCGCCAGAGGGCTCCACGGCAGCACGCCCACGCCCTGGTCTACACACAGCGGCAGCATCTCGCGCTCTTCTTCCCGATACAGCAGGTTGTAGTGCGGCTGCATCGCCACAAAGCGCGACCACCCTCGCTCCTTTGCCGTATACAGCGCCTTCGAGAATTGCCACGCCCACATCGACGACGCGCCCAGATACCGCACCTTGCCCGCGCGCACGCAGTCGTTCAGCGTCTCCAGCGTCTCCTCGATCGGCGTGGTCTTGTCCCAGCGATGGATCCAGTAGAGGTCGACGTAATCCATCCCCAGCCGCCGCAGGCTCTCGTCCAGCTCAAACAGAATCTCCTTACGCGAAAGCCCGCCGCCGTTCGGCCCATCGCGCATCACGCCGTTCACCTTGGTCGCGACGACAACATCCTCGCGCTTCGCGTTCGCGTTCAGATACCGTCCCAGCACGCGCTCGCTGTCGCCATTCGCATACACATTCGCCGTGTCGAAGAAGTTGATGCCCAGGTCCAGCGCCTGCCGGAAGAACGGCGCGCTCTCCTGCTCATTCAGGCTCCACGTATTCGACCCCGGCCGCAGCGGCTGTCCGGCCGGCGGCGCGCCATAGCTCATGCACCCCAGGCATATCCGCGAAACCTTCAGCCCCGTCCGCCCCAGATTCACATACTCCATCGCTCGCACCTCCCCGCCTCCAGTATCGCGCTTGATTTGTCATTCCGCAGGGTTCGACGCCCGCGTCGAATGCGGGGGAATCTGCTTTTCCTTTTCGATTCAGATGCGGATGCGACGATCCGCCGGACCATTGCCTGACAACGATCGGCCTTCTGAAAGAATCTGCTCGGGTGCCCCACCGTGCGCGGTCGTAGCCTGTCCTGAGCGAAGCCGAAGGACGGACGGGTGGGGAAGCCCACTCGTCGTCCCTCGCCCCTCGCACCCCGCTCGAACCTCGAACCTCGCCCCTCGAACCTTGACATCATCCTCTCTATCCTGATTGACTCCAATGCCCGGGCCCATCCACCACACCACGCGCAAGGAGCGGATATGAAGTTCATCGTTAGTTGGAAGTAAGTCCAGCAATCTGACGAGCGAAGCGGTTTTTGTTTGTCATTCCCGAGGGGAATCCGCGTTTCTATTCGAACGGCTTCTCGGTCATCCGGAGCTTCAATCAGACCTTCCCCTGAGCGCTTTGCGGAACTTGCCCGCGCTACCGCACTAAAATTCCTGTCAAGAGGTCGCACGACGACATTCGGTCGCTAAACCTGTAACTGCGCGACAGATAAAATTTTCCAAAAAGTGGCAAAGTAGTTTTGGCTGGCTTGTTAGAATGAAAGGAGAAGGAAATAGACAGCGGTCCCGGCAACGTCTGCCGGGCTTTTTCATTGCCTCGCAACCTGCTTGGAATCAATATTTTGCGTCTAAGCCAAATATCTGGAATATTTTGCGGGCAGTTTCATTTGTTTTCAATATTTTGCCCATTAAAAAATTCACTTTACGGGCGGCGGATCATCGTTTCGCCTACCGAAAGGGCCGGTTGGCAGTGGTACAGTTCACCCCATGCGCTCCAACCGCTCAGCTCCGCCGTGCGCCGTCATTCCCGTGCTCATCTATCCGGACCCCGCTGCAGCCGCCGAGTGGCTGGCGAAGGCCTTCGGCTTCTCGGTCCGGCTGCGTATCGCCAACCATCGCATCCAGATGAAGGCCGGTGCCGGCTGCTTCACCATCGCGGAAGGCGATGCCAAGCCCAACGATTCACATACGACGCAGGTGCGGATTGAAGACGCCATCGGCCACTGCAACCGCGCGCGGCAGAACGGTGCCATCATCCTTACCGAGCCGACGGACCACAACTACGGCGAGCGCCAGTACAACGCCCGCGACTTCCACGGCCATCGCTGGGACTTCACCGAAACCATCGCCGATGTCGCCCCCGAAGACTGGAGCAACGGCGCATTTCATCTGGAATAGCTCCGACCAGCAACCAGCAAGTCATCGAGCGGTCCCGCTCACGCAGACGCCATACTCCTCATCACTTAGACTCGGGCTCGTTTCTGCGCTGTAACCAGCGCTTGAACCATTCATGAGTAACTACGATTAAGATACCGACACACAGCCAGCCTATTGTTCCAAGTACCACTACATCGCTAGTCTCATATGGAGGCTTCTTGAATGACTTGAATAACACAAGCAAAGGCATGTCCAGCAACATCACGAACATCCAGTCCCAACCGTCATCTCCTAAAAATAAATGAGTACAAGCGCACAAACATAGGTGTATCGCCGGAAAACATGCAATTCGAATTATTTGCTTCCAATATTTCATGCGATTAATCAGTCCCGATCGCTGCCATACACCGGGATCTGCTGTTGCACGCGATATGCAATGCCGGCCGCGCGCGCCGTGTAGTCCGAGCTCGCATACTTCTGCTTCATCGCGGCCGCGAGAGCCTGCACGTTGTCCGCCGCCTTCTGGCTGCGGCCCTTGTCGTCCTGCACGAGGTACATCTCCACTAGCACGCCCTCGCGGTAGGTGGCTTCATACAGCGCCTGAGCCGCTTTCGGCGAATCCGGATAGCGCTCTGCATACTTCTCGAACAGGCCGGCTTCCATCTCCGGACACTTGGGCAGGCCCTGCCAGTCGCCGCAGGTCTTGTTGTCGAGCAGGTCATACGCGGCGAGCGCGGCCTGCTTGGTCCCCGGATACATCTTCATTACCTTCTGCAGGTCGCCCTCGTAGATCTGCGGACGCAGATAGGCCGCCTGCTCCTTCGCCGAAGGCAAGCCGGAGATGTCCGCCTTGTCGATCTGCCAGCGCACGTCGGCGGCGCGCCACGCCGCCTCCGGCGCCAGCGGGGAGTCCGGGAAATACGTCGCCGCGCGCTTGTACAGCAGGTGCGCTGCCTGGGCCGCGTCCTTGGGCGCGTGCGGCTGGCTGGCCATCTCTTCTTCGTTGGCCGCCGCGCCAAAAAGAATTTCGTCGCCGTTGGGCGTCTTCGGCGAGACGATGCCCTTGTCCTTGATCCAGCCGGACTCCGGCGGCGCGGGGTCCTCACCGAACTCCGGCTGGTCGCCTTCGTCCGCGTCCTCGCCGCGGTCCGTGTTCGCGAACACGCGCACCCACGAGCCGTTGCGTTCCGTAATCACCACCTCATGCCCGATGCCGACTTCGGCGAGGTGGTTTGAAGTGTCGTCCGCTGCGACATACACAATCGCCGGATGCACCAGCGTGGCCTTCGCCGAGCGATCGTAGCCGGAGAGGTTGTCCTTGCCCTTCTTTTGCGCGGAAGCCGGGCCGCAAGCGCAGGCCGCAAGCAGGATCGCAGCTGTAATGATGATGGATGCCCCATACATGCGCGACCGAAAGGGCGTGCATGGGGGTCGGGTCCACATTGCGTCTCGCATCGTCCTCATAGCAAACATTAGACTCCCGCAACGGCCCGGGCGGAAGCATCCGCCTCCAGCTTGGCCTTCAGCGCCGGGTCGATGTTGCCGCCGCTCAGCACGGCGACCATCCGCTCGCACGGCGGCAATTCGCCGTGATGAAAGAGCGCCGCCGCGAAGGTGACTGCGCCGCTTGGCTCGGGGACAAGATCGGTCGCCGTTAGCATGATGCGCATGGCGCGGAGGATCTCGTCCTCGCTGACGTTCACCATGCCGTCCACGTAGCGCATCACGTGCGCGAAGTTCAGCACGCCCATGGACTGCGTGCGCAGGCCATCGCAGATCGTCCGCGCGGTCTTCTCCGCCGGCCACTCGACGAGCTTGCGCGTGCGGAAGGATTCGGTCGCGTCCGCCGCCAGCTCCGGCTCCGCCGCCCATACCTGCGTTCTGCCCGGCGCGGCCAGCTTGGCTGCCGTGGCGATGCCGCTCAGCAATCCGCCACCCGAGACGGGCGAAAGGACGACCACTTTGTCTTTCGTCTTGCTTAAGGGCACGGCTTCAGAGCCTGCCCTGAGCGCAGTCGAATGGGTGCCATAAACGTCGCCCGAAAGGGACGGGGGCTTTAGCCCCTGAGGGCTTTCTTCTACCAGTCCCATCTGCTCGACGATCTCGAGGCCGCACGTCCCCTGGCCGGCGATGATCGCCGGATGGTCGTAAGGAGGAATGATCCTGTATCCGTGCTGCGAGCTCAACTCCTGGGCCTTGGCCAGCCGCTCGCTGCTGGCCGGACCGACGAGCACCACCTCCGCCCCCATCGCCAGCGTCGCCTCGCGTTTTATCATCGGCGCCGCCTCCGGCATCACAATCACTGCCTTCGCGCCCAGCGCCCGCGCCGCATACGCCACGCCCTGCGCGTGGTTGCCGCTTGAATAGGTGATGACGCCGCGCCGCAGCTCTTCCTGGCTCAACTGCGCGATGCAGTTGTATGCGCCGCGCAGTTTGAAGCTGCCGATCGGCTGCTCGCTTTCCGCCTTGATCCACAGCCGGAAGGGCAGTTCGCCCGCGCCGGCCGCCTTCAGCCGCGCCGCATCGACTTCGTACAGCCCCGTGCGCACGGCAACGCCGACGATTCTCTCCCGCGCCGCGTGGATGTCTTCGAGCGTGACCAGTTCAGCCATGTGCTCTATTCTCGCGCATCATCGTCTTTCCCCCGCCTCCATCACCTTGGCGAAGAAGTGCACCAAGTGCCATTCGTCTTTCGCGCCGGGTGCCGGCCCGTCGAGATTCACGTGCGAGAGCACCGGGCTGACCAACATCGCGCTCAGCATCGGCTTCGGCAGCTCCTTCGCCATCCACAGCGTCTCTGCGGCAGGGATCACGTTGTCGCCCTCGCCGTGCAGCAGGTAGACCGGCACCTTGATCGTCTTCAACCTGCCGCTCGGCGAAAGCGCGCCCATCTCTGCCGCATACTTCACCAGAACGCTCGCGATGCGCAGCTTCGTCTCGGCTGAGGTCGCGTCCATCAGCGCCAGCGCCTCACGCTTCTGCGCCCCATCCAGCGCGAGCGATGCCTGCGCCTCCGCGGTCTTGTCCTCATACAGGTGTGCCCGCAACACGGCGCGGACTGCCGCGAGATCCTGCGGCGGGACGAAGTCCGCCAGATGCTCGTACTCGATCACCAGCGGGCCATACTCATGCGGCGCGAGCGTCTCGATCGTCCCGTCCGGCCGCGCATCGCGCCCCGTCTCGTAGTATTCGGTCACGCGCGCCATGGAATCCTGCGCGCCGACCGCAAACACAAACTTGAACCCCGGCGCGTACTGCGGGTCTTCCGCCGCGACCAGCGCGAGGCCGCCGGCGAAGCTCAGGCCCATCACGCCGACCGGCGCGCCTGTGCGGTTCGCCATCCACCGGACTGATTCACCGATTGTCGCGACCGAGTCCTCATCCACGTGGTAGTCCTTGATGCCCGGCAGTTCCGGCGTCAGCACGCGGATGCCGCACGCGGCCATCGCCCGCGCAAAACCCATCAGCCGCGGCTCATCGATGCCCAGGTGATGCACGCCATGGAAGATCACCATCGCGGGCGCATTGGCGCGGCCCTGCGGCTCATACATGCGCGCCCGCACGACACGGGCGCCCGCAGGCGTCTCAATCGCAAAGCTCAGGTCCTGCGTCGCAACCGGCGTCGTCACCGCACCCGCAAACCACGGCGCTTTCTTGCCGCTCACGCTGTCCAGCACGCACAGCGCCTGCAGATGCGTCTTCACCGCGGGCCACGCGGCGGCATAAAGCACCGCTGCGACCGCAATCACCACGGCCACAAACGCGATCGTCACAGCCCGCTTGCGCTGCACCCTTGAACCTCGTCCGCTGAACCTTGGACCTCGAACCTCGACTACGCCTGTGGACCCTGCGCCTGGTCCTTGGCGTCATCGAGCGTGACCTTGAAGTTCATGCGCCGCTTGCCGCGATAGACCGTGATCGTTACCGTATCGCCGGCGCGGTGCTTGTTCAGCTCCGCCGCGAAGTCCGGTCCGCTCGCTACCTCCTGGCCGTCGAACGCAACGATCAGATCGCCCCCGAGCATCACCGGAACGTTGCCGTCGTAGGCGCGCTGCGTGCCGCCGTGCAGTCCGGCCTTGTCCGCCGCGCCGCCGGGATAGACCTTCTCGATCAGCAGCCCATAGTCCGCCGCCAGCCCGATCTGCTCGGCGATGTCCGGGCCGATGGGCAGCGTCTGAATGCCGAGCGACGGCCGCCGCACGCGTCCATACTTCGCAAAGTCGTCCAGCACCGCCTTGGCGGTGTTGATGGGGATGGCAAAGCCGATGCCCGCCGACTGGTCCACTCCATTGTTGGACGCGATCATCGTTGTGATCCCGATCACCTCGCCGCGAGAGTTCAGCAGCGGGCCGCCCGAGTTGCCAGGGTTCACCGAGGCATCGGTCTGGATCGCGTCCTCGATCGGAATCGACTCCTGACCGCGCACGGAGCGGATCGCAGAGATGATGCCGCGCGTCATGGTCCCGTTCAGCCCGAAGGGATTGCCGATCGCGTAGACCTTCTGTCCCACGATCAGGTTCGAGCTGGTCTCCGCCAGAGTGGCCGGCACCAGGTCTGGTGCGGTGATTTTCACCAGCGCGAGATCGTGCCCTGGATCCACCGTCAGCACCTGCCCTTTGTACGTGTGCTTATTCCAGAGCTTCACCTCGACGGAGCCGCGCTCATTTCCTTTGACTACGTGGTAATTCGTCAGGATCAGTCCGTCTTTATTGAGGATGAAGCCAGAGCCTTGCCCCTGCTGCGGAACAGGCCCATAGAAGAAATCGAACGCTACGGTCGTGGAGGTGATGTTCACGACGCTGGGCAGCGCCTTCTTGTACACGGCGATGTTCTGCTGCTCTTCCTCGTCGAAAGATGGCGCGGCCGAGGCCACGGTCAGGTCCAGGCCGTTCGGGCCACTTACCTGCTCTACTACGCTGGCCGGCGCGGCCGAGGCGTTGTGCAGCGAACCGAACAGCGGCGCCAGCGCTCCGGTGGTGTAGAAGTGCGTCGTGACGTAATAGAAGCCGCCCAGCAGCAGCAGCACCAGCAGCACAGGTCGCAGTTTCATCGTGCTTGTTGTCGATCCTTTCGTGAGAGAACTTCCACCGCCAGCGCTTCGATCTTTGTCCTCGCTTCTTCCAGGCTCTCGCCGTAGGCCATGACGCCGGGCAGGTCAAGTGCGTCGGCGATCCAACGCCCATCGAACTCTCTCTCGAATTCAATCATCAGCGCCATACCAAACACTTTAAGGATACGCGCGCGAAGCACTTTTCGTTCCTGCCGATGTATATTGGCGGCACGCCCATGGCACAGATGTTTTGGATCATCTTCGCAGTCCTGTTCGCAGATCGCGAAACAGATTCCAACGGCTCCGAAAGACTCCGCTAATTCGAGTGGGGCGCCGCCGTCTTGAGCTTCGGCCACAGCGCGTCCACTTGTGCGCGGAGGCTCTCCACCGTGCCGTTATTGGTCAGCACGTAGTCACTGTGCGCGGCCTTCCAGTCGTCGTCGATCTGCTGGGCCATCCGTCGCCGCGCTTCTGTCTCGGTGCTTGAGGTTCGAGAGATGAAGCGCGCGATCCTCTGCTCTTCCGGGGCGCGCACCAGGATGATCCTGTCGAAGCGCCGCCGCCAACCTTCTTTGCCGCCGTATTTAGTCTCGAAGATCAGCGCGGACTCGACTACGATGACGGCGCTCGGCTCTTTGGCCGCAATCTCGAGGATCATCTTCTCCTGCCGCGCGATGGTTGCTGGATGGACGATTGCGTTCAGTTCCTCGATTCTTGGAGGAAGCCCGCCTTGGCCGAACGCGATCTTCGCGAGCGCCGCGCGATCCAGCATCCCATCCGCTGCGACTACTCCGCGTCCGAACTTCGCCACGATGTCCGCGAAGACGCGCTCGCCGGGCTGCATCAGCGCGCGCCCAACCTCATCCGCCGAGATCACCTTCGCGCCCAGCTCCGCGAACCGGCGGGCGGCAGCGGTCTTGCCGCTGGCCAGGCCTCCGGTCAGGCCCACCCGCAACACTTTATGCTCCACCCACGCTCGGGTGCCCCACATCTCGATTTTGAGATGTGGGTTTACCGCGCCGCGCCTTGGCCGCTGCCACCGTATTGTGCATCAGCATAGCGATCGTCAGCGCGCCCACGCCGCCCGGTACCGGCGTGTATGCGCCGGACCGCGCGAAAGCTGCCGGATCGATGTCTCCCACCAGCGTCGAACCGCGCTCCGCCAATTGCGCCGCGCGCTTGGCGTCGCCGGGGAAGAATCGCGCCACATCCGCTGCGTCGGTAATGCGGTTGATTCCAACGTCGACCAGCGTCGCGCCGGGCTTCACCATCTCCGCCGTGACAAACCCCGGTCGTCCAATTGCCGCCACCAAGATGTCCGCGTCGCGCGTATGCTTCGCAATGTCCACCGTTCGGCTATGGCAGATCGTCACCGTCGCATGGGCATTTAGCAGCAGCATCGCCATGGGTTTGCCTACGATGTCGCTGCGGCCCAGCACGACAGCGTGCGCGCCTTCCGTTTTGATCCCGCTGCGCCGCAGAATCTCCATCACGCCCGCGGGCGTGCATGGCTTCAGCCCCGGCCTTCCCGCCTGCAGTAGTCCGGCATTCACCGGATGGAACCCATCCACATCCTTCGCCGGCAGCACCGCTTCCAGCACGCGGCGCGTGTCCACGTGCGCCGGCAGCGGAAGCTGCACCAGAATCCCATCGACGTTGTCGCGCGCGTTCAGTTGCGCGATAAGCGCCAGCAGCTCTTCGGTGGTTACACTCTCCGGCGGAGTGTGCGACTCGCTGTAAATGCCAAGCTCCGCGCAGGCCTTGACCTTGCTGCGTACATAAATCTCCGAAGCCGCGACGTGCCCCACCAGCACTACTGCCAATCCCGGAGTCACGCCCACAGCCTTCAGCGCACGCACTTCGGTGCCCACTTCCGCCTTAATCTCCGCTGCGATCTTCACTCCATCCAGCACACGCGTCTGTTCGCTCATCGTTTCCATCCTACCGTGTGGCTGCGGGCGCCAGTGGAGGTCCGTGTCGCACCTTTTGCCGGGCCCAATCCTTCCGATTCGTGTATCCCACGAAACTGCCGATAACCATTTTGCGTATGGTTCGATGACGCCAAAGTTCGATACCCCCGAATTGAGGCTCGTTACACAATTGTTAGCAACTTGGCGGGCCGGAAGGCGTCTAATCCGCTAAGAAGTTCGCCGGAATGAATTACACCGGCGAGGAAGTGAATCCAGTTCCGCAGCGCCTGTGTTATCTATGCAGATGCGCCGCGCAGTCTGGGAAGGAGGATGGCCATGGGATATGTCGCAACCATCACCGCGCCTGCAGCAACGCCGGCGGTACCTGCGATCGAGAAGTTCTCCGCGGCCGATCTCTCCTCACTGCGCGATGAGCTGATGCAGTCCGGCCTCGACCACTGGCAGGCCGGCGAGCTGATCGGCTCCTTCCTGATGGTGCGCGGATACGGCGTCTCCTCGGCCGCCGCGCGGGGCGCCGCGTCCCGGATTGAATCCGTAGGCTGCTCGCTGAAGTGCATGCAGGAAGAGCTGGAAAAGCTTGCCCTGGTAATGTAGGCGGCGACGTTCCTTCCGAGCCATTCTTCGCGCAACAAACTATATCTTTTGGTTCGATCTCGAGGCTCGGGCTGAGACAATCCTTTGCCTGCGCGCATCCATTCGAGTAGATTGATTTCCGTCCGGTTCGCCAAGAAATTTCGGAACTCGAACTATTGAGGATTGCACCTGATCATGAGATCGCCCTCCGCTCGTCTCCTCGTCGCCGCCTGCCTTGGGGCATCGTCTTCTGTCGTGCTCGCGCAGGCTGCAGCCGGTCCGGCGCCCAATACTGCGGCGCCCCAAGGCCCGCCATCCGGGTTTGCTCGCCCCGCGGCGCACGTCAATGCGCCACTTGGCAATATTCCCTCTCATCCAGGCGATGGCGACGGCGCCTATAAGACCGGGCGCTACCGCGATCTCTTCGCCGAAGCCGGGCATCCCGCCGCCGAAACCGACGCGCGCATCGAGAAGGACTTCCAGCAGTTTTTCCATGGCGACGCGACCAATGAGCGGGTTTACTTCGAGGCCGGCTCCAACGCCAACGGCCCGCTGGCCTACATTACGGACTGGGCCAACAATGACGCCCGCACCGAAGGCATGAGCTACGGCATGATGATCGCCGTGCAGCTGAACCACAAGCATGAATTCGACGCGATCTGGAACTGGTCGAACACGTACATGCTCGTCACCGACCCTGCAAACCCGAATGTCGGCTACTTTGCCTGGTCCATGAACACGGACGGCACGCCGCGTTCTACCGGGCCTGCGCCGGACGGCGAGGAGTATTACGCCATGGCGTTGCTGTTCGCGGCGCACCGCTGGGGCAACGGCCAGGGCATCTACAACTACCAGGAGCAGGCCAACCGCATCCTGCGCGGCATGGTGCATCGCGAGGTAAAGACCGGCACCGGCCCTTTCAAGATTCATCCCGACGACAAGCCCTTTACCAATGCCGGACCGCTGCAGAGCCCCAACAACTACGAGCGGCAGCAGGGGCAGGCCGATCTCGCCATTGAATTGAAGGGCGAAGGCAAGGATCCGAATCAGGCCAACGGCGGATTTCGCCGGTTTGGCGGAGGTGCAGGATTTGGCGGAGGCAACTTTACGCCACGTCCTTCCAGCGCCGGCCCGATGATGGACGTCGAGCACTTCATGGTGAAGTTCACGCCCGACACCGGCCCCAACAACTCGACCGATGCCTCCTACCATTTGCCGGGCTTTTACGAACTCTTCGCGCGCTGGGGTCCCAAGGAAGATCATGACTTCTGGATCAAGGCAGCCGACGTCTCGCGCGACATGTTTCCGAAAGTGGTCGGCGCAAACACCGGCCTCTCGCCCGATCGCAACAACTTCGATGAGACGGAGATCGCTGGGCGCGACGGCCAGCCTACGCCGTTCGGCTACGACTCGTGGCGCACCGTCAGCAACTGGTCCTTCGATTACTCGTGGTTCCATAAAGCGCCGAGTGAGACGGTGCTCTCCGACCGTGTTCAAAAGTTCCTTGTCGGCCAGGGTATCAGCACCTTTGCCGATCGCTATACGCTGGACGGCAAGCCGCTCTCCACGCGCCATTCCGTCGGCATGGTCGCCGCGGCCGCGGTCGGCTCGCTTGCCGCCACGCGCGGGCCCAACGAAAAGGCCTTCGTCGAGGAACTGTGGCGCACGCCCATGCCGGTCGGCGAGCAGCGATACTTCGACGGCATGCTCTACATGATGAGCATGCTGCACGCCAGCGGCAACTTCCGCATCTGGATGCCAAAGTGACGGCGCGAGAGATTCCCCGTTCTGGTTCCGACGATAGCGCCGTCATCCCGAAAGGAGCCACGAAGTGGCGGAGCCAAAGGACCTCCGCAGTTGCTTTTTATCTAGTCGCGGCAACTGCTCTGATCGTGCCGCGCGTCGCCTTCGCGCTCGGCGAGCCATCCCACGTCTCGACCGCGCCTTCGCCTGCGTCCTTCGCGCTCGCAGCCGATCATCATTCCGCACCGCTTTATATCGATTCCGCGGACTGGCCCGGCGTCCTGCATGCGGCGCAGAACTTCGCCAACGATGTGCAGCAGGTGACGGGCGATGTGCCCGCCATCATCCACGATCTCAGTTCCAGGCCCGCGGACATTGTCCTGATCGGCACGCTCGGGCATAGTCCCACGATCGATCGCCTCGTCGCGGCGCACAAGATCGATGTGTCGAACATCCGCGGCCACTGGGAGATGTCCGTCACCACGATCGTCGATCGGCCGCTGCCCGGCGTAAGACGTGCGCTGGTGATTGCCGGCGCGGACAAGCGCGGAACCATCTACGGCATCTACGACCTTTCGGAGCAGATTGGCGTCTCGCCGTGGGCGTGGTGGGCCGACGTGCCGGTTTCGCACAAGGACGCCCTCTACGTGACTGCGGGAACCTACATCCAGCCGGAACCGGCGGTGAAGTATCGCGGCATCTTCTTCAACGACGAGGCGCCCTCGCTGACCAACTGGGTGCATGAGAAGTACGGCAACTACAACTCAAAGTTTTATACGCGGGTGTTCGATCTGTTGCTGCGCCTTAAAGCCAACTTCCTGTGGCCGGCGATGTGGAACAACGCCTTCGCGGTGGACGATCCGCTGAACCCGAAGCTCGCAGACGAGTATGGCATTGTGATGAGCACCTCGCACGAAGAGCCCATGATGCGCGCGGAAAAGGAGTGGCACGCCGCGACCGACGGCCCGTGGGATTACTCCGTCAACGCGAAGCATATTGACGACTTCTGGCGCGCGGGCCTCATCCGCAACAAAGACTACGAGCAGATCATCACGCTCGGCATGCGGGGCCCCAATGACACTCCAATGGCCAACGGCTCTGACCTTGAGAAGGTCGTCGCGGACCAGCGCAGGATCATCAGCGAAACGATCAATCCGGACGTGGCGAAAGTCCCGCAGGTCTGGTGCCTCTACAAAGAGGTGCAGGGCTACTACGACAAGGGCATGCGCGTGCCTGACGATGTGACCCTGCTGTGGAGCGACGATAACTGGGGCAATATCCGCCGCCTGCCCACGCCGGAGGAGCGCAAGCGGCCGGGCGGCGCGGGCATCTACTACCACTTCGACTATCACGGCGGTCCGCGCAGCTATCAATGGGTGAACTCGACGTACCTGCCGCAGGTTGCCGAACAGATGCACCTCGCGCTCGACTACGGCGCCGATCGCATCTGGGTAGTGAACGTCGGCGACGGCAAGCCGCTGGAATTTCCCATTGAGTTCTTCCTTGCGATGGCGCGCGAGCCGAAACGCTGGCGCAACGACAACACGCAGGAGTTCACAGAGCTGTGGGCCGCGCGCGAGTTCGGTCCGGAACATGCGAAGGAAATCGCGCGCGTGATGGAGGAGTACACACGCTACAACGCTCGGCGGAAGCCGGAGCTGATCGATACGACGAGCTTCTCCAATCCCATCGAGGCGGACCGCATCCTCGCCGAATACAAGGACACCGTTGCGCGCGCGAAGGCGATCGAGGAGCAACTCGCGCCGCAGTATCGTAACGCGTACTTCGAACTCGTGCTCTATCCGGCTGAGGCGAGCGAGAACGTGCTCGAGATGAATATTCTTGCGGCGAAGAACAAGGCCTATGCTGCGCAGGGCCGCGTCTCGACGAATGATCTTGCGGCGCAGGTGCGCGCGGACTTCGCGAAGGACGCGGAGTTCACGCGCGAGTATCACACACTGCTTGACGGCAAGTGGGACCACATGATGGACCAGGTGCATCTCGGCTACACCACGTGGAGCGAGCCGCCGGCGAACATTATGCCGGCAGTGGAGGAGGTGCAGCCTCTGCGCGAGGGCAAGATGGGCACCCAAGTGGTGGCTCCTCCGCTTCCGCCGGGCGGATTCGGCTTCGGAGGCGCTGGAGCAGCCCGTGCTGGCGCGGCGCCGCGTGCAGCCGGTGCAGGTGCGGGAGCAGGCGCACCAGGACGTGCCGCCGGCCGAGCCGCTGCACCAGCGGCGCCGGCGGGCGGATTCCGCGGCTTCGGCTTTGGGCCTGCGCTGGCGTTCGATGCGTTCACGCGAGCGCCGCAAACCGTCGAGCTCTATAACATCGGCGCAACTCCTTTCACATACACGGCGACGGCGAGCGCGCCGTGGATCAGGCTGAGTTCCAGCGGCGGCGAGGTGGCGAAGGACGCTAACCTCGGCGTCAGCATCGACTGGGCCTCGCTGCCTGCCGGCGACCAGACGGGAAGCGTGACGGTCACGCAGCAGGGCTTCGATCCGAAGGGGAACACTGCGCGGACGTTCCGCGTGACGGTTTCGAATCCCGGCTCGCTCGCTGCCGTGCATGGCTTCGTCGAATCGGGCGGCGTGGTTTCGATGAATGCCAACCACTTCACCGCGAAGACTGCTTCCGCCGCGGCGCAGTGGGTGCTGCTGCCCGGCTACGGCGAGACGGATTCGGCGATGACGATCTCGCCTTCGCTTGCGCCGAGCGAGAGCGGCAGTTCGACGTGTCTCAACTACGACATCTATACCTTCGGCTCGGGCGCTGAAACGCTCGAATCTTTCCTTTCTCCCACCATGGCGTTCGTGCCCGGTCGCGGGCTCCGGTACTCGGTCGCGCTGGACTCCGCCGCGCCTGCCGTCGTCGATGCGTGGGCCGACAACTCACAGGCGGCATGGGGCAAGGCGGTCTCGGACGGCGTGCATCGCATCTCTACGTCGCTCACTGTCGACAGGCCGGGGCAGCACACGCTGCACTTCTGCATGGTCGATCCCGGCGTGGTGGTCGAGAAACTGGTGCTCTCGCGCGGGCGGCAGCCTTTCTGGTATCTCGGCGCGCCGGAGAGTCTGCAACAGCGATAGCAGGCTTGCCTTGCCGAGGCTAAAGCCTCCGCTCAGTTCGGCGCGTTCTCCGCGGGCTGACGCCCGCTGCTACTCCCGGGGGCTAAAGGCCCGGAACGATAGTGGCGTTTTGATGTCCGGGCTGAAGAGGCTGCTGAAAAAGTCCGCTGCAACGCCAAACAAATGACCTCAGCGGCTAAAGCCGCATTGATTGTGCAGCCATTTACGGCACGGCTGAAGCCGTGCCCTTAAGCAAAACCGAGTTTTTCAGCAGCATCTGAAGCCCGGACCTATCTCAGAGGAAAAGGCAAATGCGGGGATTCTGGTTCGCGAAAGGCGCGCTTCAGAATGGACGAAGTGGAAAAAGCAAATCCTTCGACTGCCCGTGGCACAGAACGTGCGCCGCTGCGCTCAGTCTCAACCACTGCAGCTGATCAGAGATATAAGGATGAGAAGTTTTTGAGGGGTGGCTTAGCGGCAGGCGTGAATGCGTGCTGCTCCGGCGGGACGCAACAGTGCGCACGAACGGCGCCTTGCAGGTCTTGAAATCGAGACCCGTTCGAGTTCGCTCAGGGCAAGCTTGCCGCGCCGGGTGGATGGTTTCTCGGGTGCGCTCCGATGAGGGTAGAATTCACGGGAATCCATACCAGAACAAATGAGCACGCTTTTCCGGTAGTGAAAGAAATCAATGAAGATGAGTCGGCGGATGTGGGAAGTTGCAGGAATGGCGGTCCTGATGGCGATGGCCGCGGGGCCGTTGGGGCGTGCGCAGGACAATCTTCGGGACGGCGCACCTTTCAAGGGCTATACGGGAGAGAGGTTCGACACGACCCACTATGCCTACGACTATCTGGTGGACGGCGGCCTTTCCCAGGACGATCCGGCAAACCGGAGGTTCAGGACGCTGCAGGCGGCGTATGCCGCGGCGCCCGCCGGCACACCGGACAAGCCGACGGTGATTGGGGTTAAGCCTGACGTGTACCTGCTGCATGTGGGACCTGAAGCGCCGTACAGCATGCAGATGACGAAGAACTACATCAGCATCGTTGGGCTGACGGATGACCGCCGCAAGGTGGTGTTTGCCGACAACCGCTGCAAGGACGAGGGCGCGGACAACGACGGGTTCATCTTCGTGATCAACGCGGATGGCTTCACCATGATGAACCTTACGGTGCTGGACTACTGCAACATCGACTACGAATATCCGGGCGATCCTTCCAAGAACCTGAAGATGCGCACGCCGGTGGTGTCGCAGGGAGTGGTGATCCAGATGTCGGGCGACAAGCATGTTTACTCCCATGTGGCGTTCCTGAGCCGGCTGGACACGACCGTGCTTTCCGCAACACGCGCTTACCTGACCAACGTCTTCATCGAGGGGACTGCGGACTTTATCGCGCAGCGTCCCGGGTCGATCGCGGTCTTCAATGACTCGGAGGCGTACTTCCCCAGCGGCAGCGGTGGGCTGGCTGCCCAGGGACTTGTATTTATCAACTCGGAATTCAAGGCGTCGAAGAGCATGGTGTTCTACTCCGATGAGGGCAACGTGGAGAACAGTATCGGCACTCCGGACACCCTGATCGATTGCGTGGTGCCGACGACGACTCATGTGGCGTGGATGGCCCATGCCGCTGTTCGCCAGAACGGCTACTCGCCCACGTATCACCTTAAAGACTCGACCGGCCGGCCGACGCGCATCCGGGACAGCGAGACTGCCCCGGCGACCTACAAGCTGTCGCGCGAACTGAGCGACGAAGAGGTGAAGGCGTTCAATCCGTGGAACCTGCTGCGCGCGCCGCTCTCGGGTCCGGTCGACGACTGGGACCCGGCGAATGTGCGAGCGAAGTATGAAGACAACGGCAGCGATGTGTTCCGGATGTCGGTTGCCAGCGCTGCGCCCTCGGGGGGCAGAGGCGGCGCAGGCCACATCGTATCGCCGACGGTGCGCACCGGGACCACGGATGCAGCGGTCAGGGTTACCGCATACCCGGCACGAGCGAATGCAGCGATCAGCTGGTCGGCGCCGTCCGACCTGGTCAAGCTCAGTTCGGCGACGGGAAACGATGTCACCATCACGGGAAACAACCACACCAATCACGCTGAGTGGGTGACCGTTGAGGCGAAGGCCGCCAACGGCTTTCACATCATGGTTCCGGTCAATGTCGAACCGGCATTCATCGATCCACCCAGGTTCACCAGCCAGCCAGTTGTCGGCAGTCCTATCAATGGCAAAGTGACAGTGCACTACGCGCTGGACCTGGGTGGGCGTGAAGACCAGTCACTGATCACGTGGTACCAGTGTGAGGACACCACATGCGCACGTCCGCGCATGGTTGCGGTGAGCCGTGGTGACCAGCCTCTGAAGAGCTACACGCTGACGCGTGGCGACGTGGGCAAGTTTCTTCGCGTGCGGATTCAGCCGAAGCACAACATCAGTGAGCCTGGTCTTGCAGTAGAAGCCACTGCGAGCAAGCCGATTGTTGCGGCGAACGTAACTTCCACGACAGTACATCCCAACTTCCGCAACTTCGTCGCGACAGAAAACCCGGCGATCGAGGATGGAGAGTGGAGCGTGATCGGGACGTGGGCTTCCGTTCCGGATGGTTCGGGGACCGGTTATGGGCTGCGCATCAATGGCCTTGCGGGATCGGCGCCTCGCGGTTCGAATCCGCCGGAGGGAATTACGGTAAACGGCGTGCGCGTGGCGAACCCGTATGCGGCCCTGCTGTACCAGAGCGACAGGCCGACAGGCGACATGACGGTGAAGGTGACGATGACGCCGGACAAGACCGCCGGGCAGGGCTTCGCGCTTTCGGGGTCGCCCGACGACGAGCCGCGCATGGAGCGGGCTGACATCTTCATCAAATACGACCCGCGAACCAGGAACGGCTACTCGCTGCGCTTCTGGAGAACGATCAAGGCAGAGGGGAAGTGCGTGTTCCAGCTCTACAGGATCGAGAACGGGGTCGGTCATCCGTTGAATGATCAGCAAGACGTGACTGGCGTCTTCAAGCCGAGCACGACGATCACGCTTTCCGTAGTGGGAGACAAGCTTACGGCGAAAGGATCGAACACGAAGGACGGCGAGACGCTGTCACTCGAAGGAACGATTGCGCCGAATGCATTCGGCGGCTCGGGCACGTTTTGGTCCGGGAGTTCCGGGATCGGCGGAAGCAACGTCTACAACGATTTTGAGATTTCGTATCCGGGGAACGGGAAGCGGTAGAGGCGGGACACGGTCTTGACGCACTCCCATAAATATGGGAGCCTGTATCTGTGAAGACTACGCTGGAAATCCCGGACCCGATTTTCCGCCGCGCGAAGTCGGTTGCGGCGCAGCGTGGCATCGCGCTGCGTGCGTTTGTGACCGAGGCGGTTGAAGAGAAATTGAACACGTCGCGCACCACGCAAGAGAAGCCCTGGATGGCGGCTGTGGGCAAGCTGAAGCACCTTCGCAAGGAGACCGCCAGGATCAATCGAATCATTGAAGAGGAGTTCGAGACGATTGAGCCTGAGGACTGGCAGTGATCCTCGATACGAATGCGCTTTCGGCCCTGGCCGAGGGTGACCCAGCGATCGAGCCTATCCTGAGACAGGCAATGCAGATCGGCATTCCTGTTGTGGTTTTGGGTGAATACCGCTTCGGCATTGCCCAATCGCGCGAGCGCAAGAATTATGAAAGCTGGTTAGCGGAATATCTGGATCGATTTCGGATTCTCGATGTCACGGATGATACGAGTCAACGCTATGCCGAAGTTCGTCTGGAGCTGAAGAAGGCGGGCAAACCAATTCCGGCGAATGATCTCTGGATCGCTGCTCTGTGCCGGCAGCATCGTCTGCCGATCTTGAGCCGCGACGGGCACTTCGATGCGGTGCAGGGGTTGAAGCGGATTGGATGGTGAAGTTGTGGTAGTTGGATCACGGCTTCACCACTGGGCCGGGTGGGCCGAGGATGTGGATGGAGTGCAGCCATGCTTCGGCGAGGGTGGGCCACTGGCCGACGGGGAGTTGCGTGGGGCGGAGGCCGAAGTCGTGGCCGCCGAGGGTGTAGAGGTGCATCTCGGCGGGGACGTGCGCGTCCTTGAGCGAGAGGAAATAGGCGAGCGAGTTTTCGACGTGCGCGGCGTAGTCGTTTTCGGCCTGGACGAGGAAGGTGGGCGGGGTGTTGGCGTCGGGCGTGAGCGAGGGCGCGGCGTGCATGTCCTTGCCGGTGAGCCAGCCGGGATAAAAGATCATCTGGAAGTTGGGGCGGGCGTCGGGCAGGGGGGCGGTGAAGCCCGAGGCGGCGGTGGCGGCGGGGTTCTCAAAGTCGGGGTGCGTGCTGAGTGCGACGGCGAGGTGCGCGCCGGCGGAGAAGCCCATGACACCGATCTTCTTGGGGTCGATGTGCCACTCGGCGGCGTGGGCGCGGGTGAGGCGCATAGCCTGCTGCGCGTCTTCAAGGTCCTCTGTATTTTCGGGGTAGTGCTGCGTCTCCGGCACGCGGTAGCGGACGAGGATGCAGGTCATGCCGACGGAGTTGAGCCAGTCGCAGATCTCGGTGCCGTCAAGGTTCATGTTGAGGCGGGTGTAGCTGCCGGCGGGCAGGACGAGCGCGGCGGCGCCGGTGTTCTTATCCGCGGGCGGTGCGTAGACGGCGAGATCGGGTTTCGTCACGTTGGTGACGCGGATGACGGGCTTGCTCCAGACCATGCGGTCACGCGCGGTGGATGGATCGGTTTCGGGCGCGGTGATGGTTGAGGGTTCGGGGTTGCCGCTGGGCCAGAGGAGAAGTTTGGCGATGGGCTGGGTTTGGGCGAGGGCGGGGGCCGGGGTGAGGAGGGCGGCGAGGAGGAGAGCGGGCAACAAAAGCTGCGAGCATTTTGCACCCCACCCGTCCGCAAAGAACGCGTACGGATGGGGCACCCGAACATTGTCTGCGGGAACAAATGCGGGGATTCTTCGGCTACGCCTCAGAATGACAGGTCCGAAATGTATTGGTTGCGGATTTGATTCGCGCAGCACAAATGCGGGGGCTCCTCGCTGC
>DATNAU010000142.1:0-9833 GCA_035572415.1 Acidobacteriaceae bacterium
CTATTTCACTTGAACCGAGGAGGCCCGAATGCCCGCACCGCAAAATCAGAGCCAGCCACAAAGCAATACGCCCGATCCCAATGCCATCGCCGGCTCCACCAACTCGCTCGGCGAAGAGAGCCGCCGCGACGGCCGGCCCTCGACAGACGACAACGTGGTTGAAGCCATTGACGAAGAAGGCCCGGAGATACCACGCCCCGACCCGCAAAACAGCGACCGATAGATTTGCGGTTGTCTGCACCATCTCGCTGACTACCAACGGTGATCGTGAACTGACAACTGGCAACTAACAACCATCAACTATCAACTATCAACTGCTTCACTCTTCCTGCCATCCCGGCAGCTCCTGCGAGCCGGTGATCAGGCGCGCGCCGTCCTGCAGCGTCAAGTACGTCCACGCCCACTGGCGAAACACGCCCAGCCGGTTGCGGAAGCCGATCAGGAAGTAGACGTGCACGGTCAGCCACATGAACCACGCAATAAAGCCTGAAAGGTGCGCCTTGAACGGCCACACCACTTTAGCCACGGCAGCCTTACGGCCGATCGTCGCCATATCGCCCTTATCGAAGTAGTGGAAGCCCTTCACATCGCAGCCCTCTGATCCGGCCTCATGTCCCACCTCGCAACCGATGCGCTTCGCCGCGTAGACGCCCATCTGCATCGCCGGCTGCGCCACGCCCGGCACCTGCCGGCCGTCCTGCTCCACATGCGCAAGGTCACCGCAAACAAAGATCTCCGGATGCCCCGGCGGGTTCAGGTGCTCATCGATCAGAACGCAGCCCTTCTTGTCCGTCGGCACGCCGATCATCTTGCCGAGTGGCGACGCCTGCACACCCGCTGCCCACAGCGTCACCACAGCATCCATCCGCTGCTCCGCGCCATTCTTGCTGCGCACCATCACATAACCCGGCTGAATGTCTGTCACCACGGAACTGGTGCGAATCTCCACGCCAAGCTTCTCCAGCTGTTTGCGCGCGCTCGCCTGGAGGTCCTCCGGATACATTGCCAGAATGTGCGGGCCGCCCTCCAGGATCGTGACTTTGGCCTGCCGCGTATCGATGTAACGGAAATTGTTACGCATATACAGCCGCGCGATGTCCGAGATCGCACCCGCGAGTTCCACGCCCGTCGGGCCGCCGCCCACAATCACAAACTGCAGCGGCGGATGCGTCCCGTGCTCCATCATGTGCCGCTCCGCCAGCTCAAACGCCAGCAGCACACGCCGCCGAATCTCCGTCGCGTCCTCGATCACCTTCAACCCCGGCGCGAGCTTCGCCCAATCGTCATGTCCGAAGTAGGAGTGCGTCGAACCGCTCGCCAGGATCAGGTAATCGTATTCCAGCACCGAACCCGATTTGAGCTGGACTTTCCGCGTGTCCAGATCGAAGCCCACGGCCTCATCCATCAGCACCTCGATGTTCTGGTGCGTTTTCAGGATCGACCGGATCGGCTGCGCAATGTCCGCGGGCGACAGCACCGCGAGAGCCACCTGATACAGCAGCGGCTGAAACGTGTGATAGTTCTTGCGGTCCACCAGCGTCACATCCACAGGCAGCTTCGCCAGTTCCTGGGCAGCATTGATGCCCGCGAATCCGCCGCCGATGACCACCACGCGCCGCCGTACTCTCGCCGCAGCCGCCTTTCCTTCCCGGTCTGCCATGGACGCCTCCGTCATTCCATCTTCTAACCTTCTATCCCACTCGTCTTAGAGCGGCGTGCGAACAATCCCGATGCACACCGTTGCCTATGTCTGTGCGGTTAGCGGTCTTACCGGACAACTACTCCCTTCAAATTTTTTGTTGGACAGTGACGGGACCGCTGCTAATATCAGCCAGCCGCAGCCATTCAGTGATTTTTCGAGCGTTCCATGCTCCGCACGCAGTGAGTTCTGGTTTCGCCTGGACAGCCTTCGCTGTCTTTTGTTGCCGCACGCATCGAGCTGGCGATAAGTCCAGCAAATCTAATTACTTAAGGATATGCCAATGACCAACATCTGCCGCCTCTCTGTCTTCGGTACGCTGATGGTTTCGTTTACGACCGTCGCGCTTGCGCAGTCTCTCCCCCTGCGTGCCGACCTCGCCTCCACCTCATCTTCATCCAGTTCGTCTCTGGAGTCTTACGTCCCGTCCGCGCAAGCCAGCCCGGCCGCCGTCTCTCCCTCGAGCAACGGCGCTCCCTTCTCAGGTCTCGGCCTGGGAGTGAAGGTGGGGCTCTCCGGCATCGGTTTTGATGTCGCCACGCCGCTGGTGCCCAGCCGCCTCAATCTACGCGGCGGCGCGACGTTCTTTTCCTACACTCCCAACATCACCACCAATGACAACCTGAACGTCACCGGCACTCTCAAACTCCAGAATTCCGGCATCATGCTGGACTTCTTCCCGTGGCACGGAAGCTTCCGCCTCAGCGGCGGCGCCACGGTATATAACAACACCGGCATCAACGGCTCCATCACCGTTCCCGGCGGCAAAAACTTCACGCTCGGCAACACAACCTACTACAGCAATCCGGCGAACCCCGCAGTGGGCACAGGCAACTTCGTGATGGGCGGCAAAGCCGGCGGTCGCGTCTCGTTCGGCTGGGGCAACATGGTGCCAAAGAAGGGACACTTCAGCTTCGACACAGAGCTCGGTGTCCAGATACTCTCTGCACCTACCGTGGCGCTTGCCTTCCAGAACGCCTGCACCAGTCCCGCGTATACATCCTGCGGGGCCGCGGCAGCTTCAGACATTACCGCGGAGCAGAACAAGTTGCAGAACGACATCAACTTCCTGCGCTTCTATCCCATCCTTTCCCTCGGTATCAGCTACAAAATTCACTAAATCGTCAGCTGCTATTTGACAGGTCCCGTACTCCGAGGCTGGGGTGCGGGATTTTTAGCCGGCGGATAGATCGGCAGCACCTTTGAGACCTATCACCATTTACAACTTTGGTTGCACCTCTCGAACCGCCCTCGCTTCGAAGCCTCCCATTTCTTGCCCGCATCGGCTCTCATTTGCCGATTCGGGCCGTCTCGTTGCATCTTTCCCGCACCCGCCTTCGTCTTTAGCCCAAGTAACCGTTTTGGGTACGAATTCGCAACGCAAAAAAATCTTCCGCGCCGCAGAACTATTCCCCATTCCCCGTGTTTCCGAAGTGAATTGCACTAAATCCTTGGGCGCTGTTTGCTCAGAGTTGTCCCGCGCCGCTTCCGGTAGTACCTCAAGCGGCCTTTCCAACGCAGAAAGGCTTTCATGAAGCGCATCGCCTCCATCTTGCTCACCGTACTCATGGCCCTGTGCCTCATGGTCGCCAGCGAACGTCGCGCCTGGGGTTATGTCGATCCGGGCTCAGGCCTTATCGCGATTCAAGCGATCGCCTCCGTCGTTGCCGCCTGGGCTTACATGGTCCGCCGTCGCATTCGCGCCTTTTTTTCGCGCAAGAAGGAGGAGGATTCGCCCGTCGTTCTGCCCATCCCGCAGCCTGACGGCTCTCACGAAGTCGCATGACCGCGGGTACCTTCCGCGATCCCGCCGGCTCGCTTCGCCTTGTTGACGGCCAGGTGCTGCGCAGCGTTCATCCTGCCGCGCGCGCAGACGCTCTCTCCTTTCTCGCCTCTTCCTTCTGCCGCTCCGCCCAGCAGCGCGGCGACCTCATCGCCGCTGAAGTCGACGATTCACCCTCCGGGCTGACGCTCCACCATCCGCGCATTCCGTTTCCAACTTACCCATGGGAGTGGACCCCAGGGCAGTGGCTCGCCGCGGCCGAACTCACACTGAACCTTTGCGACGAAGCGCTCGACTCCGGCCTCGTCCTCAAAGACGCAACTCCGCTCAATGTTCTCTTCCACGGCGCACGCCCTGTCTTCGTCGACATTCTGTCTTTTGAACAGCGTGATCCCGCCGCTTCCCTGTGGCTCGCATACGGACAGTTCGTGCGGACCTTTCTGTTGCCGCTCGTCATGCATCGCGCGCTGGGATGGCCCCTCGCGCTCTCCCTCTTCAAGCGCGACGGCTACGAGCCGGCCGATTGCTACGCCGCGCTTGGCTGGAGAAAGCGTCTTTCCCGCGATGCCTTCTGGCCGGTGACCCTGCCCACGCTGCTCGATCGCCGCAAGTCCGCCAACACTGCGCCCGCACACACGCAGCCAAAGCGCGCGCATGACCCGGAAATCTCGGTCCGTATCCTTCGCCGTACGCTGAACGATCTCCGCCGCCGCACGCAACGCGCTGCGGAGGCTGGTTCCTCTTCAACCTGGAGCGGCTATACCGGAGCCCTCACCCACTACACGCCCGAGCAAACCCAGTCCAAGCTGGACTGGGTTCAGCGGACCCTGCAATCCGTCGAGCCCTCACAGCTCCTCGACATCGGCGCAAACACGGGAGACTTCAGCATTCTCGCTTCGCAGTTCGCGGACGAGGTCGTCGCCCTCGAGCGCGATCTTGTCTCCGCCGATCGCATCTTCCGCAATACACGTGAGCGCAATCTTTCCATCACCACCATCTGCGCCGACATCGCGCGTCCCACCCCGGCCGCAGGATGGAAGAACGCCGAATCTCTTGCACTCCTCCCGCGTCTGGAGGACCAGTTCGACTGCGTGCTCATGCTCGCCGTCATCCACCACCTCATCCTGATGGAGCAGATTCCTCTGCGGGCCATTCTCGTGCTCTGCTCGCGGCTCACCCGCCGGTATCTTATTGTGGAGTGGGTGCCCGTGGAAGATCCCATGTACCAGTCGCTGATGCGCGGCCGCGATGCGCTGTACGGCTCTCTTTCTGAGAACGATCTGCTCGCCGCCTCTGCCGGGCATTTCAGCGTGCGAGACCGCCATGCTCTCTCCAACGGACGTATTCTCTTTCTGCTGGAGAAGTCAGCCTGATGCTCAAGCGAATTTGCCAGTGCCTCGGCATTGCCTCGCTCATCCTCGTCATCAACTATGGCGATCTCCTCGGCCGCGGCGATGACGTGCGGATGCACACGCCCTTTCCCATTGCCTCCATCTGCTACGCGGAGATCGTCGACATCCTGCTCGTTGCGCTGCTGCTCTTTGTCATCCTCACCATCGCCGCGCGCACGCGCTTCTATTCATGGGTGCGGCTCGTCCTCGCCATCGTCATCCCGCCGTATCTAATCCAGCGCACACAATCGCTCTTTCCCTTTGACCTGATCGAAGGTATCGTCTTCATCCTGCTCGTGGTCTGGGCCGCCATTCTGCTACTGCTGCTCCTGCGATTCAACAAGGTTTACCGGCAGCTGATGCGTGCGGCCAGTTCGCTCGCCGCTGCGCTCGTCATTTTTGCGTGCTGTACCATTGCCCAGCTCATCTGGGTGGCGCGCTGGAAGCCTGCGCCGAACCAGATCACCGCCGCATGGTCGGAGCCGCCGCAGCCGCCGCGCAACCATCCGCGGCTCGTCTGGATTGTCTTCGACGAGCTCTCCTACGACCAGCTTTTCGAGCACCGCGCCGACGACCTCAGCCTTCCCAACTTCGACGCCCTGCGCGCGCAAAGCACGTTGTTTACGCATACGCAGCCCGTCGGCTATCACACCGTCGAGATCATCCCGTCGCTGCTCACCGGCCGCACCGTCAACGGCATCCGCTACAACTTCCATAATCGCCTGTGGGTTCACAACGCAAACCCATCCGGCTGGGCGCCCATCCAGGGATCCGACACCGTCTTCGCCGATGCCCAACACGCCGGCTGGCGCACCGCCGCCGTGGGCTGGTACAACCCCTATTGCGGTATCTACGCCGACGCTCTCGATAGCTGCTACTGGACCAACCGCGACATGTTCGACGGCATGATGGCCCAGAACACGCCGTTCTGGACCAATGTTCGCGTCCCGCTGCAGCAAGTGGTGCGCGAGATCAAGTCGCCCGCGCGCGGCGATCGCGACCTCTGCACGTTCGATGTCCGTCATCGCTATGACACCGAGATCGACCTGCAGCAACATGCCTATCGCGTGCTCAACACCGACCAGGCGGACTTCATCTTCCTGCACCTCGCCGTTCCGCACAGCCCCAACATCTGGAGCCGCATCCGCGAGCAGTACACGCAGTATTGCAACAGCTCCTACCTCGACAATCTCGGCCTCGCCGACCACATCCTCGGCCGTATCATGTCCATCCTGCAGGCCTCACCCCGCTGGGCGGACACCACGCTTATCGTTCAGGGCGACCACGGCTGGCGCATCGATGCCTGGGACTGGCTCCCTGCCTGGACCCAGGAAGACGATGAAGCGTCGCGCGGCGGCTTCGACCCTCGCCCCGCCTTGCTCATCCACCAGCCCGGCCAGCAGCAGCCGCAAACCATCTCCCAGCCCTGGCCCATCCTCAACGTCCACTCGGTGATCGAGCAGTCTCTGCACAACCAGCCGCCGAAGTATTGAAATAACGCCATAACAAGCCAACTGCCGTCATCCTCAACGAAGGTCGCCGAGCGGCCGGAGTCGAAGGCGCCCCGCGCATTTGTTCTTCGTCCTTCCGTCGAACAAAAGACGAATCTCCCGCTATCATGGAAGGCAGCCCTCGTGTCATCCTTTCCGCCCATCGCGCAAAGATTCGCCCGCAGAACCGGCGCCGAAGTAATTGAGGACGAGTCGCGTGACGATGCGGCCCTGGCCGCCGCACGCAAGCTCCCCACCCTGCATGAATTCTTCTCCCCCGGCGGTGTGCTCTCCCGCTCCTCCCTCGCCTTCGAACACCGGAAGGGCCAGTACGAGATGGCCCGCGCCATCGAACAGTCCTTCGCAGACAAGCGCCACCTCATCGTCGAGGCCGGCACCGGCACCGGCAAGACCCTCGCCTACCTGCTCCCCGCTCTGCGTCTCGCACGCGAACGAAAGCAGCGCATCATCATCTCCACCGGCACCAAGAACCTTCAGGAACAGCTCTTCTTCAAGGACGTTCCCTTCCTCGAATCCGTCCTCGGCCCGCTGAAGGTCACCTACATGAAGGGCCGGGCCAACTACATCTGCAAGCACAAGCTCTACGCACTGCGCGACACGCCGATTCTCTCCGGCCTGGAAGAGATCAACCAGTTCAACGCCATCGCTGCCTGGGAGAAGACCACCCCCACCGGCGACCGCGCCGAAGTCCCCAATCTGCCCGAATCTTCTGCCCTCTGGCCCAAGCTCGACGCGCGCGGCGAGGCCTGCCTTGGCCAGTCCTGCCCCGACTTCGAGAACTGCTTCATCACCCAGATGCGCCGCAAGGCACTTGAGTCCGAAATCATCATCGTCAACCACCATCTCTTCTTCGCGGACATGGCCGTGCGCCTGCAGGCCGGCTCCTCCGCCGACGCCGGCGTGCTGCCCACCGCCGCAGCCGTCATCTTCGACGAAGCGCATGAATTGGAAGAGACCGCCGGCAATTACTTCGGCGTCGCGCTGAGTCTCAATCGTTTCGACGAGCTCGCCCGCGATGTCGAGACCATGCTGCGCGCCAAACGCGCCAACACGCCCGGCGTCGACGCCGCCACCACTACGCTCCGCGAACGCGCGCGTCTCTTCTTCAGCGCACTGCCCGCGGGCGCCGACCTCATCGGCCGCATCAACTTCGATACTCGCGAGGAGTTCCTCGAAGAGCAGGGCGACACCTACACGGGCGCGTGCAACGCCCTCGCACGCCTCGATGCCGAGCTCGAACGCATCAAAAATATCGACGAAATTCCGGGCCTCCGGAAACGCACGGCCGACATCGCCACGCACCTCAAATTCCTTCTCGAATCCCGCGACCGCAATACTGTCTTCTGGATTGAGCGCCGCGCCTCGCAGGGTCTCCGCTCGCTCGCGCAGAAGGGCCGCGGTTCGGCTGCACTTCCCGCACATCACGTCTCCTTGCAGGCCACGCCCATCGATGTCTCGCAGTTGCTCGCCGGCGCGCTATTCGAGCAATACTCCTCCGTCATCCTCACCTCAGCCACGCTCACCGTAGCTGCCGGTCCGAATTCCTCCGGTTTCGAACATGTCTCACGCCGCCTCGGCCTCACGCTCGCCCGCGAGCTCGTCGTGCCCTCGCACTTCAACTACCCTAAACAGGCGCTGCTCTACCTGCCGCCCAACATGCCCGACCCGCGCGACACGGACTTCTTCACCCACGCCGCCGAGCGCACCCGCCGCCTGCTGGAGATCACGCGCGGCCGCGCCTTCTGCCTCTTCACCAGCTACGCGCAGATGCGCGCCATGCATGACCGCATCGCGCAGGAGCTGCCCTTCCCGCTGCTGCTCCAGGGCGACGCGCCGCGCAACCTGCTGCTCGAAGAGTTCCGCGACACGCCCAACGCCGTCCTCTTCGGCACCTCCAGCTTCTGGCAGGGCGTCGACGTGCAGGGCGAGCAGCTCAGCTGCGTCATCATCGACCGCCTGCCCTTCGCCGTCCCGTCCGACCCCGTCGTCAAGGCGCGCATGGACGCCATTGCCAACTCCGGCGGCAACGCCTTCTTCGACTACCAGGTGCCCTCGGCCGTCATCACGCTCAAGCAGGGCTTCGGCCGCCTCGTCCGCTCACTGCAGGACCGCGGCGTACTCATGCTGCTCGACCCGCGTATCCAGCGCCAGCGCTACGGCCGCATCTTCCTCGACTCGCTCCCGCCCTACCGCCAAACCCACTCCATCGAAGACGTCGAAGCCTTCTTCGCGGCGGAGTCCGCGCGAGCCTAGATGGCCGCCTTATCAGGGTTTGCCATCGTCTGGAGAAATTTCTCAAACACGTGGTCCAACATAGGATCGGCGAGAGATTCGACGTCTAGATGCTCCATCATGACATTCTTCCCGTCTGATCGCCGAAGCACATGGAAATCGATCTCGCCCGAGACCCACGCCGAGATACGACCGATTCCGATATCTGTGTCGTAGTCCGCAAAAGCGGACGGGTTGTTTGAGACTCGCGCATGGTGGACACCTGCATGGAGCACACCTGCAGAATCTAAAGACTGCTTCTTTGCACTCAACCAGGACACTATTTCATCGAGACTAATTGCGTAGTCGTTCATAGAGTGAACGCCTCCGTGCGAATACAATGACCTGCCGCGGCTCCCACTACCATCTCTCTCACCGCCTCCAGCACCACCTCCGGCTCATCCAGATGCACCCAGTGGCCGCTCTTCGCTGCGATCACCTGCCGCACGGCTGATCCAATTTGCGCCAGCCGCGCGGCATCCAGCGGCTCCGCGTCCCCCGGCGTCAGCAGCGTCACCGGCATCGTCAGCAGCGGAACCTCCTGCATCTCCACCACCGTCTCCGGCACCGCGCGAATGTGCGCGGCGAACCCGCGGAAGAACTTCGGCGACGACCAGTGCGCCGCGACCACCGGCCACACCTCGCGCGGCATCTTGCCCATCTCGCACGCGATCCGTCCCGCCAGGTGCACGCCGCTCTTGCCAGCCACGCGCCGCATCAGCCCCGTAACATGACCGCGCCCGCACAGCAGCGATCGCATCCCCAGCCGCGTAATGCCCACATGCGCTGCGATCGCGCCATATCCGGCAAACCCCACGCCGCGTTGCACCGCGGGCCTGTGCGTCTCATTCAGCGGCGGCCACTCCTCCGGCCGCATCGGATCCACCAGAACCACACCGGCGACCTCATCCGCATATTCCGCAGCAAATCTTCGTGCGACTAACCCTCCGAACGAATGCCCAACGATCACAAACGGCCCTTCGACCCCCGCCGCGCGTAGCACCTCGCGCAGCTCGCGCGCAATGTTCTTCGGCGTCCGCGCGCAATCGCTCTCGCAGCTCCACCCCAATCCCGCGCGGTCGTAGCTCACCGTCCGCGCATATTCGCTCACGCGGCGTTGGATCTCCAGCCAGTTCTGGCTGCTCGCCGCAATGCCCGACTCAAACACCACCGTTAGC
>DATNAU010000143.1:0-2153 GCA_035572415.1 Acidobacteriaceae bacterium
TCGGCAAGGCGTTCCCAGTGGTCGGTATACGGCTCCAGCATCTTCGGCTTGGGTGTCTGCTTGTCGCTCATCACACTCTCCAATTGATAGTTGTTCGTGGGGCCGGTGCTGATCTCCGGCTTCGGGGTGCGTCCCAGCCCCGTGCCCTCCATACGGCTTCATGGACTCGAATGCAGTGGCGCATCAGCCTGCGCATTCCCACGAACACAAAAGCAGCCAGCTTTTCGTCTCTTCGGATCGGCCTGCCCGCCGACTAGCTGCTTTGGTGTGCACTCTTGGCATCCATGCCGCAGAGAGTGCCGCTGCTCCGGTACTGCGTTAGGGGCCGGATCTCCCCAGGAGGTGCGCGCAGTTCGCGGGGGTTTATTTCGTGGCGGGTGCAGCCGGTTTGTCGTCGGCCAGATTCGCAAGCGCCTTCTTTGCCAGCTCGTAAATGTCGCGCGACTCTTTGCTCACGGTGTCGATGGCCTGCGGGCTTGTGATCTTCGGCAGGACGATCATCGCGGCGATGGTTTTCGTGGAAGGCATGAAGATGCCCGCAGCGATCAGGAACGGGCAAACCCATATGGCAAACCTAGACATTTTGTAGGCAAGCGCAGCGCCTTCGTCTGTGTCCATATCACATTTAGCTGCCGCCTTGATTGGCACCGCAATGCAGAAGGCTATACCTGCCACTACTGCAATAAGTGTCAGTGCGGAACTAATCGAATCGGCCTGAAACAACAAATACACAAGAAACGGACTCATCGAAATATCCTTGCCGGAATCCCGGCGTTATTGAAGGTGGTTAAGCGGTGGCTTGTGGCTGTGCTTCGCGCGCGACATGCGCATCTTCATCCGCCGCGCAGTTTCATCCGTCGCTTCACGTCGGCTTCCAGCTCGTCGATGTGCCGGTCGATCAGAGCGTCCACGGCGTCGCGCACGTCGTCATCGTCGGCGGTCACGTAGCCGTAGCTGGCCGGCTCGCGCAGGTCCGGATCGCCAAGCGTGCGGGCAGGCGACTCGAACTCGACCTCAAACGGCAAGCGCAGCAGGCTTTGCCAGTCAGACCGGAGCGCGTCAAGCTGACGGCGCAAGCTGGCGGCTTCGGATTCCTGCGGCGGCGAAAATGCACGCAGGGCCTGGGCGAGCGGAAGGGGAAGGGCGCTCATTTCGCACCCCCGACGCGGGCGAGGATGGCGCGGGCTTTCGGAATCCACTCTTCGCGGCGATCCCGTTCTTGACCTTGTGTGACGCTATCTTCGATGGACACCAGGCCGGCCAGCGCCTCGATCAGCTCGGCCACGGCGGCCCGGGCAGCCCGCAACTTTTCCGCACTGTCGTAACTCGGGTAACTGGTCGCCATGAATGACTCCATCTCACCCAGCACCGCCAGCACATCCACCGGCCCGCCATCCTTGATCTGCGCGATCATGGCGTTTCTCCGGTTGCAGCGGCGATGGCGGCGCGGCGTTTGCGGCTCATAGAGCACACATGCAGCAGCGCCTCGTCATAGCGGCCGGCCTCGATGCACTCAGCTGCTATCTCCATCTGCGTATTAGCGCCGCGCAACTCTTGCAGGAGGATTGGCGCGGCGGCGATCAGGCGGGCATCAGCCTCGGCGTCATCGTGGAACGGCGAATCTCCAAACGAGAACAAGCAGGTGCCATCTTCGCGCTGTATTTGGAACTTGTTCTCGTAACCTTTTGATGAAATGCGAAGACTCCACGGCCCCGGCGTATGCCCGCTCATTTCGCCACCCATAGCCCAACCGCCAGCAGGATCAGCACGCCGTTGAACACCAGCAGCCACCGCGTTTCGTGCGCTTCCGGAATCTGCATCTGCTCGCCCAGCCACTGCCGCCACGTCTTGCGCGGAGGCTTCGGCCCGTTGACTTTCGTCATCGGACGAAACGGCAGCTTCGCGTGACTACGAAACTCGCTGCGCTTCGTGCGCGGTTCGCGCAGGTCCTGGATCTGCTGATAGCGTGCGGCGCTCATGATTGAGCCTCCTTTTCCGTGCGCTCGGCATACGCGATGCGCGGAGCGTGATGAAATGCGATGGCGAGTGACAGCAACGCTTGCAGCTCCGCGTCGGTCAGCGAGTACGGGTCGGCGAGGTAGTCGCGGGGCGTGCTCATGCCGCAGCCTCCACGGGATCGGGCGAGAAGAAGG
>DATNAU010000144.1:0-22703 GCA_035572415.1 Acidobacteriaceae bacterium
TCGTCGATGAGACGGGGTTGACCGGCAAATACGATTTTGCCATCGACTTCACCGGCTACATCCCGGAACCAGGCAAGAACATGGACGTGTCCAGGCCCGATGCAACTGCAATCCTCAAGGCGGTGATGCAGGACCAGCTTGGCCTGAAACTGCAGGGCGAGAAGGCTCGGGTCGATGTGATGGTGATTGACCGTATCGAAAAGCCATCGGCGAACTAGACAGCCGCGGCCTCTCGCCGCGTCTAAATCGCCCTACAATTAAACTGTGGCGACAAGCACCCAGATCGCGGCCCCTGCGCGAATAGCCAGCCCGCTTGCCCTGTGGCACCTGCTTTCGCTGGATGCTCCAACAGTCGCAGCGCTGTGGACATGGTTCATTGGCCGGGCCGCCGGGGTGCATCTGCCGGCCGCCTCGCCTCTCGCGATGGCTCTCGCAGTGTGGATTCTGTATGCCGCCGACCGGTTGCTGGACGCGCGGGTGCTCGATGCTGGTGGCGATTCATCCGTTCCAACTTTGGCATTGATGCAGTTCGAAGCCCGCCACTATTTTCACTACCGCCATCGTCGCGCCTTCCTTGCCGGCATCGCATCGGCATCCATTGCCCTGGGCGCGCTCCTGCCGCTGCTCGATGCCGCGGCGCTGCACCTCTATCTGCTCGAAGGCACACTGCTGGCCGGTTGGTTTCTTATGGTCCACACCACACGCAGCGGGCACCGCCTGCCCAAGGAGATCGCGGTCGGCATCTTCTTTTCTGCCGCCGTCTTTATTCCTACGGTGGCTCGCAGTCCCGCGCTGCGTCCCGCACTTGCTCTGCCGGCTTTGCTTCTGGGCGTGCTTTGCGCGCTCAATTGTCTTTTTATTTATGCCTGGGAGCACGCAGAGTTGCGCGGCGCGCAGAAATGCGCGGGTGGTCCTCAGCCGCACTCCACAACGCGCTTCGCGATCAAACACCTCACCGCAATTGCAATCGCAGAGCTTGTTTCGGCCGCGGCGGTCTCCGCACTGGGCCATGGGAGCATCCGGCTGATCGCCGCAGCCTCCGCGCTCTCATCGGCGCTGTTGTTGGCCTTGCATCAGGCCGGCCGGCGGCGAAGCAGCCTGACGCGTATTCACCTTCGCGCCGCTGCCGACCTTGCATTGCTGACGCCCGCGCTGGCCCTGGCATGGCTGGCGCTTTTTTCGCAATGAGTCCCCATACCGCGGTTGCCTCAGCCACTCAACAGAAGGATTCCCGCACGCCAAGCTTCGACCTCATCGCAAAGCATTACCGATGGCTGGAATACCTCACCTTCGGCGGCGCCTTGTGGCGTTGTCGAACACATTTCCTTCCACAAATCGCAGGCTGCCGTAACGCACTCATTCTCGGCGACGGCGATGGCCGCTTCACCGCCGCCCTACTCCACGCCAATCCAACCCTCCAGATCGATGCGGTCGATTGCAGCCTCGCGATGCTGGGGCTGCTCCGGCAGCGGGCACGCGCCGCAAGTCCCGATGCGCCAGCCCGTCTGCGCACCCACCACACCGATGCGGGAGCTTTTGTCCACGAACTTGCTTCGGGCCGTATCTACGACCTGGTTGTTACGCACTTCTTCCTCGACTGCTTCGCGCAGCATGAGGTCGAATTACTCGCGCGCGATCTCACAGCCCACCTGCAACCCGGCGCGCTCTGGCTGGTCTCCGACTTCCGAATTCCGCCTGGCGTTGTGCGATGGCCGGCTCGCGCCCTGGTGCGCTCGCTCTATCTGGCATTCCGAATTCTTACTGGCCTCCGCACTGCGCGATTGCCGGACCATGACGCCGCGCTTGGCAGAGCAGGCTTCGCTCGCATTGCGCAAAGACTGTCATTGGGCGGGATTCTCACGACCGAACTCTGGGTGATGCGGGCGTCGGGTGCTGAAGCGGCGTACACTCCTCACCATGCAGTTGCCGCCACAACGTCCCCCGGTTGAGCACGATCCTGATCCTGTTCCCGATCCCGAACCTCCCAGCCCCTCACTGCCCCTGCCCGACCCGGCGGTCTATCATCCGGAGCCGCCGGACGGGGGCGCGCCGCCAAAATCCACCTGATTTTGCTGAATCTCTCTGTCCGCTTCCGCGCCTTCCGGGCGCAGCATACGGCAGACCCGACGCCGCTGATGCATCAAATAGAATCAAAGACAGAATGAATCTTTTTATCCTGCGCCATGCCAGCGCCGGCGTGAAGCGACCCAACCCTGTGCTCGACCGCAAGCGCCCGCTCGACAAGGACGGCAAGCGCCATTGCATCCAGCTTGCGCACGTGCTCGGCGCGATGAAGGTCCAGATTGACCTCATCGTTTCGAGCCCCCTGAAGCGGGCCATGCAGACGGCGTCGTTCGTCGGGACGGAGATGGGTTACGAGGCGCCGATTGTGAAGTCGAACGCCTTGGCTGCCAGCGCCAGTTTCGCGCAATTTCAAAGGTTGCTGCATGAATGCGCCGAGTACGAGAACGTCCTCGTCGTCGGCCACAATCCCAACCTGACCGGCTTTGTGGCGTCCTTGTTGCTGCCGGCATCAAGCCGTCCCACGATGGGGGCGGACGGACGCTCGAGCCTTGTGCCCGTCCGGATGCGCAAGGGCTCTGTCGCGCGGCTGAACGTGGATCGCGGTCCGGCGACACTGCAGTGGCTGCTGGACCAGCGCACAGTCCGCGCTCTCTACGCCACTTCGACGGCCAAGTCGCGTTCGAAGACCTCACGGAAGTAAGCGGCCTCTTTTTTCAGCGACCAGGCTTCCAACTCCGCCCCGCCGCGGCCAGGCACAAGTTCCACCACGACGCGCTTCGGATAGACGTGCGTCCTCATGCGAAGCACGGCGCTGGCGCGATCCTGATTGAGCGCAACAGCCAGACGCAGCAGCACCACACCCCGTATCACGTTGAGGTGTTCTTCCACCGGCACGATGCGCATAGGGCGGTCCATCGGGTCCGGGCGGCTTTTGCCGAGGTAGCGCGCCAGCGCAGCCACGATCGCCCTCTGCTCCGGCGAAAACCCGAAGATTTCGGAGTTCGCGAGAATATATTGCGTGTGCCGATGATGGCCCTGATGGTTCATGAACTTTCCCACGTCGGCCATCATCGCCGCAGCTTCCAGCCATGTCCGGTACTCCTCCGGCAGGTCATGCACGCGCGCCAGCTCATCATAGAGCTGCGCCACATGCTGCCGAACCGGCTCGGCTTTGCGCTGGTCCACGTTGTAGCGGCGGCACACCTCCAGCACCGCACCCCATCGTTCGCCTTCAATCTTGCGGTGGACGGACGCTCGCGCATCGGTGTCCGCCAGCATCTGTTCCAGAATGCCGTTGCCCAGCCCCAGAGGAGAGTAACGGAAGCCCTTCAGCCCCAGCTGCTCCATGAGATGTACGTAAACGATGGCGCCGCCGATGATGATCTCCGAGCGCCTGGTGCCGATGCCCGGGATCGACGAGCGTTGAATATTGCTCATCTTCGCCAGCTTCTTCGCCAGCCGGTTCACATCTTCGAGCGGGGTGATGCGCGAGCTGCGGGCGCCGTGACCATTCTTTTTTGCCACGGCGGCGCTGGCCTCACTCAAGGCCGCAGCCGTGCCCGAGGTCGCGATCACCAGAGGCACACGCGGCTGTCCCAGCTTGCGCTCGGCGCGCTTCAGCTCTTTCTCAATAAACTGGCGAAGCCGCGCGATCTCCTTCTTCTCCGGCGGGTCCGACCGCAGGAACTCCTGCTGCAGGCGCACTGCGCCCAGCGGCAGGCTCACCATCTCCTTGATGCGGCCCTGATCCGACAGCGTCACCTCACAGCTTCCGCCGCCCAGATCGATCAGCAGGCAACGGCCGCGCGCGCCCGGCTCCAGCGTTACGATGCCCAGATGGATGAGGCGGCCCTCTTCAAGCCCGGAGACCACTTCCACCTGCCACCCTGTGGCTGACTTCACCCAGGCCGTGAATGCCGCCGCATTGCGCGCATCGCGCATGGCACTGGTCGCCACCACGCGGATGCGGTCCACCACATGCAGTTGCACCGCTTTTTGAAAACGTTTCAGCGCGCGAATGGTATTGGCCATCGCGTCCGGTGAAATCATCCCCGTCTGGAAGACGCTCTCACCCAGCCGCACCACCTCGCGGTCCTCATGCAGCAGCACCAGCTTGTGCCGCTCCACGGCAGCGATCTTTAGCCGAACCGAGTTCGAACCGATGTCGATGGCGGCAAAGGTGGGCATAGCTCCACAATAAATCCAGCGCGATTCCGGCCCTGCGCATTGTGTACCGGCTTTTCCTCACCCGCGACGTTCGTCGGCCGCCCCGGCACGGGCTGAGACACCTCTGAAACCAAGCATTTTGAAGCGACCTGCTTTTTGCGTCATCGAATTCACGTGATCGGCAATGTATGTCCTCCATCCCGGCGCGCAACATCAGCGCCGGTAAACTGTTAATGCCAGTGAGCCCGATGACCCTCACCGCCGCCGCCGCAGAGCCAGCGATTCAGCCCGGAGCCGCCTCCGCGGCCGCCGCCGGCCGTTGGTCGCCGAAGTTTGCGCTTTCCCTGATCGCCGGCCTGTGGCTTGTGATCTTCTTTGCCTCGCTCTTCACGCCTCCAGTGCTGGACGATGCCGACGGAACCCACGCCAACGCAGCACGCCAGATGCTGCTCTCGGGTGACTGGGTGACGTTGCGCGTCAACAATGTGCGCTATCTCGAAAAGGCGCCACTGCCCTACTGGATTGCGGCCGCAAGCATTCGTCTCTTCGGCGTCAATGCATTCGCAGTCCACCTCCCGCAGGCCATCGCCGTGCTGTTGCTTGCGCTGCTCGGCTGGCAGTGGGCGCGTGAAGCGTTCAGCGAGCGTGCGGCACTCTATACCGGTCTTGGAGTGCTGACCTCCGCGGGCGTCTTCCTTTTTACCCGCGTCTTTATCCCGGATGTTCTCCTCTCGCTTCTTCTCGCAATCTCGTTGTATTGCCTGCTCAAATCGCTGGAGGCCGAGGCGCGCGCCTGGCACGCCTACGCGATGTGGGCGGCGCTCGCCCTTGCCGTCCTGACCAAGGGCCTGGTCGCGATCGTCTTCCTCTTCGGCGCGGCAGCAGCTTACCTTATCCTTACCGGTGAGTTCCGCAACTGGCGCCGGCTGCGGCTGCTGCCCGGCATCGCGCTCTTTCTGCTGATCGCGGCGCCGTGGCACATCCTCGCGGGGCTGCGCAATACGGGCGGCATGGACGGCCATGGCTTCTTCTGGTTCTACTTCATCAATGAGCACGTGCTGCGCTTCCTCGGCCGCCGCATCCCTCGCGACTACAACAAGCTTCCAGGCTCGCTCTACTGGAGCCTCCATCTCGTCTGGCTCTTTCCCTGGAGCCTCTTCCTGCCGCTCGCGATCGCCACAGGCTGGCGATACCGCGCCACACTCGCGTCGCGAGCGCGCCTGCGAGAATTCCTCACCAGCTTCGGACGCCGCACAGCGCTTCTGCTTGCCGTTTTTTCCACGCTGGTGATCGCGTTTTTCTCGCTCTCCACCAACCAGGAGTACTACACCTTTCCCGCGTATCTGCCCCTCCTGATGCTGCTTGCCGTATCGCTGGCCGTCGCGGAAACAAGGAGTGCAGTTGCAGACGGCGGCATAGAATCCCGTTCGGCTCGCCGGTGGCTCACCTTCGGTCACGCCGCCTTCAGCGCGCTAGGCATCCTTGTCGCGGCAGCCCTGGCCTACGGCCTCTGGGTTTCGCGGGGCCTGCCTGCATTGCCGAACGTGGGCGACCTCCTTGCCCATCGTGGTGTCGGGGATTACACGCTCTCCATGTCGTCGCTGTTCGATCTCACCGGCCCCAGCTTTGCGGCGTTGCGACTTCCCGCGGCGCTCGCGCTCGCGGCCTTTGCGCTCGGCCCAACCATTGCGTGGGCATTTCGCGCCGACAAACTCCGCGTGCGCGATTCTCACCTCGCCTCGACCATTGCCCTCGCGCTTACCTCGGCCGTGTTCCTCGTCGCTGCGCACGTCGCGTTCGCGCGCTTCGCGCCCATGCTCTCATCGCAGGACTTCGCCGCAACCATCCAACGCCTCGAGCTTACGCGCCAGATCGCTCCCAATACGCAGGTCCTTCTTTTCGGCGACCAGGCGTACGGCTCTTCCATTCCGTTCTACCTCGACCGGCCGCTCTCGCGCCCCGCGCTGCTGGTCGATGGCCGATCGTCCTCGATGCTCTTCGGTTCCGCCTTCCCCGACGCGCAGCCGCTCTTTCTCACTTCGGCGCAGCTTGCTGCGGAATGGGGCTCCGGCCCCCGCAAGATCCTGTTCGTTCCGCTCGAACATCGTGACGATGTCGATCGCCTTCTCGGTTCGCGCCAGATTATTCTCGCCGAGACCGCAGGCAAAGCGTTACTCACCGACCGGCCGCTGAAGTCTGCGCTGGACTCGGCCGCGCCGCTGCACTAAACTCCACGCCAACGAAAGGCATCTCAACTCGCTGTTTTGACTTCGCCCGCAGCACAGCTCGCTACTCCACCCATAGAGCAGTCCATTCACGCACCCGGCGCGCAGAGCCGCTGGCGTACGCGATCCGTCGCGCTCATCGTGCTCGCGTGGCTCGTCCTGCACATCGGCTGCCTCTTCACACCGGGGCTGCTCGATGACGTTGACTCGGTCTACCTCGAAGTCGCGCGCGAGATGCTGCAGAGACATGACTATGTCACGCCATACATCGACGGCATCCGCTTTTTCGACAAGCCGCCGCTGATGTACTGGCTCGCAGCCGGCTCTATGCGCCTGTTCGGCGCGCACGACTGGGCAGGCCGGCTGCCGCTCGCCCTGCTGACGCTTGCGCTGCTGCTGGCCACCTATGCACTCGCGCTGCGGCTGTTCGATAGCGAGCGCGCAGCCCTCTACTCCACGCTGGGGCTCGCCACCTGCATCGGCCCTTTTCTCTACACGCGCTTTTACATTCCGGACGTAGTTGTGGCGCTTTGGATGACGGTCGCTGTGCACAGTTTCCTCATCGCCCTCGACCGGATTCGTACGACCGGCAACTTCCATCTGGAAAACAACAACGCTCTGCTGCCCTGCCTCATCTTCGCCGCGGCCGTCGCTCTCAACATTCTCACCAAGGGTTTCATCGGTCTCGTCTTTCCTCTCGGATTCGCGTTTCTCTATCTCGCCTTCACGCGGCAGCTTCGCCTGTTTCCGAAGTTCCATCTCGTTCCGTCAACGCTTACCTTCCTCGCCATCGCGGCTCCGTGGCATGTGCTAGCGGCACTGCGCAATCCGGCGATCGCGATGCCGTCCGGGGTGGGTCTTCCAGCACGCGCCGGCTGGGCATGGTTTTATCTCTACAACGAGCACATCGCGCGCTTTCTTTCCCGTCGCATTCCCCACGATTACGGGCAGGTGCCCATCCCGGTGTTCTGGTTGCTCGCCGCTATCTGGATCTTTCCCTGGATCGCATTTGTCCCCGGCGCCATCCGCACACACATCGGCGTCTTGCGCGATCGATTCTCAGCCGCATCCCATGAATCTGAAACTGCCCTTACGCTTCTGCTTTGGACCGGCCTGGTGCTTGGGTTTTTCACCCTCTCCGCGCGGCAGGAGTACTACTCACTGCCGTGCCTCCCGGCGCTGGCGCTGATGGCGGGCGGTCTGCTGGCCTCTGCCGAGGACGATTCGTCGCTCCATGCCCAACGCTACGCTTTGTTGGGGCACCGATGGGTGCTCGTCCCCATCGCTTCGCTCGCCGCGGCGATCGCTTTCTTTTTCGCGATGACGGCGCCGCACATCCCGCCGCACACCGATATCGCCACGTTGCTGAGTCAGGGAGGCGAATACGACCTGTCGCTCGGGCATCTGTTCGACCTCACAGGGCGCGCCATGGGACTCTTTCGCATTCCGCTCATCTGCTTCGGAATCAGCATGGCTGTCATCGGTCCGGGCACATATCTGCTGCGGCGTCGAGGCCGGAACCGCTCCGCCAATCTCACGCTGGCTGTTGCCGCCGCCTGTCTATTGCTTTGCATGCACGCCGGACTGGTTCGTTTCTACCCAACCCTCGGGTCCAAGGCGCTCGCCAATTCAATCCTTGCTGAGCAGCGCACAGACCCCGAGGCCCACGACCTCATCATGATCGATGGCGAAATGACTGCCGGCTCAACGTTGCTGTTCTACGCACGGCAGCCGGTACACCTGGTCAACGGCCGCATCAATGGCCCCTGGTTCGGCAGCTTCTGGCCGGATGCACCGCACATCTTTGAAACGGACGACTCCCTGCGCCGGCTCTGGGCAGGGCCGCAGCGCATCTTCCTGCTCACCTATCATGCGGACAGCCGCACACGCGACCTCGCTCGTTTCGGCGCGGTGCGCACGGTGGCATCTGCCGGCGGCAAATCCATCCTCACCAATCAGCGCTGATTCCGGCTGGGAGACTTACTTCTGGCGCACAGCGGCCGCTGAAATTCCTGCCTTGGCCGCCGGCTTCGCGTCCACGGCCTCGTAGCGGCCGTCCGCGCCAATTGAATAGCGGCCGCCGTGGTACTGCATGCGGCTACCCATATAGCTGGCGACCCATACCGCGAAGCCCAGAAGATCGCGCAGCGGATAGATCACGACCGGCTTCGTGGCGCGCTCATCCTCCAGCGCCCACAGGACTCCCGCCGCCATGAGCCAGCGATTGAGGCACATCGCTGCAAGCCAGGCTAGGCCCTCCCACGGATGTCCTGCCAGCGCACCCCACACGAGACCCACGAGCCCAAATGGCACTGCATACGTCAACCCTGTGCCCAGATGCCCGGCAGGTCTTGACCGCCGCGTGCTCTTCATCCAACGCAGCTGGTCACTGAAGGATGCGCGAAGGCTCTGCGGCAACACCATCAGCCGGGCCACGTAGTTCGCCATGCGAACGCCATAGCCCTGCGCGGCAAGCCGCTGCCCGAGCACAAAATCCTCCGCGTGATACTGCGCAAGATCTTCATAGCCACCGGCCAGCGTCCAGGCCTCGCGCCGCAGCACCATGCTGACCCCGAGAGCAAACCGCGTGCCGCCCTCGATCATGTCGGCCACAAAGATGCCGCCAGACATCTCCACGCTCTTTCCCACTGCATCCAACTGCGCGGCAAATCCTCCGTTCGTGCGCCCGATATAGAGGCAACTTGCCAGTTGGTATCGCGGGTCTGCCATCTCCTGCACCATGCGGCGCAGATAGTCCGGCGTCACACGCGCATCGGCATCGCTCGTCACCAGAATCTCGTGCTGCGCCGCCTCGCTGAGCATTGCCACAGACCACATCTTTGCATTGGGAAATTGTGGCTCGCCGCAGGTAAAGAAGCGCGCGCGCACGCCGGGATGTTCTGCAGCGATACGCTTTGCCGTCTGCAGGCCGGCGTCGCCATCGTGGCGTGCGCAGAACAGCAGTTCGTACTCCGGATAGTCGAGTGCAAAGAAGCGCCGGAGATTTTCCTCAAGGTCGGGCTCGGCCCCATGCAGCGGCTTCAGCACGCTGACCGGAGGGAGGAAATCCTTGGGCGCGCGCTCCTCGCGCCGCTTGCGCCGGGCAAAGCGCGTCGCGCCTACAAGGACAAGTCCGCAGTAGATCGTCGAGGTTACCGTGCCGGCAACAGCGATGCAGAACACGGTCCTCAGAATCAAAATCATCGCACTTTAGACAGACGCGTCACCGGCATAGCCGGCGCGTCTCACATTCTTGATGGTACAGAAGATACAGGCCACCCGATTTCCTCGGTCCTGCAAGAGAACCTACCGCCGGCCCGGCTTCGTCCCGCCCTGTTCCCTGTTGCCTGTTCCATGTTCCCTGCCCTGCTTTGGCACTACCATCGGCCTCGGCATATGCACCAGCCCCGCTTGCTGCGTCTGCTGCATGCGCGAGAGCATCTCCGTCCGCACATAATCCACGAAGCCCTGCATCTGCCGATTCATCTCTTCCATGCGCTCGCGCATCTGCAGCACGATCGCGATGCCCGCGATGTTCACGCCCAGATCGCGCGCCAGGTTCAGGATGAACTCCAGCCGCTCCAGGTCTTCATCGGTATAAAGCCGTGTGTTGCCCTCCGAACGGCTGGGCTTCAGCAGGCCTTCCCGTTCGTAGAGCCGCAGCGTCTGCGGATGGATCTCATACATCTCGGCGACCGCCGAGATCATGTACGCGCCCCGTGATTTTCGTTTGGTTGCCATCGAACTTTCTCGCCCTCGAAGCGGCCGCTCGCCAAAAGGATACCGCGCCATTGCGTTCCGGCGCATCCAAGTTTTCTGTGCGAACCTAATCGATGAGGCGTCCTATGCGAATTGTCCGCAAGCCGATCTTCCTTGCTTCTGCCGCAGTTGCCGGAGCCGCCACCGGGGTCGCCATCGCCGGAACGGTGGCGACGGTGGGGGCCGCGGTGCTGATCGCACGCGCCCTGCGCACCAAACCCATTCCGGACAACGCGGTCGTCGTCATCACCGGGGGCTCGCGAGGCCTGGGATTTGCCATCGCATCGCGCTTCGCGCGCAAACCCGTACGGCTGGTATTGGCTGCCCGTGACCGCGCCGAACTGGTACGCGCGCAAGGCGAACTCATCGCCATGCACCCGCACCTCTCGCCCCAGAATTTCTACCTCGTCGCTGCCGACCTTACCGTACGCGCGGAATGCGAGCGCCTTATCCGCGAAACCGTTTCCCACTTCGACCGCATCGACGTACTGATCAACAACGCCGGCGTGATCCAGGTTGGGCCCATTGAGGCGCAAAGCCTCCGTAACTTTGAGCGCGCCATGCAGCTGCATTTCTTCGCTGCGCTGTACACCACGTGGGCTGCCCTGCCGCATATGCGCGCGCAGACGCCGCTCGCAGGCTGGGAGCGTCGCGCGGCGATCGTCAATATCGCATCCATCGGCGGGAAGATCGCCGTTCCGCACCTGCTGCCGTACACCGCCAGCAAGTTCGCCCTCGTCGGCTTCTCGGAAGGCCTGCACGCCGAAGTGCGCCACAAGGGCATCCGCGTTACGACCGTGTGCCCCGGCCTGATGCGCACTGGCGGAGAGGATCACGCAGAGTTCCTTGGCGACTCAGAGGCGGAAGAGAAGTGGTTCAAGTTCGGCGCCAGGACCCCGATCGTCGCGACCAGCGCTCGCCACGCCGCCTGCCGCATTTATTCGGCCGTGGCTTCCGGTCGCGCCGAAATTACCATCACGCCTCAAGCGTGGATCATCGCCCGCAAAAATGGCCTCTGTCCGGAGACGGTGCAGTACGCTGCCAGTCTCGCCAATCGCTATGTGCTCCCCAAGCCGCCACGAGACGGCGAAGAACACACCCACTACGATCCTTCGCTCGCAAACGACAGCGTGGAAGATTGATTGCTCAGTACGCGCGCGCGCAGTCACGGCTGCGATATCGCCTGGCCATTCCCGCACTCAATCATCACGGCTGCCGCCCGATAGGCTTGGCTGGAACCCAACACAGATGAATCAGCCAATCTCTCGCGACCACTCGCCGCGATTATTGGCGATTCCCATAGACAGGTACCGACGCGCCATGGACCAGGGACGCCTCGTCGCTCGCGAGAAATGTCACCACCCGCGCAATCTCTTCCGGCTTGGGCCACGCGGCGAAGTCAGCATTGGGCATCGCTCTGCGGTTGGCGTCGGTGTCGATGATGCTGGGCAGAACTGAATTCACCCGCACCCCGGTCCCCTTCAGATCCGCCGCAAGGCAATCCATCATGGCCACCGCTGCCGCCTTGGATGCCGCGTACGCTCCCGCACCTGCCGCGTGATCCACCGCCGCCCGTGCCGCGATGTTCACGATCGCGCCGCTTCTTCGCTCCACCATACGCGGCACAAATGCCCGCGTCAGCAAAAATCCTGAACGCAGATTGAGTGCCAGCATGCGATCAATCACACTCAAACTGGTCTGCCACAACGGAATTCCACCCGCATAACCGCCCACCGTATTCACCAGTACGTCCACCGCCGCGGTCGCGATCTTCTCCGCGAATGCGCGCACGGCCAACTCATCGGTAATGTCGACCGCGAATCCCTGCAGCTTCGCTCCGTTGCTGCCCGCCGCGGTCTGCAATGCAGACCATTCGTCCTCGGCGCGGTAGGTCACCACCGCACGAGCGCCCTCTGCCAGAAACGCGAGGCTCACTGCGCGGCCCAGTCCACCTGTTCCACCGGCAATCACTACATTCTTTCCGGCAAACCGGTCCGCCATCGCCATCCTCCAGTCGCTGTCACTTTTTCTCTTTGCATTTGGGATACAGAACAGGATACGCCGCTGATGCTCCCGATTCGCCGGACGGCAGAGTACGATTTAAGGTGCATTCCGTTCGCGAACGCAATCGGAAATATACGCGACTCTGGCTGGAGCACCTTTCGTGCAGGCTCACTTCTCGTTCGGTAAACACGGCCTCGACGTCGACCTTCCGGAGGGACCGGATTATCTGACGCTCGAATCGCGCTCCGCCCCGCCGATTGCCGATGTGGACGCAGCACTGGCGCAGGCTCTGGATCGGCCCTTCGGCTGTCCGCCTCTCTCCGAACTGGCCCGCGGCAAACGCACCGCAGCCATCTGTGTCTGCGACATCACGCGCCCGGCGCCCAACTCCACCACGCTGCCCCCGCTGCTGGCGCGCCTGCATGCCGGCGGAATTCCGATCGAAGGCATTACGATCCTCATCGCCACAGGCCTGCATCGTGCCGCGACGGACGCCGAAATCCGCGCCATCGTCGGCAACGACATTGCCTCGCGCTATCGCGTGGTCAATCATGATGCCCGCGACCTGGCGGCGCATCGCCATCTCGGCTCGACCGCGCGCGGCACACCCGTCTCTATCGATCGCCGCTTTCTCGACGCCGACATCCATATAACGCTCGGCTTCATCGAGCAGCACATCATGCTTGGCTTCTCCGGCGGACGCAAACTTGTGGCGCCTGGCGTCGCGGCGCAGGAAACCATCCAGGTGATCCACTCGCCGCGCTTCATGCGTGAACCGCTCGCCACCGAGGGGTCGATCGACTCGAATCCTCTCCATGCCGAGTTGCTGGAGATCGCGCGCATGGCCCGGCATGACTTCATCCTCGATGTTACGTTGACTCGCGACCGCCGGATTTCCGGTATCTTTGCCGGCGAGCCTGTGCAGGCGCATGCAGCCGGTGTGGATTTCATGCGCCGCACCTCCACCACGGCAATCGCAACGCCCATTGACGCCGTCATCACCAGCTCCGCCGGGCACCCACTCGACCTCACTTTCTACCAGACCGCCAAAGGCATTACCGCTGCCCAGCACATCGTCAAAGCCGGCGGGCGGATACTACTGCTCGGTGAATGCGCGGAAGGCATCGGTTCGCCCGAATACACACGCATCCTGCGCGACTTCCGCGGTCATGCGCACTATCTCGATTCCATCGCGGGCGAGCCCGTCATCCCGGACCAGTGGCAGCTTGAGAAGGTGGCGCTCGTCGGCCTGGAGCGTGAACTATTCTTCTTCACACCCGGTGTGTGCGCCGCCGACCTCGGAGCTTTCGCTCCGCGGGTCTATACCGAACTCACCGCCGCGCTCTCCGCATTTCTTGCGGGCCTGCCGGCAAATGCGCGCATCGCTCTCATACCCGAAGGCCCATACACCTTTGCGCGAGTAGAGGAAGACGCGCTCGCCCCCGCTTAACGCACAACTCAGCGGATGAACTGCTCTACATAGTCCTCTCCCAGTCCGATCGCTGCATAATGCTTTCGCGCAGCGTCCATCTTGGTGAAGACGTCTTCGTAACCCACCGGCGCGCCATGCTCGTCTATATAGGTGTAACCGCCCGTGTTGTGGAACCACGTCATCATTTCGCTCACGCCGTCCGGCACTACCAGCGTATGCACATCGCCGGGCGGTTCATAAATGTAGGAACGTTCTTCCGCCACCCAGTTGTGCTCGAGATAGTGCCACCGCCCGCGCAGGACCAGCGCATGGACCGGGCCGGCATGGCGATGCCGCGAAAGAATCCCGTTTCCCCGCACCCTCAGGATGTTCACGAAGTACCCGCCGCCCGGCGAAAGCAGGAGCGGCTTGAACCACACCTTGTCCGACTGAGGCACCCACAGTTCGTCATCCTTCAGCCACCCGTCCAACACCTCCGGATGGACCATGTCACGCGCCATGAATCGAGCGCTCTCCATCAGACCTCCTCCAGGTCCCACTGCACCTCTTCCACTTTGTCCACCAGCAATCCCCAGGCCAGCGCACCGCACAGCGCCACGGCGCCCGTAAGCGCAAACGCCATGCGCGAACTGCCACTCGACTGCTTAATCGCCCCCGCTACCCAGGTAGTGGCTACGCCCGACAGGTTCGCCACACCGTTCTGCACGCTGGACCATCGGCCTGCAATTCTCGGGCCGGCCAGTGTCTGCGTCATCGCCCAGTGGTTGGCCGAATAAACTCCGTAAGCGGTGCAGGAGACCGCAATCACCGCGATGGACAGTTTCAGGCTTTTGTCCACCAGCCCCAGCGTCATCAATCCGGAGCCGATGACCAGCCCGCATACCGCGACATGCTTCCTTGCCTTGGTTACGGTCGCACCGCGCGCCACGGCCCGGTCCGTCATCCAGCCCGTGACGATGGTTGCCGCCGCTGTGACGAAGAAGATGGCAGCGCTGAAATTGGCCGCCGCGCCGATTGACATCTTCTGTTCGCCTACCAGGTAATATGGCAGCCAACCCATCAGGAAGTAGTAGAAATAATTTCCGCAGAAGTGCCCGATGAACGACCCCCATGCGCATCGCTTGCTGAGCAATTGCACAATGGAAAGCTGAGCTGTCGCCTGTGCAGGCTCTCGCTTCTGCCCCATCTTCGGCATCATGCCGATCCAGGGCCCAAGCCACAGCAGGCCGCCAATGCCCAACGCAATAAACAAAACCGGCCATCGGTATCGCGCCAGAATCAGGCCGCCGAGAAACAAGCCAATCGACGGGCCAATCTTCGTGCCCGCATCGATCAGCGCATTCGCCCGTCCGCGACTCGCCTCCGGCATGTCCGCAAAGATGCGCGAATAGCACGGATACGCAATCGATTCGCCAACCCCCAGCAGCAGCCGTGTTGCGTATAGCGCCGCGAACCCCGTCGCGAAGCCCGTCAGCGCCGTCGATCCCGTCCACAGCAGGTATCCGCATACCATCACCCACCCGACCTGAAAGCGGTCCGTGACCCATCCCACAATCCCAAACAGCTGTAGCAGCGCGTACGTCCAATAGAACGCTGAGCCCAGCGCACCCACCTGGATATCGGAAAGCCGGAACTGTACTTTGATCAGCGGGACGGCCAGCGAAAGATTGCTGCGATCGATGTAATTGATCACCACCGAGACCACCAGCAGCGCAACCACGATCCACGCGCGGGTAGTCATGCGCTTCGTCGCTGTTTCGGTGCTCACCGCCATGCGCTTGCCCCTCAAAATCTGTCGGGCCGCGCCCGAAATCATTTGCTCAGCGATAGGTCTTGTCGTCGATCCTGCCTAAATCTGTCCCGTTCATCACGCCGATCGTCACCACGGCAAACGTGAAGACCTCGTTTCCTTCTTCAACATGCCCGGCAATCACGCGGTCCGGAGTCGCAATGGTCATGTGCGCGTGAATGCGCCCATGGATCACATAGCCGTTCATGCTCACCAGGTCTGCGGGCTGTGTGGGGTTCTTCACATACGTGTCCTTCGACGGCATGTCGCGGTTCGCGACTGTGTGAACCTCATACCCACGCAGCGACCCCACAGCCGACAGAATCACTCCATTCTGAATATGTTCATCGGCGACCGCCTTTTTCAACCCTTCCAACAGATTCGCCTTGTACTTAAGCCGCACCACCACGATTCGGTCGAAATGACCGCTCAGCGTGTACTCATTCGGAACCGCCGCGCTGTTCGCCTTCGCATCGTCGGCCGGGTTCGGCGAATGGTTCGTCTCCGTCCGGCGGGTTTCCTGCGCATGCGCAACCGTCGCAACCGCCAGGGCCGCAAGTGCAATCTTCGTCATCCAGCCGGATCGCGTCATCTCACCATCCTTTGCATGTGCCCGAACAATCCCCTCATCCACCTGCGTCGGCACGCAGCCGTTCTCTGGGGCGGGCTACTTATGCGCCGACTCTACCTTGCATCCGGCCATCTTCTCCAGCACACGTACCGAGCCGATGATGTCCTCATCGCCGTATCCCTCCGCGATGGCCGCCCGCAGCATCTCCCGCGCAAGCGCCGTCACCGGCGCCGGCACGTTATGCTCCGCTGCCGACTCAAGCATCAGGGCCATGTCCTTCTCCAGCCACTTCACGCTGAAATTCGGCTCAAAGTTTCGCGCCAGCGCCATCGGCGCCTTCCCGCTTACCATCCCGCTGCGCGCCGCCGAGTTGTTCACAATATCCAGCAGCAGGTTCAGGTCCACTCCCGCTTTCGCCGCCAGCACAAAGCTCTCGTTGAAGGCCTGCAGCAGGCCGCCCAGAAGCATGTTCTGCGAGAGTTTCGCCTGCAAACCCATCCCGGCCGCGCCGCAGTAGTAGAGCTGCTTGCCCATGGCTTCGAGATACGGCCTTACGCGCTCGTACACCGCCGGCTCACCGCCGATCATGAACGTCAGCGTCGCGCCCTCCGCGCCTGCCTTCGATCCCGAGCACGGCGCCTCCAGAAAATCGATGCCCTTCGCCTTCAGCTCTGCGCCAATTTTCCTGCTTTCACTCACCGAAATTGTGCTGCAGTCAACGATCGTCAGCGCACCCTTTTTCCCGGATGCCAGCCCATTGGAGCCCAGAATCACCTCGCGCGACATCTTCGTATCGCCCACGCACAGAAAAACGCACTCGCTCTTCGCCGCAACCTCCGCCGGACTCGCGCATGCCGTCGCGCCTTTGCCCTCGGCGGCAATCTTCTCCGCCTTGCCCTTCGAATGCGACCATAGCGCCACCTCATGCCCCGCGCGCATCAGCGCCCGCGCCATCGGTCCACCCATGATTCCCAGTCCCACAAATCCCAGCTTCGCCATCCGTCGTCTCCTCGGTTTGTCTGGCTGCAGCGCACGCAGGCCATTCTTCGTTTGCTTGGAAATTGTCTGTCTTCGCTCGCGAGAATGGTAGAGACGCCTTGCAGTCAGCGTCAAACGCCGCCAGGAATCCGAAGTCCTAACGCCCGCCCTCGGCGAACTCGGCACCTCGCGCCTTCACCCTCTTATTTCGGTTCTACCGCAATCACCCACAGGTCAGTGTTGCCCATGTTGTGCCCAGTATGCGTTGCGCCCTCGCGCCATGCGATCTCGCCCGTCTTCAAGGTCGAAGGCTGCTTCGTCCCATCAGGCAAAATATGCTCCAGCTCCGCACCCTGCAGCGTCACCACCACACGCGCATGATGCGTATGCTTCTGCTCGTATGCTCCCGCGGGAATCCTGATCTCATACGTGCGCGCATAGCGATCCTCACGCAGAATCCTGTAATTCGGCGGCAGACCCGTCATCCCCCACTTCTCATCGCGGCCGCCCGTCAGGAATTCAATCCGCGCAAAGTGCAGCGGAATCTTCCCGAAGTTCCGCAAAGGCCGCGATCCCGGCGGAAAATATGAAGCGCTGCCCTTCATTCCGGCCGCATTCCACCTGGAACGAAGTGTCTTATCCAGAGCCACGCCATCTGACATGGAAACAACGAGGGTCGCATGCTGCGGTGACAGATTCTCACTCTCGCCGGGCTGCAGCGAGTCCTCCGTTACCACAACCTTTTCATTGCGGATCTTTTCCACGCTGGTCGCGTGCGCAGCCATCGGCGCGACCATTGCACACGCCGAAACCAGCAATCCCATCACTCTACCGATCATTCCAGGCGCCCTCCCATTGCGTCATTCTGGGCCGCGCCGTGGGCGCATGTCCGGTGTGCGGACATTTCCGCGGGTCGTGGCAGACCGCTCATCTTTCCGGCTGATTCCCATGCCTTCGGTAAATAGGATGAAAATGGTGGGCGCGGACCACGTAATGTCCGATCATCCAGCCTGCGGCAGAGCCAAGGAGAACGTCGGTCGGGAAATGTCTCTCCGCGAGCACGCGCGTCAGCGCGGTCGCAGTCGCCCCGGTGTAAACGGCGGCCTGCTTCCATGGCGAAGGATACTCCGCTGCGATCGCCGCGGCTGCGGACCACGCAAGGATGGCGTGGCCTGAGATGAACGAGGAGTCCGCGCCCGCAGAGGTCTGAAAGAACTTGCCGGAGTAGTCGGGCGGCGTCGGGCGCTGACGGAAGCTGCCGAGTTTTACGATGGTGTCGAAGATCTCGGCGTCGACCTGAGCTTCGCCCGACAGCAGACCTGTTTCGCGCAGGTGATCGTTGTGGCCGAAGAGGCCGGCTCCGTACATCGTCACCGATCCGGCGACGTAGCTGTACAGCAGATCGTAGGAGACGTTATCGTTCGCGTTATTAAATCCTGGGTCGTGACTGACGACATCCTTGGCAACATGCGTGTCCTGAGATAATGCGATCCCCGTGGCTGCCGCTAAGGGCGGCATCCATCTCAGTTCACCGCCGCGGATGTAAATCGGCGAGGTAAACATCCGGTAGGTGTCGCCGGCGATGTTCAGCGGCATCTGCTTCAGCGCAACCTGCGGATGCGGGACGTCTTCGAGCGGAATCTGTCCCTGACCATGCGGCTTGGCGGTGATGACCGACGAGGGTGCGTTCGGCAAATTTGCCTGGGTCGCGGGGTTCGTCTGCTGTTGCGGCGTTTCAGGGCGCGTCGCCGGCGGCTGCGTCGGCGCTGAAGTTTGCGCCGGATCTTGCGATGTTGAGTTTTGCGCCAGGAGCGAAGGGCTGGCCGCTAGAAGAATGCAAATAGATCCAGCAAAGACCGCAATGGATTGCCGTATCGTCTTGCAACGCGCCAGGCACGAGAACTCCCTCTCATTTACGTTCATATCGATTCCCGGGACCACAGAATTGTTTGCAGACGATCACCTCAAACACTATTTGCGGATGCTTAACCGAGCCTTAAGTGTTGCAAGCGCTCAAGCAATCCGTGGATTCCCTTTCCAATTGGTATACGGCGGGCTGAGGTCATAGCGGATGGAGGGCTCCGCGGGGCTGCGCCGGTTGGAAAAGAAAATGGCCTCGCCCTCCTGGATCAGGTAGTCCGCGGTTCGCGCGGCCAGCGCCTGAATGGTCAGCCCGGGGTTCGCCGAACCCTGCGTCGGCATAACGCTGCCGTCGCAGACAAAGAGATTCGGAATGTCGTGCGTGCGCCCAAACCGATCGACCACCGAGTTCGCCGGATCGCTGCCCATCCGCGCCGCACCCACAAGGTGAGCATAGCGCGACTCCTGCACCACCTGAGTCGCCCCCGCCGCTTGCAGAACCTCCATCACCTTATTCTTTCCGAACTCAATCAGCTTTTTGTCATTTTCATGCAGATTGAACGTTACCTTCGCGACCCGCAACCCGAACCTGTCCTTTTCCTCGGCCAGCTCCACACGATTGTCTTCCCAAGGAAGTATCTCGCCCAGCACACCCAGCGTCGCCCAGTGGTTGTAATCCATCATCACGCGCCGCATCCCCCAACCCCACGCGCCCATCGCGGACATCATCTGCTTCGCAAACGCCACGGGCAGCGGCCCCACCGTCTGGATCGCGAAGCCGCGGGCGAAGTCGCGCCGCTTGTCGGTCTCATAAAACTCTTCAGACAACGCATGGGCGGGAGGCGCCTTATAGAGCCGGATCAATTCATCGAACCTGCCTGCAACCACATTTCCCGCTTGCGCCATCAGGTATTTGCCAAGCGTTCCGCTGGAGTTCGCCAGACCATGAGGATGTCCGGGACAAGCGGAATTGAACAGCAGTCGCGGCGTCTCGATCGCATAACCCGATACGATCACAGCCCGCGCGCGCTGAAAGTGCTCCTTGCCTTCTTTGTCGAAATAGTGGACGCCGTCCACTCGCCCATCCTCGCGCAGACTGATGCGCGCCGCCATGGAATCCGCGCGAATCTCCGCGCCATGTGCAATCGCGTCTGGAACATGCGTAATCAGCGTGCTGGCCTTGGCGCCCACCTTGCAGCCTTGAATGCAGAAGCCGCGATAGATGCAATGCGGACGGTCTCCATGCGACGCGGACAGGATCGCCACAGGGCCGCCGGCAACCGTGCGGATTCCCAGCTTCGTGCAGCCGCGAACGAGGATGTCCCCGACGCCGCCCAGAGGATGCGGTCCGTAGGGATGCCCATGAGGATCGCCCCACGGAAACCATGCCGGCCCTGCAACTGGAATCTCGCGCTCCAGCAGTTCGTAATATGGCTTCAGGTCCCAGTAGGTGATCGGCCAGTCCGCGCCGACGCCATCCTCCGTGTAGACCCGGAAATCCGATGGATGAAATCGCGGCGTGAATGCTGCCCAGTGCACTGAACCGCCGCCCACTCCTTTGCCGCTGTTGTTTTCACCAAGCGCAAGCGGGTCCCTGCCGCCGATGATGCGAAGATCGTTCCAGTAGAGCTTGTGTGAACCTTCCTCATCGCTCACCCAGTCTTTTTCCGTATCCCAGAACGGACCGGCCTCAAGCCCCACGACGCGGAACCCCGCCCGCGCCAGCCGCTGCACCAGCACGCCGCCCGCAGATCCCACCCCAACCACGCAATAATCCACGAGCTCGTCGTCACAGAACTTCCGCATGGGTTGCGGAAGCGTCTGCATCGGTCCCAGTCGATGCTCGTGTTGGTGATGGCCGAAGATCACTTCCCGCTGCTCCACTGGTTCCGGTCGTCTTCAGAAAAGTCTGACATCGAGTCCGCGGGCGCATTCCACTCATACCGCTTTTCGTCTGTCTCCCACGGCTCCGGCATCCCGTTTTCCAGGCGCATATAGCCGCGTGGGTACGCAGGTCCCCCGAACCCCACTTCGTCCCATGCCCACGGATGCGAATAATAAGCGCCAACGCAGTCGCCCATCAGCATTGCCCAGAACCGCTTCACCGGCATCCTGTCCCACACCGGATGTTTCGGTTCAGGCCTTTCATCATGCAGGGACTTCAGAATCAGCTCCTGCCGATGCACACTCAGCGCCACGAAGCTCTCACCGAATCTCTGCCGTGCCATCTCATCGATCGCAGCGAGCGCCAGCCGGTAAGCCTCCTCGTCCGGCGGCATGTCCTCAAAGCGGTATCCGTCGATCGAGCCGCTGAACAACCGCCGATCGATCGCCGCAACAATCGGAATCGTATGCGCTTCGTCACGATCATCCTGCGGCAGCGCGCGGTCGACGATGGCCTGCAGCAAGGCAGCCTCCTCCTTCGAAAAAAAGCGCGCTGCCGGCGGTCGCTTGACGCGTTCGATCACGGTCCGCCGCGTAGTCTCATCCCACTTCTTCTTCTGGGCAAGCGTGCTGAACTCCGGGTAATAGCCCGGCTGAGCCAGTCCTCGGATCTCGCCTCCGGCCACACGATGTGGAAATGACCGCTTCATAGGTTTTTTTCTCTCCCCAAGAGGCTCGCCAGCAGCCCCAGGAAGCCGCAGGCCGCAAAGAGCAGAGGCGCAAAAATAGGCGGCCCATAGAGCGTGTTGTAAAGCGGCTTCCGCATTCCGCCCGGCCGCCGGGCGATGCCCCGCGCATGGTAGTAGAAGCCGACTGCGCCATCCGCCAGGCATAGCGCCGATACCGCGGGCAAAGCTGTGTTTGCCATAGTCTCGTTGGCGATCGCCCCCACCGCGGCAGCCATCTGCAGCGGCGCCAGAGCGACCGGCGTCCATTGCGCCATGTAGCGAAAGTTCGACTTGTAGTGGGAATAAAGCGCCTCAAACCCGCTGAAGAACGCCCATACCGCAGTCACTGCCGATAGATGCTTTTGGAAGCGCCCGCGGCGAAGATCGGTTCGCCAGTCCGATGGTGTGAGCGCGACGGATCTCAGAGCCTCAAGAGCACGCTCCGAAGCTGCCTCATCCTCGCGCCGCAGGTACGATGCCATCAAACCCAGGTACGCGCTCGTGCCAAAGAGCAGCGGCGCAAAGATAGGCGGTCCCATCACGATATTGGTCACAGGCAATCCCCACCCGCCCGGCTTGCGAGCCACCCCGCGCACGTGAAAGAAAAACCCGATCGCGCCATCGGCCAGCGTCACAACGCTCACCCAACGCAGCAGTGCGCGCGCCGCCCGGCGGCTGAAGAACCCCGCCAGACCTGCTCCCGCAAGCAGGCCGCTCAGCATTACCGGCGTATACATCACAGGATTGCTGTAGCTGCCCTTGTAATGCTCATAGCCAACTTCCAGGCCGCTCGCCACGCTCGTCGCCGCCACCACCAGGCACAGGCTGCGCTGAAACCTCCCTTGCTGGATGCGGTCGAGAGCTAACACGCCCGCGTCCGCCAAAGGTCGCGGCACATTTCGCCTCAACGCGCGTCGTATTGTTGCAGCAAGATTGAAGCTCATCTCTATCCATTCGCAGGTTGGCAATCAACCTTATGCGGCAAATTTTTCGGCATCGCGCCGCTTGAACGTAAGTCCCAATCCGGGACGAGTGCTGTCCGGCTCTAGCTTCCCTTCGTCATTGGGCGCGATGAAGCCCTCAAAAAGCATCTGCTCGATACGCGCGTGGTCGTGGAAATACTCGACATTCCGCAGGCTCGCAACCGCACACCCAACATGCATGTGCAGCGACGGCGCGCAATGCGCCGACAGCGGCGCTCCAAAGCTCGATGCAACCGCGGCACCCTGCAAAAATCCCGTAAAGCCGCGGCACCGCGTTGCATCCAGTTGCAGTACGTCGA
>DATNAU010000145.1:0-3047 GCA_035572415.1 Acidobacteriaceae bacterium
GCGCAAGGCTTTGACATCCAGACCGGCGGATTTTGCCTCTGCGTAAATGTCCTTGATATCGGTTGCGAGCGCCTTCTTTTCTTCTTCAAGCCGCTCGATGCGCTCCACGATGCTGCGCAGCCGATCCGCCGCGATACTGCCCGTGTTGTGGCCTATCTCTGACACGCGTTTCTCCTTTGTTAGAGTTAAGGCGCTCAACAGTCTTAGATGCGCCGCGTGAACTTTCCTGCCTTGTCGCGGTTGGGAAGCTGCGCGCGGAGGGCGGCGAGTTCGGATTCGAGGGTGGCGATGCGCTGGGCGTGGCGCGCGTTAGTGCGGCAGGCTTCGCTCCACGATCCATACCAATGACGCCTGTCCTCTCGTACGTCCTCCAACCGCGACGCCGGCACATAACCGCAGAGGCCGAAGAGAAACTGCATCATGCTTCAATCCTGCCCATCATCTTCGAACTCCATTTCGAGATGACCCTCACCGATGGCGAGCGCCAGCACTTCGGCCAGTTCGATCGCCTCGTAATTGTCGCGGCAACCGAACTCCAGAATGACGGCGTTTCCTTCCTCTCTAACTGACCATGTGAACCGATCAGATCGAGCGCCTACGCCATTATCCGAAGTCTTGAGTGTGCCATTGGGACTATCGCGATGCGCTAGCGCAACGTTGCGCCAAGCCTCCGCGTCTGGTGCCGCCACATATCCAAGCCAACGAAAAATGGCGCGGATCATCCCGCCACCTTCCCATACGTGACGAACGCACCGTCCGGCGCGCGTCCAGTAACCGACACGTAAATCCCAGCATCCCGCCCGCGTATGAACGCCCCTGCATCCACCAACCACAGCCACGCTTCCGTATCGCCCAGCCGGTGACGCATCGCGACAATCCGCCATTGGTCATCAAGCTCATCGACATGCGCGGCTGCGGCGGCAGTGCGGATCGGCGGCGCGCAACGGATGTGGCGGTGGAGGGTGCGTCGCTTCACTTCACGTCCCCATCCCGAATAAACTTACGCATCGCGCGATGGTCGAGGTTCTTCAACTGCGCGACCTCATCTTCGGCCTCTCGCCGCCACGCGTTGGCGCGTACCAGATCTGGATCAGACGCATGCCGCGGCCAGTAACGGCCCACGAAGAACGCCAGCGGGAGGCAAAGAAGCGGGAGGAACTCGACGTAGATCACCACCACCTCCCATGCGCCGCAGTTCTCAGCCGACTGTATCGACGGCCCCACGCGCCAGCCTGTTTCGCTTGCCCACGCCGGAACGCGCGCCTCCATCGCCAGAGACAGAATTGCGCGGCAAGGGCGCGGAACATGGCGCCTCCAAATTCAAGGTGTATTGATTGACGGCAAGCCACTCAGCCTCGGCCGCTTTCTGCAAGCGGATACCTTGTGCAGTCAGTTCCTCAGCCTGGCGGTCCATATCGGCCCACCAGCGATGCAACAGCCGCTCGTATTCCCGCCGCGCAACCCGGAACACTTCGCCCCGGATAAATCCGCGGACCCGGCGCGGTGTGGCACCCAGCGCCAGCGCAGCATCCTGCATGGCGTGATCTTGTTTGAGGCCGAGGTTGCGCCTGGCCTGCACCGAACGGCGCACAAGACGCTCGGCTGCGGTCACGTCAAACTTGGTTTTTTCTGTCCAGGACATGATTCCGTCCATCTGTCAGGTTGCTCCGCAGCAGATGGACGGACGGATCGATATGGAGGCGATCGGCGACGACTCAGGGGAAGTATCTGACTGCGTTGGCGCGCAGTGTCCGGAATTTAGGCCAGCATCGTTGGCGCGATGCTCGTCCAAGTACCGGGAGGGGAAATTTAGGAAGGCATCATCGCCATGAAGCTGGAATGCGGCATCATCGTAAACCCGGGCCGCGTCTGCGGCGGTTCGATAGGTGCCGAGACGGACATTTCGACCGTCTCTCCAAATGACAACGGAATAGCCACTCCCCTTTTTGGTGACGCCTCTGAATCCAGCGGCCCCGGTCGGCAGGCGCCGCACTATTCTAGCTTGGGTTTTTCGTTGAAGGCGCACTTGGGCCAAATCAGCATTCAGCCCAGGCCCCCCGATCTCCTTGTGTCTTTCCTTGTGATGAGCGGGACAGAGCCACATGACTTCGAGTGGCTTGGCATAGTCATCATGATGCGCGTGGACGAGTTTGGTGGTGCCGCATCGCTCACAGGGATTTACATTAAGTACGCCAGAAGCGACAGCGTTCTCGACCTTCTTGTGGGCCAGATATTTGCCGCGATTTTGCTCACGCCATTTCCTGTTTTTGTCGCGGTTCAGCGATGGATTATTCTGACGCCATTCCCGGCTTCTCTCGGCGCTATTCAAGGGAACGCTCAATGTCACATCCTCCCGAAAAGGGCGCTGGCCGTGAGTTTTTCGTACCCACGACCAGCACGAGGTAGGGAGAAGGAAACCGCAGACCGCCCGACTTTACGGACCCGCGTCTGCGAGGCGGAACGGGAGAAGTTGACGACGCGCGAACCGGCGGACTGGGGGAGACACCATCCGCCTGCCATCCGCGCGCCGTCTGAGCCGCAGTTTCGATTCGACAGACCCGGGTGCAGCGACGGGAATGTTGATGCGGCTGTTGGGGGAAGAAACATCCTACGCAGCCCTCGACATAGACGAGTGGGCGCAAATGGCGCGCAACGTCTTGCGGCAATCGTAGAGGGTGACGACGCGTGCGCCGCCTATCCGATCGAGTATCTGGTTCAGCCGGTAAATCTCAGTGCTGAGCGAACCGGGCAGATAAGATGGCTGCTGCTCAGGCCATCCAAGGCGGTACAGCGCCGCAGTTTCGACTGGCTGATTGAACCCCGCTTTGATGAACGCGCACATGAGCCGGAACTGGCATGGCGTGAGACGCGCGCTGCCATCTGGGCTGCTGAGCATTTGACCGCAGGGATCGAGGCGCACCATCGGTCAGGCAGCCCACCGGCGGATCATCTGCACGGCCTCGTCCGCGGTGAAGCCCTTGCGTCGGAGCAGACGGAAATCAGGCAGCGAACCGATCGGAATACCCAGCGCGTCGGCGCTGATCCTG
>DATNAU010000146.1:0-4545 GCA_035572415.1 Acidobacteriaceae bacterium
ATCGTGGACCCGCCGACGTAGATGAATTGTGATGGCGATATACCGGAGTCTGTCTGCGCTTGGCCCAGCATCTGCACATCTGTGGTATTCGCCGGAAGCTCCGTGCCACCAGAGGCGATATAGTCATTGAGATTCGTCACATCTGCAGCCGGCAGGGTCAACCCGCTCACATCCATAGCGCTGGCGGTTCCGTGGTTCAGCGACTGCAATACCTGCGCTACCTGCAGGCCATTCGGCAGTGAGAGGACGAACACCGTTGCCGAACCGGTTGCCGGAGCCGGGGGGGTGATGCTGCCGAAGTTAAGCGAGTTTGAGCTACCGACGCTTAACGTGAAGGCGACGTTATCGCCCGCGTCGAACATGAATGTGCCGTTGGCGTCGGTCGTACCAGTTAAGCCGGACGGGCTTGCGGTGTAAGTCAGACCCTTGGCCGGCGCATCAATGAACTGGCCCGAATAGGCCGTCGCCGAAGAGCTGCTCGAGCTGCCAGAGTTACTGGAACTACTGGAACTACTGGAGCTCGAACTTGCGCTCGAACTCGTGTTCGAACCCGAGCTGCCGTTGCCTGCGGTTCCGCCGCTATTGCCACCGCCGCATGCAGCTAAAGCAATCGCTGCCCACACACCGATTGCGAGCGTGCCGAGGCTCCGGTAGTTCATGACTGAGGAAGTGTGCGTCGCCCGGCGATGAAGTCGTTTGTTCATGATGGTCGTCTCTCTGTCGCTTGATTCGGGATCGGCACGCCTCAGAATCGGCGCCCAACCCGGGAACCCTGCGGGTTCCATGCGGCTGCATCGTAGGGAATCACCCGACGGAGGTTCTGTGAATCGCCCGGCGTTTCGCGGGCTCGCGTAAGGATGCAAATGCATCACGGCACCGACGGGCATGCCGGCTTCGCGGATCCGCTGAGCGGACGAAGAAAAGGCCAGCCAGAAGCTATTGGCTCTCAATCGACAGTAGTCGTGCAAGTGCGATCTTATTGTTGATGTGCAGCTTGCGGTAGACGCGCGGGATCACGTTGCGTACGGTCGCAGGGGACAGCTCGAGCATGCGGGCGATGTGCTTGTGGCTGAGACCGCGTGCGAACAGCGCGGCAATCTGCCGCTGCCGTGCCGTGAGCAGGTCCGCTGCAGGCGGCGGGGGACGTGCTTCAAGGAGCAGGTACCCGTCGAACGGCCGCTGGACGATCGTGATGCCGCTCGGGGCGTGTTGTGGTGTGCGCGACGAGCGCAGGGCCTCGACGAGGTCAGCGGGGAGCCGAGCGCTGCACCAGTCCGGGCGGCGCCGCTGCAGCGCCAGCCGAAAGCCGCTTCCGGCGACGATCATGACACCCGAGTATGTGACCAGAGCTCGCATGCCTCCGAGGCCGCCGACCAGCTTGGGCATCTCATTGATCTCGCGATTGATCGCGTGTGCCTGAGCGAAGTGCGGCATCAGCAGAGCGAGCAGCTGCTGCTCTGCATCGGAGAAGACGTGTTCATCGCGTGCGCGATAAAGAGACAGCCACGCTCCGCGCGCCCGTGAGTCCGAGATATCTGCAATCGCCATCACATTCGCATGGCCGTAGCGTCGGACGTACTCGAGCATCTCGCGCTGGTCCGGCTCTCCGAACAGTTGTCTCTGAACAACAGCGTGGGCCCTGCGAGGTCGGTGGATGACGAGCTGGATCACCGAGTCGTGTCGGCGGTTGAGCCGCGGCAGCTCATCCGCGAGACGCTCGGGCTCATTGTGCAGCTGGATGCCGTACACACAGAGCCCTGAGGGGCCGTGCTGCATTTCGGCGAGAATGGCTGAGGACATCGGAATGCGTGCACCGACGAAGCGGAACAGGATGCTCTCGAACTCGGCAGGTGAATGGTGCAAGGCGGCCCGATAGAGATGCAGGACGTCGGCGGACAACGCATTCATGGTGATCGGCTGGAAACGCAGTATTCACACGTCAAGGAAGGTGCCATGGCGGCCAGCTGAACCTTGTTGCGGATCCCCAGCTTCGCATAGACCCGCCGCAGCCCGTTGCGCACTCCCGCTAGCGTCAGTCCCGTGTCCCGAGCGACCTCGCGGTAGGATTTGCCGTCCCCGAATGCGTGCGCGATTGAACGCTCCCGAACTGTCAGGCGCTCGCAGCCGTTCAACTGTGCGGCACGCAGCGACCAGAGCGCTCCGACGCGGATCGTATGCAATTGCACTCCCGCGATGATACCCCGCCGCGTCCGGTTCCTGAGCCAAGCGCGGGGAACGACTCCGTCACGGAGCGCTCCGGAGCTTCTCGGAATTAGAGCTAGAAAATCTTCGGTGGTGTGCAATAGTTCGCGCCGCGAGCCCACCAGCGCGCGCCCCACCCGGACAGGCGAATAGCGCGCGGGTCCCGGACAGATGCGCGCGTTCAGGCGGGTTGCCTCACGAACATGGGCCATCAGCAATGATTTTTTCTGCGACAGCACAGATGTCGATCCAAACTGCATCATCGCCGCGGCCCACAGAGAGAAATCCCCCAGCGGGGTGTCCAGTGCCGCCCCATACAACTCCAGAATCCATAGCTGCAAAGGCTCGACACATGGGTCCGTTACCTCTTGTGAGCTAAGCTGGCGTTTGTTGTTAGGGGCGCTCATGCCGGCACTCGAGTGTACGGCGAGTAATCATGGTGAAACAGTAAAGGGGAGCGCGGATGAGAGACGCTTCTCAATGTTCTCGAGCGATATTCCTGCACGGCGGACCGGGCTTCAGCGCGGAGCTGGAGAGGCGCCGCTACGCTGAGCGACTGCCCGTACACTGGTGGGATCAGCCACGCCTGGCAAGCGATGCGGTCCGACCGTTCGACGCTCTGGTTGAGGCCGCGCGCGAGCAGTTGGTGGGGCTGTCCGAGCGCCGCGGTGCGCCAGTAACCGTGCTGGCGAGTTCTTTCGGCACATTTATCGCTCGCGAACTTCTCGCCGCCATCCCGGAGCGCATCGAGTCAGTCACCTTCAGCGCAGGTCTCCTTGATATTCGGCTGCCCTTCGTACGCTGGGGACGGTGGCGCGCAAAGCGGCTCGCGGACCCTGCGCTGGAAACCGCGAGTCAGGCAGCCGCCGTGTCGAATGATCCCGATGTGTTCTGGAAATTGATCGGCCACATCGTGGCGATGCCCGATTTCTTCGATGACTACTGGGGACCCGAGTCGCTGCCGCAGCGCGCCGCGATGCGAGCGCTGGCTGCCGAGGGTCCCATGTTCGATCTAGCGACGTTCCGCGCGGTGATGAACGACATGCTGTCACCAGCCCGACCATCGCCTGCGCGTATGCCCAGCGGTGATGCCCCAGAGGAGGACGCGTGCGCGACCATGGAGATACCGGTACGGGTGCTCATTGGCACGCATGACCTCCTGGCAGAAAAGGCGGACGTAGGTGCTTGGCGCGCATTGTTCCCGTCGGCCACGATCGATTTGGTCGATTGCGGGCACTTTCCGCATCTGGAGCTGCCACCGGAGGCGTGGATGCCCTAGAGAAACTCTGAAAAACGGGTAATAAATTAGGAGCGTAGGCCGAGAATTTGAGGCAACGGCGATGCAGAGGGACATTTCGAAGCCGATTGGCTCGAACTTGCCTTCGCATTGGTCTCTTTCCGTCTCTTCATCGACGCGCCCTCTACGCTCTAAGCAATCTGAGCCGCAACATAGTACAGATTGGCAAGCGCAGCGCTCGCCTCAAACTGGCGAGCGGGTTCTTCGCCAACCCTCGATAACGCACTTTTCCAGAGCGCGATATGGATCTCTTCGAGAAGATCCGCTGGTTTGTCGGCTTCGCCCCATATGCGCGGACAAGCCGGCTGAGCGCCGGCGCATACGCTGCAGATGCCTCCTGATATGTCTCATCCTGCCCGGAGGATGGAGTGGACTGGTTCGTTCCCGCATTCCAGCGCGCTAGTGACTACCTGTAATGCCGATAGTCAGTCGTAATCGCCAGCAGAACAAGCGTACGCAGCGCCGGCCATTCCGATCTGGCGCACGCGTCGAGCAGCGCGGTCCGCTCCTCTTCGGACAGGAAGCGGGCACGGCCGCGGGGCTCTTTCTTGCGGCTGATGTCGCCCACGGCGTTCCGATCCACGCCGCCGCTCGGAAAGAGAACAGGTGCGAGAGCGTTGCGATGGAGCGGTTGCACCGTGCACCCACCTGCCGCATGCGTGGACAAAATCAGTCCCGAAGGAAAGGACTCAGCTTGCTGATTAGCGTCATCAAACTGCTTTACAAGGATTTATTGGTGGGCCGGTCGCGGTAGGGAAGGCTCTTCGTCGTTGAGGACTCGAACCGCCCCCCGCACAGATCCCGGCGTGCGGCATTACCGCACCGGGCTCTTGCCATGGGTACGAGCGTCAAAGCGGTGACCAGGCCAGGGATGAAGGATGTGCGGTCGAGGTAGCCAACGCGTTGCCAAGACGTCCATACGTGTCCAGTTCAGCCGGCGGCGCTGGCTACGTCGCCGAAGCGAACGGTACCAGCGCTGAGTTACCGCGTACCGGAAGGTATCGAGCGCCATGATGTTGGTGGGAACCGCATAATAGTTGAAGTGC
>DATNAU010000147.1:0-41742 GCA_035572415.1 Acidobacteriaceae bacterium
CGGCCTTCGACATCGCCGGCAAGGGCAAAGCCGATGCCGCCAACATGCAGTCCGCGATGCGCATGGCGGCGAAGATGGCGGCAGGACGCATCGCCCGCGCGAGCACACAGCCCGCGCAGGCGCCGCAAACGCAGGAGGTGCCATAGCCCATGCGTCTCCTCGATGTTCTGGTGATCCTCCTCTATCTCGGCGCGCTCGTCGCTATCGGCCTGCGCACCTCGCGCCGCCAGCGCACCACCAATGAATACTTTGTCGCGAATCGCTCCATCCCCGGCTGGGCCATCGGCATGTCGCTGCTCGCGACCATCATCACCAGCGTCACCTTTATCGCCTACCCAGGCGCGGCCTACGCAGGGGACTGGAGGCTGCTGACGCCCGGCATCATGTTCGTTGCGGTCATTGCAGCCATCGGCTTCGTCGTGGTGCCGTTCTATCGGCGCGTCGTCGCCATGAGCGTCTACGAATACTTCGGCAAGCGCTTCGGCCCCGAAGTCCGCATGTACTCGTCGTTCGCCTTCGCCATGGGCCACTTCTCGAAGATGGGCTTTGTGTTCTACCTGCTGGCGCTTTCAGTCGGCAGCGTCACCGGCTGGAACCTTACTGCCGTCATCGTCGTGCTCGGCCTCATCACCATCTTCTACACGCTCATCGGGGGCCTGGAGGCCGTCATCTGGACGGACGTGATCCAGGGCTTCGTGCTCTGGACCGGCGTCGCCGTCTCCATCGGCCTGCTGCTCTTCTCGCCGCGCGTGCACGCAGGCGAAGTGCTGCATCTGATCGCCGCCAACCACAAGACCTCGCTCGGCGGCTTCCACTTCGATCTCACCGCCGGCACCTTCTGGACGATGGTCATCTACGGCCTCTTCTTCTACCTGCAGAAGTACACCGCCGACCAGACCGTCGTGCAGCGCTATCTTGCCGCAAAGACCGACCGCGCCGCCCTGCGTGGCATCGCGACCGGCGCGGCGCTGTGCCTGCCCGCGTGGACGGCGTTCATGTTCATCGGCAGCCTGCTGTGGGCCTTCTACCGCATCACCGGCGAGCATCTGCCCGCATCCATCACCAAGCCCGATCAGATCTTCCCGCACTTCATGGTCACGGAGATGCCCGCCGGCGTGGCCGGCCTCTTTCTGGCTGCGCTCTTTGGCGCGGCCATGTCCATGCTTGCGTCGGACCTCAACTGCCTCGGCGTCATCATTACGGAAGATTTCTACGGCCACTTCAAGCCGCGTGCGACCGACAGCCGGCGGCTGCGCATCGGGAAGATCTCCGTCGCCATCTGCGGCGTGCTTGCCATCCTCGTCGCGATAAAGCTCTCAGCGACGAAGGGTGCGGCGCTTTCGCTTTACTATCTGTTCACGTCAGTCGTCGCCGGCGGCCTTGCTGGACTCTTCCTGCTGGCCTTCCTCATTCCGCGTATCGGACGTCCGCAGGCGCTCATCGCGATCGCGGTCAACCTCATCTTCACCGCGTGGGCTACGCTGACCATGAACCATGGCCATACGTGGGACCTTGGGAACTGGAATTATCCATGGCACGAGTACACCATCGGCGCGGTGGGCAATACGTTGATGTTCGTCGTTGGTTGGATTGCATCTCTCGTCGCGCCGTCTGCTCGCCCAAACGGCCCTACCTTGTGGGACTGGCTGCGCATGCGCGACCAGCCTCTCGCTGAACAATCGCTAGGAGAACAACAGTATGAACCGGTTGCGCAGAGCCGTTGAACAAAACCACGGACGCACCCTGCTGGGGGCCGCGCTCTACTTTTACGACCCCATCTTTCTCGAGGTCGCCGCCCACCTCGGCTATCAGGCCATCTGGATCGAGATGGAGCACGCGCCCATCACCTTCGCCGAGGCCGCCGATCTCTGCCGCATGGCGGCCGGCACCGGCATGGTTACCATGATCCGCATTCCGGATTCGCGCCGCGAAAACATTCTCAAGGCCGCCGAGTGCGGGCCGGACATCATCGACGTGGCGATGGTCGATGAGCCCGCGCAAATGCACGAGATGCTGCGTTACGGCCGCTTCGCGCCCGCCGGCGGCCGCGGCATCTTCGGCGTCTCCCGCGCGGTCGAGTATGGCGTGCTCAACTCCGTGCCCGAGCGCCAGCAGCTTCTCAACAAGGACCTCTGCCTGATGGCGCAGGTGGAAACCTCGCAGGGCATGAAGAACCTCGATGCGCTCGCTGCCGTTGAAGGTGTCGATCTTTTCGTCGGCCCTGCGGACCTCGCCGCGTCGCTCGGACATCCCGGCGAGACGTTGCACCCGGAAGTCACCGCCGCGGCCGCGCGCATCGTCAAGGCCGCGCGCGCCAACGGCAAATGCATCGCCACCGCCGCCCCGCCCTCCGACTTCAAGTTCTGGATCGACCAGAAGATCGATCTGCTCTTCTGCACCAATGACATCACCTGCCTCAAACGCGGCGCCGCACTGGCTTTGGAAGAAGCCCGTGCCCTGCTGCCGGAGGTCGCAAAAGCTCGATAGAAGCAGCTCGGCAAAGGGACTTCATGCTCGAAAGGCAAAAACCGCACGGCACCCAAGGTGCCGTTTTGCTTAAGGGCACGGCTTCAGCCGTGCCGAACGGCTACTCTCTATTCACTGCGGCATCAGCCGCTGAGGTCAGTATTCGCCTGCGTCGGAACAGTTTTTCGTATGCGTTGGTGCTTGTTCTTGCAGCGATCGCCGTTACACTCCCAGCTCAACCGACCCAGCCTGCGCCGGAACCGCCGAGCCTCGCCGTGCTGCATGCGGCCGACTACGCCCACTACATCTCCACCTTCCGCGATCAGGAGCACGAGGCCACGGGCAAGGTTTATGAAGGTGAACCCATCCCCAACGCGCCGGATACGTGGACATGGATGCAGCAGAACATCCCGTTCTTCGACTCCTCCGACAAATCTTTTGAGGAGATGTATTACTTCCGCTGGTATGCCTGGAGGAAGCACCTCGTTCACACGTCCAGCGGCTATCTCATCACCGAGTGGCTGCCCAAGCCGAACCTTCCCGACTTCGGTGCGCTGCCCGACGCCGCGCCGTTCCATATCGCGGAGGCCCGCTGGCTGCGCACACCTGCTATCGCAGAAGATGACACGCGCTACTGGTTCTCGCCCGGCGTCGATTCGCACAAATACTCCGATGCCATGGCCGCAACTGCGCGCGACCTCACGCTGGCCAATGGCGACCGCGCGCTCGCCGTCTCACTGCTGCCCGCGATGATCGCCAGCTACAAGCTCTGGGAGTCGACGCAGCAGGACGCAAATGGCCTTTTCTGGTCCATCGATACGCGCGATGCCATGGAGAAGTCCATCTCCGGCGACGGTTACCGACCCACGCTCAACAGCTATATGTATGGCGATGCGCGCGCCATCGCCGAGATCGCCGCCGCATCCGGAGATCACGCCGCGGCATCCGAGTTTAACCGCAAAGCCGACACGCTGCACACGCTGATCGAGACGAAGCTCTGGAATCCGCGCGACCAGTTCTACGAAGTCATGTCCCCCGCCGGCGACTCCGGCATCCGCAAGCAGAAGCGCTTCATCGATCCCGGCACGACGCTCCAGCTCTCCGGCGTGCGCGAGGAGATTGGGTATATCCCGTGGGCCTACAACATCCCCGCTGCATCCCACGGCGTCGCATGGAAGCAGTTGTTCGATCCGAAAGGCTTCGACGCCAAATATGGCACGCTCACGGCCGAGCGCCGCAGCCCGCGCTTCCGCTTCCCCTCGAACGACCAGTGCACGTGGAACGGTCCCGCATGGCCCTTCGCTACCACGCAGACACTCACCGCGCTCGCCAACTACCTCGATACTCCGGCGACCTCGAAATGGCCGCACGCCCTCAAATCCGCCGACTACTACACGCTCTTCTCACGCTACGTGCTCGCGCAGCATCGCACGCTGGACGACGGCCATGTCGTCGACTGGATCGACGAAGACCTCGACGCCGACACCGGCGAGTGGCTCGCCCGCTCCATCCTGATCTCCAAGCACAGCCCGCAGGTGGGCCGCGGCAATTACTACAACCACTCCGGATTCGCAGACCCGCTGATCACCGGCCTCATCGGCCTGCGCCCGCGCGCGGATGGTCGCATCGACATCGAGCCGCTGCTGCCCGCAGGCCAGTGGCAATACTTCGCCATCGATGCCCTGCCCTATCACGGCCACTTGCTCACCATTTTCTGGGACGCTTCCGGCGGGCACTATCACCGCGGCAAAGGCCTCACGCTTCTCATCGACGGCAAACTTGCCGCGACTCGCGCAACGCTCGGCCCCATCCATTCTCAGTTGAAGGATGGATCCGCCGGCCCGCACCAGAATTAGCCCACTTGTCTCGAAGGAGATCTGTCATGCCGATGAAACTCACGCCCAGCCTCATCGGAGCAGCCGCGCTGTTTCTTGCTCTCGCCCCAATCGCCTCTGCCCAGAAAGACGGCCACCTTGCACCGATGGCCGGCGCCGTCCCGCCGCTTGCCAAAGACGGCGTGCCCCGCACAGTCGAGATTCCCGCCGGGACCTTCGTCATGGGCAATCATGGAACACCTCTGCCGGACTCCATCACTAAAGGGTACGGCGTGATGTCCCAGCGCTCGGAGCACGGCGACTACGACGAGTACCCCGCGCACACCGTCCACATCTCGCACGCCCTCCGCATCGGCGTGACGCAGGTTTCCGTTGCGGAGTTCCAGCAGTTCGACCCTTCCTATAAAGCCGGCGCCTCCACACCCAACTACGCTGCCGGCGTCAGCTATGACCAGGCGGTCGCCTATTGCGCGTGGCTCACAAAGAAGACCGGCAAGCCCTGGCGTCTGCCCACCGAGGCCGAGTGGGAGTACGTCGCCCGCGCCGGCGGCACAAAGCTCTTCGGTGCATCCGACACGCCGCTTGCCGCGGACGCGCCCAATGCATGGGGCGTCGAGAATACCTCCGTCGGGCGTCCTGAATGGACCCGCGACTGGTACGCGCCGTATCAGCCCGGCGATGCTACAGATCCGGTCGGCGCGGCGTCCGGTTACACGCGCGTCCTGCGCGGCGGCGGCCTCGACTATCGCCACACCGGCGGCACCGCCAAGGACGGAACCGTCACGCCGGACCTCAACGTTCCCGCAACCTCGCCGTACTTCTTTCGCGCCGCCAACCGGGCCAGCATGGCTCCCGCATACACCACCACCTTCGGCAACATCGGCTTCCGCGTGGTGCAGGCGCCCACGCCCGCTACCAAGCCCACTGCGCCGCAGCGCTTCTTCTTTGAGACGGCTGTCCGGCAAGAGACGATCCTTGGCGCGCCGACGCCCAACACTCCCACCGCAAAGTTCGACGCGTCCAAGCCCTGGTATCACACGCACGAACTCTTCCCCAACATCGGCACCCATGACTACCGCGAAGTCGGCTGGAAGCTCGGCATCGCCGAAGGCATCGGCAAGAACTGGCACAACTCCGCCATCCAGCAGCTTCCTAACGGGGACTTCCTCGCCGCCTACTACAACAACCTGCAGTCGGAAGACGATCCCGATCAGACGGTGCTCATTATGCGCCGCCGTTCCGGCCAGGAGGACTGGGACATGCCTGAACCGTTCCCGGTCTTTGCCGATGCCGGGCTCTGCGCGCCGGTCTTCTGGAATGACAAGGCGCATCCCGGCAAGCTCTGGATGTTCTTCGGTTTCTCGCGCCTCATCGGCGCGCCGCCCTTCGCGTACATGATCTCCATGGACAACGGCGCCACCTGGTCGCAGGTCATGTTCCCGCACCTCACGGGCCCGGTCGGACGTTATGTCTCGCAGCCCATCAACTCCATCGTGCGCGGCAAGGACGGCACCATCTATATCCCCACCGACTCGACAGGCAAGGACGCCGACGGCAACGGCTCCATCTCCGTGGTGTGGGCCACGCATGACGAAGGCAAGACCTGGTATGACACGGGAGGCCGTACCGCCGGCCGCCACACCACTATCGTCTTTGCGAAAAACGGCGACCTGCTCGGCTTTGGCGGCAAAAACTCCAACATTGACGGCCGCATGCCGCTTGCCACCAGCCATGACGACGGCAAGACGTGGGTCAAGTCGAAGACGCCGTTCGATCCCCTGGCCAGCGGTCAACGCCCCGATGTCATTCGCCTGGCCGACGGCAAACTCTTCTTCGTCGCCGATCACAACCCGCCCAAAGGACGCCACCAGATGTCCAACGGCGCATACATTGCGCTCTCCGACGACGACGGCAAGACCTGGACCATGAAGAACCTTCCCGCTGACATTGGCACCGTTGGCTATACCACGGCGACGCAAGGCGTGAACGGCGTGATCCACATCGTCACATCGAAGAACTCACCCAACTTCGAGATCGAACTCAACGAAGCCTGGGCGATGGACAAGAATGCGGGCGAAGAGGCCGGCGCTATCTCCGAGCATCCCACCGTCTCCGACGTGAAGCCGCACACCGAGCGCTTCCCGAACAGCCAGCAGATCATGGGCAAGTGGTCGGCGGGTCGGGGCTCGGATGGCCGCGCGATCATGGATGGACCCGAGGAGTTCTACTACCCGAACGGCAAACTGCTGTACTCGGTCACCTTCAACGCCGGCCACAAAACCGGCGAGGAGAAATACCTCCGCCAAGACGGCACACCGTTCTGGATCAAGACCTACCTTGCCGCCGGCGACTGGACGTGGCAGAACTACGATGCCTCGGGCAAGAAGACCACAAAGTCCGAGTGGAAGAACAAGACGCTGATGAGCAGTCCGGTCATGGATCCGCCGACGGCTATTCGCGTGAGGCCCGTTCCCCCCGGACCTTACATTCAGTGAGCCTGGCGTTGAAGCCGGGTGGCCCATCCTTTCGCGGCTTCATCGCGAAAGGGTGGGTTACTTTTCAATCCTCGAATAACCAATCCAGATTCGGCGGCCCGTTCTTATCGCCGAAGTTCACATGCGGCGTCACGTGTGCGTCTACCGGAATAAATCCGATCACGACATACGCGCCTTTTCCAAGGTCAAGATCGTTCTTTCCGGCAGGGAGTTCTTTCGTCCACACGGTTACCGGCAGGGCGCGCTGCACCGTCGTCGTAATGGCGTTCGGCAGCAGAATGTTCCACTGCTCCGTCGCCGGCGAAACGTTCATGGCTCTGCTCGACGACGACTTGAAGAAGCCGACCAGTATCTGCGCAGGCTTGTCGAGGGTGAAGCTGATCGGCTTCTCCTGCTTGGCTGAAATGCGAATGCCGGTCATGCCGTCGATCTCCGGCGCGACACTGGCGATCGGCATCGATGCATCGCTCTCCAGGCTCTCCCCGGGCTTCACCGTGAAGGTCTCGCCCGCTCCCGGCGCCAGCGTAAATCCGATCTGCGGCAGCCGCGCCGGCTTTGCTTCCGCGTTCGCCGGTTGCCCCGAACCCAGCGCCTTCAACCGGCTCTGGAACGTCGCCAGCTCCTTGCGGTAGACGGGCAGCAGATCGCGCCAGTGGTTGGTCTGTGGGCCGCCGCGCACCGGAATCTGCCGCTGCGAGGTCTCCATACCCGCGGCATCGCGGTAGGTCTTATCCGTCAGTTCCGTCAGCTTCGCAAAATCGGCGACGCTCGCGGCCAGCAACGGCTCAGCCTTCTTCAGATCGTCCGCGTTGTGGTCGTAACCATACTCCATCACCAGCACCGCGGCCTGTGTCTTGTGGTTGTAGTAGGACATCAACGCCGCGATCGCGCGCATGTCATTCACGATGCGCCCATATTCCGCGCGCTCATCGGCGCGAATTCCCGGCGCCGCAGCCTCTGCCTCGGTCACAGCCTTCGCCGAACTCGCCGCGACTTCCGCAGCTACGCCGACCGGCGTTTCGCCGTGGTGCGGCTTGTGCGCCACTTCATTTGCGACGTACTCGTCCAGCCGCTCGCCGTCGGGCGCGTCGCCCGTCCACAGGGTCTGCGCGGGGCCGAAGCGCGCCGCGTCGATCAACTGCGGCATGGTCATACCCAGCGAGAAGACCTCGCGGTTGCCCTCCGTAATGCCGATGCGCGGCAGCAGCTTCGGCGCGCAGATGCCGCTCAACTCGTACGCCGCGAGCAGATGTTGCGCCGCCTCCGCCGTGCCATAGTGGTCCGCAAACTGCGCAACCCAGTAGGCATGCTCCTTTTCGGGATCGCGCTCGGGATTCCACGCATACCGCCCCCACGCCTGATACCACATCCAGTCGCGCGTGGTCTGCATCTCGCGCGGATTGGTATTGTCCGCCGTGTAAGGCCAGTCCCAGTAGCGCAGTGGATACAGATGCAGGCCGAGGATGCCGATCTTCACAAAGCTCGATTCGGTCTCGCGAACGAAATCCGGATCGCCCCAGCGGAACGGCTCCAAGTCGCTCAGCAGATGAACGTTTGCGGTCGTAATGTTCGATGAGGCCACCAGCTTCGAGAACTCATCCCGCACCGGTCCACGAACATCCGTCCACGTCAGCGACTCGCCGTTCCACTTGAACATGGTGTCGATGTTCGAATAGAGCGGCTTCGCTGCTGCAAGCACATCGTAGATATCCGTTGCGTGCGCGCGCACCACAATCGGCGGCTCCGGAATCGCGTGGCCCAACGCCTTCTCCTGCTCGGCCACCCCGTCCTTCACGCCGGGAATGATCGTCTTCGCCAGCCACTGCGCGCCGTAGTGCGGCCCCATCGCTTCACCCAGCGTCATGAACAAGCCGACATTGGGGTACTCGCGGATGAACTCCGACACGCAGTAGCGCGTGTACTCACTGGCGAGCGGAGTGGGCGCGGAGAGATGAAACGGCACGTTATGCGCGCGCGCGAAGTTATGCGAAAGGTGAATGTTATAGAACCCCTGGAGTACCCAGATGCCGCGCTTATCCGCCTCGGCCGTCAGCCAGCGAAACATCTCGATGTTCTTGTTGAGTTGCTCGGTCGGCAACTCCTGCGCTTCTGGATACTTCGGTAGCTTCAGCAGCGATGTGAACGGATGGCCATTCCATAGGAACAACGCGTTGTAGCGCTCATGCGCGATCAGATCGAGATATTTCGTCCACTCCGCCTTGTCGTAGAACCAGGGAAACTCCTCCGGGGTGTAGCGATAGTCGTACTCCGCGCCTTCGTAGGTGATCTCCGGCCGCTGTAGCCCCAGCGCTGTGCCGCGAATCTTCAATGCCGGATGATCGTCATATTCAAGCTGCGCCGGGATCCCATGCGCAGCGCGGATGCGGTCTGCCAGTTCCAGCGCGCCGTACAACACGCCCGAGGCATCCGACCCAGCAACGATGATGGTGTTGCCGCTCCGCCGCAACTCGAACGCCTCTTTCTCGCCACTCGCGAATGCAGGAAGCTTCGCAGCGTACGCCTTCAACAACGCATCGGACCGGGTGGCAAGCAGAATCTCCTCATTGCCGGGCAGCCCCGCCACCGTAACCTGAAGCTGCTGCTTGGCCCACAACTCGCGCGGCGTGGCATTCGCAGAGACGCGGACATGCGTCGCCGCAAACGCGGAAACCGCCGCCGCACAAAGAATCACAATTGCAATCCGTTTCTTCATCTCACATCAACCCGGCTCATTCGCCGGCACCTGCGACCCGCTCGGCTGCGGCTTGCCCTTCGCATCCGATGTCTTCACGAACAGGGCAGCCTGATACGGCCGGCTCGTCAGCTTCACGTGCGAGCTGCCCGTAAGCGATCCTGCTACCGGCGTCGTCGTCATCGCAAAGGGATCGATGAGCGTCGCTGAAAAATTCGCGGCCCCGCTGAGTGGAAATGTGTAGCGCGCCGGCCGATGGTAATCGAGATAGTAGAGGTACAACTCGTTCGGCGTGCCCGAAGACAAGTAATACGCACCGTCGTACTGGTTGAGCCCCACCTTCGTGATCTTCTCCACCAACTGCCGCAGGAACAAAATGCGCGACGGCGATTCGCCGCGCAGCTTCCCCGCGTCCGACCACGTCGGCTGCGGCTGGGGATCGTCATCGGTCGTGCCGAAGACCTCGCCGTGGGTCGCGTACACGCCGTTCACCGTCGCGAGCCAGAACCGCCGCGTCATCTCTTCGGCCGACAAGTTCCCCCAGCGACGATCGACATCGCCTTCGTACTGAATCTCGTCATAGATGATCGGCTTATTCCACGCCGCGCGGCGCTCGGCGGACTTTTCGAAGTCGTAGCTCTGCAAACTTGCATGCGTGCACCACGGCTTGGAATGGTCGTAGATCACGCGGCTGTGATGGATCGACCGCAGATGCGAGTAGGGATCTTCCGCCTGCACGATGCGGAAGAAGCGGTCCCAGTCCGACATGGTCTTGGACCGAACCAGATCGTACTCGTTGGCGATGGACCACCACACGTTGCGGTACGCCGCCAGCCGCGCGATCACATAGCGCAGATAAAAGTCGTCGGCCTCCGCGCCCATCGCCTTGTATCCCCACGCGTCATACGGGTGGAAGAGAATCAGGTCGGCCTGAACATTGGCCTTTTGCAACTCCAGCAGCCGCCGTTCCAGTTGCTGGAAATACTCAGGCACAAACTGCGTCAGGTCCGGCTTGCCCCCGCGGCCGTTCGCATTCGCCGTCGGATTCGGAAACGGCAGCAGCGTCGGTCCCTGCCCCAGCGGCTTGGGCAGCACGCAGCAGCGGCTCTTGTTGAAATACTGCTTCAGCCCGGCGAGCGAATCCTGGTACGCTTGCTCGGACGCAAACAGATACGCATACGTTGTCGTGCCAAACGGAAAATACGGCATTCCGTCCGCATGCTGGAAGTGAAACTGATGCGCCGTCGTGACCGGGCCGTGATTCCCCGGCGCGGGCGCCCTGCAGGTGAATTCGCCCGTGTGCCCAGCAAGCTCCTTCGCAGAACTCGCTGTCTCATAGCTCCAGCCGCCCATCATGTCCGGCATAAAGCGCACGCGATACGTCCCGCCCCCGTCGTAGAAACCCTTCACATCTACGGTGCGATGCTCATTCGTGAAGCGCGCCGTCAGCGTCAGGTCCTTGTACGGATTGCCTGCCGACGGCCCCTGCAGCGCGACCTCGAACATTCCCCACTGCTCTACACTGCTCGCCGGCGCTGCCGCAGCCTTTGCCGGCGCGGCACTCGCCAGCAGCGCCGGTTGCAGGCTTGCCGCAGCTCCGGCCGCGCCCAGACGAATCAGTTCCCTGCGGTTCACTCGGTTTCCCCTTGTTGCAACGTGAGATGAAAATCAACCCGCAAGACCCAGCGCGCCAGACCGTGCGAAACGAATCTCTTCTACGCAACCGTGCTTTGCGGTGTCAATTCCATTCTGGAAGTTAATCATAAAGAATGAAACCGTACGCCGCGCCTGCTATAGTCGAACGCGGGCAGGTACGAGCAGAAAATGGCGAAGGACACCATGAAAGCCGGCGCAGCGGTCGCGGAAAAAACCATGCGCCGCCGCATTCCCAAGTGGGCCATGCGCCCCGGCGAAGCAGCAACCGGCGACCAGCAGTACTATCTGCGCACCATCGGTCGCGCGCTCGACGTGCTGGACAGCTTTGACGGGCACGTGCCCATTTCACTCAAGGAGATCAGCGCGCGCGTCAAGCTGCCTGAGACCACCGTTTTCCGCGTCCTCCTCACCCTCGAAAAGCACAAGTACCTTCACCAGAATCGCGATGGTACCTACCAGCTCGCGCCCAAGCTGCAGTTCGGCTGGCTGGTGCAGGCGGCGGAAACCCTTCGCCACCACGCGCGCCCGGAGATGGAACGGCTGGCCAACACCTTCGGCGAAACCGTCAGCCTCTCCTACCTGTACGACGACCGCATCCACGTGCTCGACTGCATCGAGACCTTCCACGAAATCCGCATGACCAACAAGGTTGGCCGCGTGCTGCCGCCGCACTGCAGCGCCATGGGCAAGGTCATCACCGCATTTCAGGAGCGCGCACTCGCCGACCGCATCCTGGAAGTCTACGGCCTCACGCCGCGCACCGAGCACACCATCATCGACCGCCAGAAGCTCTTCAAGGAATTCGAGGAAGCGCGCAAGACCGGCCTTGCCTCCGATCGCGAGGAATCCATCCGCGGCGGCATCTGCTTTGGTGCCGCAATGCGGACTAAGTCCAAACCTGTCGTCGCCGCGCTCAGCATCTCTACGCCGATTATGCGTATGACGCCACAGCTGGAGCATGACATCAAAACGTCTATCCTGGATGTCGCTTCGCGGCTGGCGCACCTTTTGGATGAAGCCTGATCCTGCGGCGTCGCGGACGGAAGTTTGCGCGCAACTGATTTTTCATCGATAAATCCTTCGTTTTTGAATGTGCAGTATGGCGGCCGCGCCATCCGGCGCGCGTCGCCGGAATTTGCTCCGTGCGCCGACGCCGATTCGGCGGAAAAGTCGACGGACCATGCGCCTCCAGAAAACTGAAAATAAATCCAGTAAATTGCACAATCTAGCTCACTAGTTTCCAAAAGACCGTTGACAATCGCCGAATAGCGGCACTATGTTTGTTTTCGCTAGCGAAAGCTATCTTCCAAATCAAGACACCGGAGTCGCCATGAAGCGTCTTGCCCTCTTGCTCCTGCTCTCCCTTTCAGTGCCAGTGCTCGCCCAGCAGACTCGCTCTACACTCACCGGTCGCGTCACGGATACCACGGGTGCTATCGTGCCCGGCGCTCAGATCAACATCACCAACATGGACACCGGCGCGAAGACCTCGGTGAAGTCCAACAGCGCCGGCGACTACACGGTGCCCTTCCTAACGCCGGGCCGTTACAGCGTCAGTGTTCAGCAGAGCGGCTTTAAGGCATTCGTCCACGACAACCTCATTCTGCAAACCGAACAGACGCTGACAGAAAACGTGACCCTGGCGGTGGGTGAGATCGCTCAAACTGTTACCGTCAATGGCGAGACTCCCCTGATCGACGTTGCAACTGCCTCTACAGGCCAGTCGCTAACCGCTGAAGAAGTTGAAGACCTGCCCAGCAATGGCCGCTCGCCCCTTGGCTTCGCACGCGATGAGTATGGCGTTGTCTCGAAAGGCAAGCACTCGCAGTCGCAGACTCGTCCCTTCGACAACAGCGCAGCGGATGATTTTTCGCTCGGCGGCGGCAACTCCTCATCGAACGAACTGCTAATGAACGGCGTGCCCAATATGCAGGACTCCAGCCGCCTGGCGGCTTATAGCCCCCAGCTGGATTCTGTAGATGCTGTGCGCGTGGACGAATTCTCCTCCGACGCTTCGACCGGGGACACCTCCGGCGGCACCGTAAACATCACCACCAAGCACGGAACCAACCAGTTTCACGGCAGCGCTTCGGAATACTACTCCGGTTCCCGGCCTCTAACCGCCAAGCCGTATTTCACCCCGGCCGGCACATCGATCAGTTCCAACCACTACAACCAGTTCGGCGGCACCATCGGTGGCCCCATCCTGCACAACAAGCTGTTTTTCTTCTATGCCTTTGAAGGCTACATCGGCTCGACGCCTCATACCGATATCGTGACGGTTCCAACCCAGGCGGAGCGCAACGGCGACTTCTCAGCTCTGTTGGCTCTTAGCGCGAACAATCAGCTCTACAATCCGTACAGTGGAGTCCCCAGCGGTAACAATGTGACTCGCAGCGCGATCCCGGGAAACGTCTTCTCCAATGCGGGACTGACGATCAGCCCGCTTGCCCAGGCATATCTGAAGTACATTCCCTTGCCAAACTACAGCGGCGCTACCACCAAGGCGGACGGCTCCAACAACTACTTTTCCGACGATCCGGCACAGGATAACTACAAGTCTCACGCCGGCAGCCTCGACTTCAACCTCAGCACTTCCAATAAGCTCTTCGGCGAGCTGCACCGGAGCCGGTACGACAAGGCCCAAAGCGACGTCTTCCACAACCTCCTGACTGGAACAACCAGCACCGTAGTTTTATGGGGCGGCTCCATCGACGATGTCCAGAACTTCAACCCCACGACAAATCTGGATGTTCGTCTTGGCTTCAGCCGCAGCGAAAACACGTCCAAACCCAAGAGCGCAGGCAGCAATCCAACGCTGCTTGGCTTCCCCGGTTACCTCGGCTCGAATTCCACCTCACTCGCCCTGCCGCGGCTGAACTTCACCGATTCAGCCACGATTGCCAGCCTCAGCACCGCGCCAGGCAGCGCAACGTACTTCGATACCATCCAGCTGTTCGCCAGCCTGAATAAGACCTGGGGACATCACACGCTGAAGATCGGGCCGGACATCCGGGCTAACAAGAACTCCACCGTCTCGCCGGGAAATGCGAATGGCACCTTCACATTCGCCAATTCCGCAGGCGATTTTCTGACCAAGGGAAATACCACCGCAGTGGGTACCATCCAGAATTTCGGTAACTCCTTCGCGGGCTTCCTGCTGGGTCTGCCAACCAGCGGCTCATACGACGAGAACACCAAGTTCCAGTTCAACAACTGGTATTTCGGCAGTTTCATTCAGGATGACTGGAAAGCTCTCCACAACCTGACCGTCAGCCTCGGGTTGCGCCTCGAACATGAAACACCCATCGTCGAAAGCCTGAATCACATGACTGCCGGATGGGATCCAACCCTCACCAACGCACTGACTGCCGCCGCGAAGACGGCTTATGCCGCCGAGCCTGCTTCGCAGCAACCCATCCCCGCCAGCCAATTCAACCCGACCGGCGGACTACTGTACGTTTCACCCTCCCATCGCAGTGCATACAACACGGCCGCGTTGTATCTCGGGCCGCGCGTCGGTATTGCGTACTCGCCTGATTTCTCGCATGGCAAGATGGCAATCCGCGCGGGCTTTGGGATTTACGTCAACCCGATGAACGACTACTACACCAGCCAGACCTACGGGTTCTCCCAGACGACAAGCTACATTACCAGCACCAACAACGGCCTTACGCCGGCAACCACGTTGGCCGATCCGTTCCCCACGTCGAATCCCATTCAGCAGCCCCTCGGGTCCACATTGGGGATTAACACCAACCTCGGCTCAAAGATCGTCTACTATGACCCGAACAACAAAGTCTCCTATGCGGAGCGGACCAGCTTCGATATCCAGCAGCAATTCGGCAAGAACTGGATGCTCGACGTGGGCTACCTGAATACGCATCAGGTCCATCTCTTCCTCTCCCTCCCCATCAACAGTGGGAACAGTAACGATGCGCCGCCGCAGTATCTCAGCACCTCTCGTTATTACGATCCGGCAGTGACCGCTTCTCTGGGCGCGAAAGTGACGAACCCCTACAAAGGCCTCGTTCCTGGACCTACTACATCGCTCAATACCTCTCCCACCGTAACGGCTTCCCAGTTGCTATGGCCCTACTCCGAATATCCCACCGGAGTCACCGAGCAGTTGAACCCCGGAGCAAGCGCTAACTACAACGCGCTCCTCGTCCGGTTGGAGAAGCGCCTCTCCGACGGCCTCGACTTCAACATCAACTACACCTACTCCAGAAACCTGGGAGCACAGTCGCAACTATATCCGGGCGGCCCGCTCTGGTACGGCGAGACATCCTCCGACTTCCCGCACAGCCTGCACATCACAGCGATGTACATTCTTCCCTTCGGCCGGGGCAGGATGTTCCTCAACTCTGCTCCGAAGTTGGTGGATGAGATCGCTGGAGGTTGGGAGTTGACCACCATCTGGGGATTCGATTCCGGCACGCCGTATAGCTGGGGCAACGTGATCTATAACGGCAACTGGCACGATATCAATAACAACCCACACAGGGCCAATGGAACCCCGGCTTTCAACACGTCTGTCTTCGACACTCGGACCTGCACGGATCCAACCAAGGCTTGCAACAATACAATCGGCTCTGCGAGCTTCAACCCGAACGTCCAGCCGAATGGCTATAACATTCGTACCTTCCCACTGATGGCCTGGCGCGCGGACGTAACCAATGACTGGGACTTCTCCGTACTGAAGAACTTCCACATCTGGGAGCGGGTACAGATCCAGCCGCGGATCGATGCGTTCAACGCGTTCAATCGCCCGCAGTTCAGTGCGCCGAATACAAGCCCAACCTCAGCGTCCTTCGGAGTGATCACCGGGCAGCTGAACAGCAGCCGTCAGTTGCAGGGGGGCGTGCACATCATCTTCTGAACTTTTCAGAGATACAACGAAATGGGCGGAGGTAATTCCTCCGCCCTCATTTTTTGGATTCCAAGTCTTTAGCTGAACTTCACCTCATATACTCCGCCCGGCACGACCTTGATCGCCGCCAGCCCGTCGCCGTATTTCGAGAGCGGCGCGGTGCTGCTCCCTTTACGTGTCGTAACGCTCACTGACGTCACCTCCTGACGCGTGCCGGTCCCCAGGCTCACGGTGCGCGCCAGCGACGCCCGCAGCGTCGCAGTCTTGGCGCGGCCGTCTTTCCATGTCAGGTCGACCTCAAGCCCGCCGCGCGCGCGCAGCCCGCGGAAGCTGCCATCCGGCCACGCCTGCGGCAGCGCCGGCAGCAGCCGCACCACGCCCGCATGCGACTGCAGCAGCATCTCGATCAGCCCGGTCGGGCCGCCCAGATTGCCGTCGATCTGATACGGCGAGTTCGCCTTCGTCCCGCACACATCGAACAGGTTCCCGCGCGTCGAGGCCCGCAGCAGCGCGAGCACGCTCGCATAGGCCGCGTCGCCATCGCCCAGCCGCGCCATGCAGTTCACGATCCATGCGCGCGACCAGCCAGTGCTGCCGCCGCCCGCGGCCAGCCGCTTGTCCAGCGTCGCACGCGACGCGCGCGCCAGGTCCGGCGTGTCCTGCGGCGTGATCTGGTCGTCGGGAAACAGCGCCCACAGGTGCGAGATGTGGCGATGGCCCGGCTCCGCGTCGACATAATCTTCCGGCCACTCCTGCAGCCGCCCGTCATGCGTGATGCGCAGCGCCGGTATGCGCGGAATCGCCCCCTTCGCACGCGCGATCAGGTCCGCATCCGCCGGCGTCGTCACCCCGGCGATCTCCGCCGCGCGCAGCACACGCGTCAGCACCGCGCGCGTGATTTCGAGGTCCATCGTCGGCCCCATGCACAGGTTGAACGACTTCCCGTCCGGCAGCTTGTACTTGTTCTCCGGCGAACAGGACGGACCCGTCACCAGCTTGCCCGCGTACGGAGTTCCCGCCGGCGCCTCCACCTGGTAGTCCAGCAGGAACGTTGCATTGTCGCGCAACAGCGGCCATGCGCGCTCGCGCAGGAAGCCCACATCGCCGCCGTATTCGTAGTGGTCCCACGCGTGGGTGCAGAGCCACGCTGCGCCCATGGCCCACACGCCGCCACCCAGCGTGTCGATCGGCGAGGAGTCGCCCCAGATGTCCGTGTTGTGGTGCACCACGAAGCCGCGCGCGTTGTAATACTTCTTCGCCGTCACCGACCCCGGCCCGCGCGTCGTGTCCTGCAAATCGAACAGTGGCAGATGGCACTCCGCCAGGTTCGCGCGCTCCGCCAGCCAGTAATTCATCTCCGCGTTGATGTTCACCGTGTACTTGCTGCCCCACGGCGGATCGACCGACTCGTTCCAGATGCCCTGCAGATTCGCCGCCAGCGTTCCCGGCCGGCTGCTTGAGATCAGCATGTATCGCCCGAACTGGAAGTAGATCGGCAGCAGCGTCAGGTCCTCCCCGCCTGCCTTCAACCGCTCCATACGCACGTCGGTCGGCACAGCCGCGTTCGCATCTTCGCCAAACGAAATCTCCGCGCGGCGGAAGAAGCGCTGATAATCCGCAACGTGCCTCGCGCGCAGGTCCGCATACGCCCTCGCCGCGGCATTTTTCAGGTTCGCCGCCACGGCCGCTTGCATTGCGCTGTCACCGGCGGGATAGCGATAGTTCGTCACGCAATCAATCAGCAGTGTTACGGAGTTCGCACTATCCACGTTCAGCACGCCCGCATCGCTCGCGACCCCTCCGCCTTCGGCAATCGCGAGCATCTCGCTGTAGAACTGGACGCCGACCGGATTCTCTTTTACCGGCAGTCCCGGATTGTCATTCACCGGGATCGCCTCGCCCGTCAGCACGAGTTTGTCGTTGCCCAATGAACTCGTAGCGAAGTGCGCCGGCCTGTCCATCCGCGCAGAAAATCCGATGCGCCCCGGTCCCTCCGCCGTCATGCGCATCACGATCACCTGGTCCGGCGCCGAGCTGAACACCTCGCGCACATACTTCGTCCCCGCGTGCGTAAAGCTCACGCGCGCGATCGCGGTGTCCAGGTTCAGTTCCAGCCGATAATCCGCGACCTGCGCATCCGGCGTCAGGCCACTCGCGGCAAAGTCCAGGTGCAAATCGCCCAGCGTCTGGTAACACGGCATGCGTCGCGGAATCGAGAGCATGTCGCTGATCGCCATCGCTTCGGCTTCAGCGATCTTGCCCGCAAACAGCAGCTCGCGAATCTTGGGCACCGCCTCGCCGGCAGCAGGATTGTTGCGGTCGCGCCGCTCGCCGTCCCAGATCGATTCCTCATTCAGCTGCAGCCGGTCCATCGACGGCGCACCAAACACCATCGCGCCCAGCCGTCCATTGCCTACCGGCAGAGCGTCCGGCCACGTGGCCGCCGGCTGCGCAAAATGCAGCACGTAACGCGTGTCCTCGCTTGGAGCGGAAGCAGCCGGTGCCGCCGCCCGCGCCCGATTCGCAGCGAATGCCGCGGCCGCAGCCGCCGTCCCACCGAGAAATCGCCTTCGACTCACACGATGCGTTGAGATGCTCATGGCTACGCCCTTCCTCCAATGCATGCGCGGGTGCAATGGATCGCCGCGCCCGAACCAAGTCTATAGTTCGTAGAGCATCGCTGTATGCGCCGGCACATCCACCACGCGTCCGCGTATCGCGCGCACCTCTTCGAGCGTCGTGCCTTCCTTGCTCGCCAGCGATGGCCCGGTCAGGCGCATCGCGCGCGCCCCGACACGCGACGGGAGTTCCAACCTTACTGCGGTCTCCGTCTTGTTGATCACCGCAACTCTGCGTTCGCCATTCTGCTCCGCCCCGTACGCCGTCACGCGATCTCCCGCACCGGTTAGCGTCGCCTTCAACAACGTGGCGCCTGCGAAACTCTGCGCGAACTTCATCCCGAAATACTCCGGCCTCCGCGTAAAACCCGTCGACGGCGCTCCCACAATTGGCGCATAGACTCCATTCCCGCCGCCATGCAGGTTCACGCCGCACCACCCCATCGCGGCAAAGCGCAGCATCGTGTCCGCGCACCACAGCGCAGAAGCCAGCGTGTCCGACACGCCCGGCTGTCCGCCATTCCAGCAGGAGTTGCCCTCGCTCATCCGGAACGGCAATCCCGCCGTCTTCATCGCATCCGCCACCACGGGAAAACTCTTCGCCTTCATCGTCGCCAGCTTCGGATCAGGCGAGAGCAGTTCTTCGATCGTCGCATCCGGATTCCCCGCCGGCCCCATGGCGTAGTAGTGCGCCGTCAGCAGAATCACATCCTTGTGCTTCCGCGCCTCCTCCGCAAACGCCGTCAGAAATGCCAGCTTGTTCGAAATGTCCGGTCCCGCAAACTTCGCGCTCGGCACCGCCGCCACAATTGCATCGTAAAACTCATTCCACTCGCGCACAAAATCTTGCGGCCCCCACGTCGCGGGCCGGTAACGATTGCGAAACGAATCGGGCTCATTGCCGATCTGAAAAGCCATCAGCCGCGGCCCGAGAATCCGCTGCACTGCCACCGCCTCCGCCGCCGCATTCTCCTTCGTTCCCTGCCCGAGATTCAGTCCATACAGGCAGCTCCATCCCGTCTCATCCAGAAAGCCGCGCAGATTGCGCAGCGCGAGCGCGGTCGTCACGGTCCCATGCTTCACGGTCTTGCTGGTGTCCGGACCGAACACCTCGAACGGCGGCGCCCCCGATGGATCCGCATCCGAATACGTCGTAAACTCGCTCGATCCTCCGCCCAGCCGCAGATTTCCGCTCGGTGAGAGCTCGCGAAACAAGGCAATCAGTTCCTTGTTCTTCGGTGAGAAGAATGCAGGATTCGCCAGTTGCGCCGACTCATACGACAGTCCGGTATAGTCCCGTGGAATCGTCGCCAGCGTCTTCGCGGCATCAATCTCCAGCTTCGCCGTGGCACCCGCAGCAATATTTGCTTGCCCCAACCCGCACCGCACTGCCAATGCCGCACATCCAGCCGCTGCTGCGCTCGCAACAAATTCCCTGCGATTCATCGCGCGGTTCCCGCATTCGCCAGCGTGAACTCAAACACGGCGCGGTCCGCGACCTTTCCTGCATTCACGATCGCCTGCTCGCCACTCTTCGCCGTCGTGATTTCGCCTGCATCCATCGCGCGCCCATCCATCGTCGCGCCCGCCAGCTTCATCCCAGCCGGCAGCGGCACATGCACAAACGTCTCCACCGGATTGAGGCGCGCACGCGTGCCGGGATCAAACTCCACTCGCATCTTCGTGCCGGAAACTCGCGTGAACTTCACCGAGACCGCCGTGCCCAGCGTCGTCGGTGTGCGCTCCACGCTCGCTGTCGCGCCATCGTTCGCAATCCACTGCGCCGGCAGCCCGCCAAGCAGATGCAACGTGATGTGCGGTTCCGTCGTCACCGGAGCATCCGTGCGCTCGGTCACCAGCATGTCGCGCAGCAGGTCCACCGTGTTCGCGTTGCCCCATGCCTCCGGCATGTCGCCGGTTCCCTGCCCGTTCTGCCGATTGCTGTGCGGCCCCTCGCACGCGCGCTCCTTGTCCTTATCGGTCAGGATCTCTTCCTTGAAGTCGTCCGTCGTGTACGTGTGGTTCAGAGCGGCCAGCAGCATCGCGGCATTCTTGTCCGGCTCATCGCGCAGCAGATACGTCTCGCTCATGTTCATGGACTCGCCCGGCCACACGCCCGCGTACCCCGCCCACGCCACATTCGTCGGCAGGCCCTGCGACTCCTCACTCTCCATCTTCGTCAGCAGGCCCGTCACCAGGGGGTCCTCCGGCGAATACAGCGCCGTCGGCCATATTCCCAGGAAGGTCTGCGAATACGCGGCATCGGGCCGGGTCGGTTGCGCCGGCAGATAGGGCACGCGATACTTCTCCAGCTTCACCGACCGATCCACCGACTCTCTGATCGCCGCCGTATAGTCGCCGTACTCCTTCTCCAGCCACGCCGCATCGGCCATCCTGCCCAGCTCGCGCGCCGCCTCCGCCGTCACGCGAATCCCATACGCCGACAGAAAATTGTGCGAATAGGAATGTCCTTCCGGCAGCCCCGAATCTCCATAGGACCACGGCAGCAGCCCGTACCAGTACGTCTTCACGCCCGGTGCCAGCGGCGGCGTAGGCTCCGCCCTGCACTTCGATCCTGTAATCATGCGCCGGATCGGCTTCGCGCCGATGGGAATTCCCGCGACATCCTCCACCGTCGTCTCTTCGCGATGCGCCTTCACCCACTCGCTCGACTTCAGCAGAAACGGATATGCCTTCGCCAGCCACGCCTTGTCACGCGTGTACAGGTAGTAGTCCCACACCGCGCCCGCATTGCCGCCAATGTTATCCCACGCCGGCCAGCCGCTCACGGGCGGCCCATCCCACTCGCCGTCGTCACGGATGATACCGAAGGAGTGCTCCACGCTCTGCCGCGCCGGCGACATCAACCCTGCCACCTCCAGCGCGCGCGCCTGAAAATATTCGCCGCGCCCCCAGTACTGCCGATACACATCCGGCCCGTCCAGCAGCCACAGGTCGCCCTTTGCGTCGTACTCACTCAGGATCAGCACCCACGCAATCGACGCCTGGTAAAAGTCATTCAGCGCCTGCGCCGGATAATGCACTTGCGCGCCGCGCGACCAGATGCCGTCCCATTGCGCCGCCGCCTTCGCCAGCAGTTGATCTCCCGGAAGCCGCGACAATTCCGCCTTGCGGGACTCTGGAAACTCATACGGCAGCCGCAGCCAAAGTTCCTTCTGCGCTCCCGGCGGGAGCGCAATGTCGTACTCCAGCGCGAGCCCGTTGCTCTCCGGCTTGCCCTCGGCGCCTTCGCCCCACACAATCAACTCGCCGGCGCCCGTCACCAGCGACTGTCCCTTCACATGGCCGGGAAGATTCCGTGCCCGCCCCGAGAGCCGCAGCCGGAAAATCACTGCGTCCGCTCCGGAATTCCGCACCGTCAGCCGCACCACATCCATCCCGCGCGTGCCGGAGTTCGCCGTCGGCAGTTCCGCTGTGTTCTGCTCCGGATCAACCGAGAATGCCAGCTCCTCCAGCTCCACTCCGCCGCCGGACATCTTCGTCACGATGAACGGATACTTCTCCTTGTACAGCGTCTGCGACTGCATCTTTAGCGGCACCGGCTGGGCTGTCGCCTCGCTCGCACCCCTCACCGCAAACGGCTCAATCGCCAGGTCGCCATCCATCTGCGCGGAAAATCCGATCGGCGAATCCAGCTCGCGCCGCTTCAGCGACCACTGTGACCAGCGCAACGAGCCGTTCTTCTCCACCGTCGTCTTGTGCGATCCCATCGGCAGCCCGACCAGGCTCTGCGCGTCCGTGTTCGCATAGCGGTGGTCGATCACCACCGCCAGCGGGTCACTCGTCTGCGCCACCGCAGGCAACGACACGGCGAACAGAGAAACGGCAGCAAATCCAGCGGCGAAAATGCGCGACATGAAAATCAAGTCTGGGTATTCTCCTCGGCTCTCTGCCGCATCGTCGAGATGCCACGCACGCGAGCAGAAGAAGTCTATCCGTAACTTTCAATCGAGTACAGCAGGTTTCAGATTCTCGATCAGACGGCTGCTGAAAACTCTCGATCAGGGCCTTTCGGAGTAGGAGCACGCTTTAGCGTGCGGTAAGGCTGGCAGAATCAATGCGGCTTTAGCCGTGGATGTCATGCACTTCTGCTTGCGCTTACTTTTTCAACAGCCCATGATAGCGTGCCACTTGCCGGACTCCGCCTGGGCGGGCTATCGCGCAGCAAACTATCCACCGCCGGCAGGAGTAATCTGTATGCCGCAAGGCCGCACGAGAGCGCGAAAAAGGAGGAAGCCCCACTATGTCCACGACAGTCAAGCCCATTCCTGACGGATACCACTCCATTACGCCCTATCTCATGATCCCCGGCGGAAAAGCTGCGGAAGCCCTTGACTTCTACACACGCGCCTTCGGGGCGAAAGAACTCGCGCGCATGCCGCGCCCCGACGGCAAGATCGCACATGCCGAAATGCAACTCGGAGACTCGAAGATCATGCTCGCCGACGAGCCGCCCAACATGCACGCGCCCCATGACCACTCCTCGGTCAACCTCCATGTCTATCTGCCCAACGTGGACGCAGCAGTCAAGCAGGCCACCACGGTCGGTTGTTCGGTCCTTCGCCCGCTCGCCGACCAGTTCTATGGTGACCGCAGCGCCGGCCTCAAGGATCCCTTCGGCTTCCACTGGGACCTTTCAACCCATGTCCGCGACGTCTCCGCCGAGGAGATGAAGCAGCACATGAAGACCGCGGCCGCCTGATACCCCCTCTCATGCGGCGCGATTGCTATAAACACGCCGCCCGAGATGGCCTTTTCGTCTGGCCACCTAGCGCGGGATCAGCATCGACACAATGCTCGCCGACATCAGGTTCGCCATCGTGCCTGCCACCATCGCGCGAAAGCCCAGCTTCGCCAGGTCGCCGCGGCGGCTCGGGGCAAGCGCACCAATGCCGCCGATCTGGATGCCAATCGAGCTCAGGTTGGCAAAGCCGCACAGCGCAAACGTCGTAATCGTAAAGCTCCGCGCCGAAAGCACCGCCTTCTCCGCCCCCAGGTTCGTATAGGCCACCAGCTCGTTCAGCACCGTGCGCGTTCCCAGCAGGTCGCCGACGTTGCGCGCCTCATGCCATGGAATCCCGATCAGCCACGCCACCGGCGCGAAGAAAAATCCCAGCACGGCATTCATGCTCGTGGGGAACGGAATATGGTGCGGCGCACCCCAGTTGTGAATGCCGGCGAAGATCATGTTCATCAGGCTCACCAGCGCCAGAAAGCTCACCAGCATGATCGCCACGTTGAACGCCAGTCCGCCGCCATCGATCGTCCCGCGCGCAATCGCTCCGATCAGGTTCTCATTTTTGTGCTCTTCGCTGGGCGGCATCTTCACCACGCCCTGCGTCGCCGGCACCTCAGTCTCCGGCACCAGCATCTTCGCGATCAGGATCGTCCCTGGCGCCGTCATAATCACCGCGGCCAGCAGGTCCGACGCATGAATGCCGTACGCAATGTACGCCGCCATGATCCCGCCGGAAACATGCGCCATCCCCGACGTCATGATCGTCATCAGCTCGGAATAGGTCGCGCCCTCCAGGAATGGCCGTATGGTCAGCGGCGCCTCGGTCTGCCCCATAAAGATCGAAGCCGCAACATTGGTCGACTCCGCGCCGGAGATGCCCATCGTCTTCTGCATCACCCACGCCGCCGCGCGGATCACAAGTTGCATAAACCCGATGTAGTACAGCACCGCGAAGAACGCCGAGATGAAGATGATCGTCGGCAGCACGCGAAATGCAAACACCGACAGCGTCGAATTGTCGCCGCCCAGATAGCCGAAGACCATCGACGAACCTGCTACCGAGTTCGCCAGCAGCTTGTTGATGCCGTTGCCGGCATGCGCAAAGATGCTCTGGCCAAGACTCGACTTGATGACGATCACCGCGAAGACGATCTGCAGCCCCAGCCCCCACGCCACGGTGCGCCAGCGGATGGCGCGCCGGTTGGTGGAGAGCAGATAGGCAACAAACAGAAATGTGATGAGGCCGAGCAGTCCGGTGAATCGTGCCAAGTTTCCTCCGTCCGCTCCGTCTGCGGTTCAGGTGGAATCATTACGTCTCGCTGAAGGAACGAGTCTACCGGAACATTCGTCGCCGCGGCGACATTTTCCTTTCCGCTCGTCATTCTGGGTCGCGTTCCAGGCGATCCAGAATCTCCGCATTTGCTTTTCGGTGCCCCAAGCCAGACTTTCCCCAATCCCGCTATAATCCCGCTGACCACAATTTCCGCCCCGGAGATCACTCCCATGCGCATCGCCAACCGTCTCGTCTGCTGCCTCGTCCTCACGTTTGCCGCTTCCGCCGTGCTTGCCCAGCCCCCCGCGGCCGCGAAGCCCGCATCGGAAGACACGGGCCGCGCGATCGCCGGCGGCGGCATCTCCGTCCCGGGCTGGCAGGGCAAGATTGACGATGGCGCCGCCAAAGCCGGCCAGACCATCAACGACGCCAAACTCGCGCCCGAAGGCAACGGCATGCGCGTCACCACCGGCCCCGCCGTCACTTACTGGAACCCCAAGAACACCGCCTCAGGCGACTACACCGTCTCGGCCACCTTCAACGAGCCGAAGTTCATGAACCTCAATACCCACCCGCACCCGTACGGCGTCTTCATCGGCGGCAACGACCTTGGCACCCCCACGCAGAGCCTCCTTTACTGCGCCGCCTACGGCAACGGAACTTTCATCGTGCGCGGCTTCGGCCCCGCGCCATTCCAGATGGGCGGCCGCATGCCCACCGCCAACGCCGCCGTCCACAAGGCCGCCGCCGTTGGCCAGCCCGTAGAACAAAAGATCGCCATCTCGGTGAAGGGTGATTCCGTCTCCTGCGCCATCAACGGCACGGTCGTCGCGACGTACCCGAAGTCCGACCTCGTCGCCGCCGGCAAGCTCAAATCCACGGACGGCATCTACGGCATCCGCTTCGCCCACAACACCGACGCCATCGTCACCGACTTCAAAGTCACCAAGCCCTAACTCGATTTTTTTCGCACAGACAACGTCAGCGCCACACCACTCCTGCTAGCACCCGATCACCTTCGAGTGCGCCGCGCAGATCTCCGCCAGCGACTCCTTCGCCGTCTTGGTAAATCCCGCCTTCGGGTACGCGCAGAACAGCGCAAACTCATGGCTCTTGCAGAACTGGTGCCACAGGTATTCCAGCCGCACCGTCGCGGCGACCTGTCCCCGCGCCCACAGCAGCGCCACCATCTCGCCGAACGCCCGTACCCGCCGGTCATTCAGCGACGCGCGCCGGATCAGCCGGTCCACCAGTTTTCCGAAGAGGTCCTTGTCCGGCCAGTCGCCGACCATAAAGCTCGCCAGCGTGTTCTCCGCGTCCAGCGCGATGAAGTGCCCCTGCTCGACGGCGTCCACTACATCGATCCCCGCGGCTGCGAGCCGCTGCCGCAAAGACTCCAGGTGATCGGGCGTCGCGATGAGGATGACGCTCTCCCCAGCCCTCAAACCGCCGCCAACAAAGCTCGTCAGCGAATCCAGCAGCACTTCCTCGCCTGAATAAAACTGCGCAACATGCTCACTGGGGGCAAGTTCGCCCCAGAAAACTGTCGCCGGGCCAGCGGCAGATACTGCGGTGCTGCTATGCATTGGAGACTCAACTCTCGCGGACACCTGCTTCGATGCAGCCGCTCTTCCATTGGTTGTTTACCTGACCGAAGCTTATTCCAGCCCCCGGTCCTTCAGCATCGGGGCCGTGTTCGGCTCCGCGCCCAGCCAGTCGCGGAAGACTTTCGCCAGGTCCTCCGTGTTGCCCTTCGACAGCACCATCTTCCGGAAGCGGTCGCCGTTCGCGCGCGTCAGGCCGCCGTGCTGCTCGAACCACGCATACGCATCGTCATCCAGCATCTCGCTCCACAGATACGCGTAATACCCAGCGTCATACCCATTGCTCCAGATATGCAGAAAGTATGTCGACCGGTACCGCGGCGGCACCTCCGGAATCAGGAGATGCTTCTTCTCGAGCGCCGCCTTCTCAAACTCATCCGGCTTCTGCTCCGGAGCGCTCGCCGGCAGCGTGTGCCACTGCATGTCCAGCTCCGCCGCCTCCAGCAGCTCGGTCAAAATGTATCCCTGGTTGAACGTCTCTGCCTTCTTCACCTTGGCCGCAAGGTCTGCCGGCATTGGCTCGCCCGTCTTGTAGTGCTTCGCGTAATGGTTGAAGACCTCCGGATAGCTCGCCCAGTGCTCGTTGAACTGCGAGGGGAACTCGACAAAATCCCGCGGCACATCCGTCCCCGAGATAAACGGATACGTCGCATCGCTGAACATCCCATGCAGCGCATGGCCAAACTCGTGGAACATCGTCGTCACGTCCGTATAGCTGATCAGCGCAGGCTCTCCGGCCGCCGGCTTCTGGAAGTTCGCCACGTTATAGACCACCGGCAGCGTTCCTAGCAGCTTCGACTGCGGCACAAACACATCCATCCACGCGCCGCCGCCCTTGTTATCGCGCTTGTAGTAATCGCACATCCACAGGGCAAGAGGTTTTCCATCGGCGTCGAACACCTCCCACACGCGCACATCCGGGTTGTACACCGGGATGTCGTGCCGCTCCTTGAACGTGATGCCGTACATCTGGTTCGCGGCATAGAACACGCCGTTCTCCAGCACGTTCCACATCTCGAAGTACGGCTTCACCTGGTTGTCGTCGTAGTCGTACTTCTGCTTGCGTATCTGCTCGGAGTAGAACTCCCAGTCCCACGGCTGCAGCTTGAACCCGCCATGCTGCGCGTCTATCAGCGCCTGGATCTCCCCCGCCTCCTGCTTCGCCTTCGCCGCCGACGCCGGCGCCAGGTCGTCCATAAACTTGATCGCCGCCTCCGGCGTCTTCGCCATCTGGTCCGTCAGGTTCCACGCCGCGAAGTTCGGATAGCCCAGCAGCTTCGCCTTCTCCGCGCGCAGCTTCGCCAGCCGCGCAATCACCGCGCGCGTGTCATTCGCGTCGCCCTTCTCCGCGCGGTTCCATGACAGCTCGAAGATCGCCTGCCGCGTCGCGCGGTCCTCCAACGAACTCAGCACGGGCTGCTGCGTCGTGTTCTGCATCGGCAGCACATAGCCCGCCATCCTGCGCGACTTCGCCGCGTCCGCCGCCGCCTCCAGCTCCGCATCGCTCAGCCCGCGCAGCGCATTCTTGTCCGTCGTATGGAAGGCCGCATTCTTCGCCGCGCCCAGCAACTTCGAGCGGAACGAATTCTCCAGCGTCGACTCCTCCTCGTTCATTTTCTTCAGCTTCGCCTTGTCTGCCTCTGAAAGGTTCGCGCCCTGCTGCACAAATTTCTTGTAGTAGATGTCCAGCAGCCGTTTCTGTTCGTCGTTCAGGCCCAGCGAGTCCATCTGCTTGTACAGCGTCGCAATCCGCTCAAACAGCTTCGTGTTCAGAAAAATTCCGTCATCATGCGCCGCCATCTTCGGCGCCTCGATCTCCTGCACCTTTTCCAGAGTCGGGCTGGAGTTCGCCTGCGTCACCCCGTTGAACACCTGCGTCACCCGGTTGTAGAGCTGTCCGCTCTTCTCCAGCGCAACCATCGTATTATCGAAGGTCGGCGGCGCGGGATTGTTCGCAATCGCATCCACCTCCTTCAGGTGCTGCGTAATCCCCGCCTCGATCGCGGGCTGGTAGTCCGTGTCCTTGATCCTGTCGAACGGCGGGGTCTGAAACGGCAGCGTGCTCGCCGCATAAAACGGATTGCCCGGTCCAAACGCAGCCGCCCCAGCGCCTGCACCACTTCTTGCCGCCTGCACCCCTGCCGCGCCTGCGCCCTCACCCACCATCGCCGCACCCGCCATCAGCATCGCCGCCATCCGCAAAGTTCTCCAGGCCATAAGCTCCCCTCTGAACCTATCAGGAGAACAATTCTAGGGGATCGCGCGAAAATGGCGCACAGGCTTTTGCTTCGCCTTCAGGTCAGCGGCATTCTTTGAAAGAAAATTGCGGCATCGAGGACTATAACCCTGTAAGCATCGGCGGGACTGGCCGCACCGACCCAAATGACGCAGCCGCAAACCACACTGGAAGAGATCGTTCGCGACTACGGGGCGATGGTTCGACGGATCGCGTTGAGTTATGAGAGCTCCCCGCATCTCGCCGACGAACTGGTGCAGGAGATTTACGTCGCAATCTGGCGAGCGCTGCCTTCCTTTCGCGGTGAGGCTTCGCTTAAAACCTTCCTCGCCCGCATCGCCACCAACCGCGCCGTCACTCACGTCGCACGTGCCATGAAGGCGCCCCCATCCTCGGAGCTGACCAAGGAAATCCGCTCCAGCGCTGCCACGCCGGAACACGTCGCCATCGCCAATGACCGCAAAGCTGCGCTCATGGCCGCTGTTCGTCACTTGCCGCTGACGTATCGCCAGCCGGTCATGCTCGTGCTCGAAGGTTTGCCGTTAGATGAAGTCGCGCAAGTGCTGGGTATCAGCTTGAATGCCGTGGCGATCAGAATGTCACGCGCAAAACAGCTCCTCAAGGAGTCGATTGGAGAGAAACATCATGCATCCTGAAGAAACCTACTGGGACGAACTCGGCCTGGCTTGGCGCACCACCGAATCCGGTCTCGAAACCATGACGCCGCATCTGCAAGCCCGTCTGCGCTGCCAATCGTTTGCCGTTTCTGCCGCGCTCATGCTCGGCATCCCGCTTTGCATTGCCGGCATCGCGCTCGGCGCTTTCACAGTCTGGCGCGGCTGGACAACCGGCACCTGGAACTTCGTCACGCGCGGTTTTGCCATCGCAATCATCTCCGCGCTGCTTGTTCGCGCACTCGCATCTTTCCCGTTTAGCGCCCGCATTGATACTCAGAATCTGTCCGCCATGCTCGACATTGCCATCGCGCGCCTCCGGAGAACATTGTTTCTGGTTCGCACGGCAATCATCGCCTGCGCCATCGCCGGCGCCTTCGGCATCGTCGGCGCGGTCCTTCGCACCCGCGCAGGCTCACCGCCCCGCCTTTCGCCCATCGTCGACCTCATCATCATCGTGATGATGGTTTCCTTCCTCGGCCTTTATGCACGCGCGTTGTCCGCGGAGGCCCGTAAGTTCGACTACCTGCGCCGCACTCTCGCAGCAGGCAAATGACGCGCGAAATCAAAAATCATTGCCGCCGCAGTCCATCCCGTCTCTCAAGGAGTCTCTATGCTTACCTTCATCCTTCGCCGCGCCCTCGCTTGCCTTCCTCTTCTCATCGCTCAGCCCGCCATCTCGCAGGCTTCCTTTCAAAACAAATCCTTCGAGGTCGTCTCCATTCGCCAGAATGTCTCACAGAAGGCCCCGAGCGGCTCTACCAGCTTCGTTCCCGGCCCCGATGGATTCCGTGTCGAGAAGGTACCGTTGGTAACCGTCCTGTTGACTGCGTACACGCCCAAATCCTCAAGCACAGCGCTGTTCGGGAACAACATCGAGAACCTGCCGGATTGGGCCAGGCAAGAAAAGTACGACATCGATGCCCGCATCTCCGACGCCGACCGTGCCGCCTGGAAGGACCCCAAAAACCAGCCCGCCATGCTGCGGTCCATGCTTCAGACCATGCTGGCCGACCGCTTCAAGCTCGTCGTGCATCGCGAGACCAAAGAGGTCTCTGCCTACGACCTCGTCGTAGCCAAGGGCGGTCCAAAAATGAAAGAGACCACCCCGGATGAACCGCGCCCGGCGGGAACGGTCCTTCCCGGCGGCGGAGTGATGATGCCCTATGTGACCCCCACAGGCGGACCCGCGGCGCGGTTCTACAACCTTCCCATGGACACTCTCGCCTCATTCTTAACCTCGGCTGCCGACCATGAGGTCATCAATAAGACGGGACTCACAGGCCGCTATGACTTCTCGATTCCCAAACCCGCAAGCATGCGTGCGCCCTCCGCCGGTGCCGACGCAAATGCTGCCGACGCCGATCCGTCGATCTTCGAGGTCCTTCAGGGCCTGGGCCTGAAGCTTGAACCCGCAAAGGAGCAGGTGGAGATGCTCGTCATCGACCACCTCGAAAAGCCGACCGAGAATTGAACCTCTGGTCGCTCGAATCAGACGCCGATTGTAGAGGCCACCACCCCGTTTACCGAAGTCGCTATATCCTGAACCTCATGGCAAACGCACCCCTCCGCATCGGAACCCGCGGCTCCCAGCTCGCCCTCTGGCAGGCCAACTACATCGCCCAGGAGCTCCGCGCCCTCGGCCACGAGGTCGGCATCGAGATCATCCGCACCACCGGCGACCGCATACAGGAGACGGCCACTGAACCAACCCTCTCCAAAGGCATCTTCATTAAGGAGATCGAGGATGCCCTCGCCGCCGGCGAGATCGACCTCGCCGTCCACTCGCTGAAAGACCTGCCCACCGAACTCGACCCGCGCTTCACCCTTGCCGCGATCCCCCTTCGTGCCGATCCGCGCGACGCCTTCGTCTGCGAGGAGTTCTGGGCGCTGCACGCCCTGCCCATCGGCGCGCGCATCGGCACCACCAGCCCGCGCCGCCGCGCCCAGATCCTCGCTCTCCGCCCCGACATCCAGTTCGTCGAACTCCGCGGAAACGTGGACACGCGCCTGCGCAAGCTCGCCGAGGGCCAGTGCGATGCGCTCGTCCTGGCCGCCGCCGGCCTCGACCGCCTCAATCGCGCCGAATCCGTCCACCAGCGCTTCGATATCGATGAGTTGTGCCCCGCCCCCGGCCAGGGCGCGCTCGCGCTGGAGACCCGCGCCGCCACCTACGCCGTCTTCAGCTCGCCCGACCGCGACAATGCCATCCGCGCCGCCGTCGCCGCCCTCGATCACCCAGCCACGCGCTTCTCCGTCGAAGCCGAACGAGAAGTATTAGCCGCGCTCGGCGGCGGCTGCAGCGTCCCCATCGGCGTCCACTGCGCGCCTGTTCCCGATACCCATGGTGAAATGGCCGACGGCTCCGTCGCCGCCTGGCGCATCCACGCGCAGGTGCTCGCGCCCGATGGCGAGCAGATGGTCTGCGGATTCATGGAAGCGCCTATCGGCACGTCCGCACGCGATCTGGGCCTCGAACTCGCCGCGGACCTCAAACTCCGCGGCGCAGACGAGCTGCTCGCGCAGCCCGCCTGATCGTGCTGGCTATTGATGGACCGCCTGCGTGTGAACAATGACGATCTTCGTGTGCCCGTCTTGCTCGCTGGGAGAGACCGTTACCACCAGACCGTCGCTGGTCCCGCCCGATTGCGTCCCGCGTTCCAGCGTGGTCCCGCGCGCGGTCTGGTTCACCACTGCACTGTCGCCGAGCTTGTCCTGGTAGAACTTCACGACGTCGCCCGGAGAGTCGCTTGTAGTGAACGCGGATGTGACCACCGAGTTGCCGGCAATCTTCATCCGCATCGACCCCTGGTCCATATGCGCCGCGCCCGGATACGGATCAATGCCGAGGTCGTCCGTGCTCACCTGCGCGCCGCTGCCTGCCGAGAAGCTGGCGCCCGCGCTGTGCAGCGCACGATAGCCGATGAATCCAACCGCCGCCGCTCCCAGTATTCCCAGGCCCACGACGACCGCGATCACGATCAGCACAACTTTCAGCACCGTGTTTCCGGAACCGGACGGAGGCGGAGCCGCTGCATAGACTGGCGGCGCCGCTGCTACAGGGGGAACGGTAGCGGGCGCCGCTGCTCCAACCGCAGCGCCGCACGCGGGGCAGAAACCGGGACCATCGGACGGGAGAGCCGCGCCGCACTTCGCACAAACAGCCATAGAAATCTCCTTGGGGAACTTGGGCCGGCGCAAAGGATATGCGCGATTTGGGGAACCGCAAAAGGCTACTGAAAGCCGTTTGCCGAGTCAACGACGATTTCCGCGGGGTGCGCCTCCTGCTAAAATCGCTGCGCGAAAGAGAGATCAGAAACTATGCGCCGCCGCCTCGTTGCCATCGTTTTAACTGCTGCTTTCACCGCGGTGACAGCTCCGGCCCAGACTCCAGCGTCAGCCGCGGTCGCCCCGCAGCCCGCGCCCTCGCCTTTTCCGCTGGCCCCGCCAGCCGGGCCGCAGATTCAGCCCACGCCGCTCGATGATTCCAACACCGGCTTCGTGCCGATCTTCGACGGCAAATCACTCGCCGGCTGGGACGGCGATCCGCGCTACTGGCGCGTGGAGGACGGCGAGATCGTGGGCGAGGTCACGCCGGCCACGCTGCTGAGGCAGAACAACTTCCTGATCTGGCGCGGCGGCGCTCCGGCGAACTTTGAGCTGAAGGCCAGCTTCCGCATCTCGGCGCAGGGTAACAGCGGCATCAACTATCGCTCCGTGGAGATTCCCGGAACCAAGTGGCTGATGCGCGGCTACCAGGCGGATATCGACGGCGCGAACCGCTATACCGGCCAGAACTATGAAGAGCGCGGACGAACGTTCCTTGCGCCGCGCGGGACCATCACACATGTCGCCACCGGTGAGAAGCCCCAGATCATCGCCAGCCTTGGCTCCGCCGACGACCTGAAAGCCTTCATCAAGAACGGCGACTGGAACGAGTATCACCTCATCGTGCGCGGCAATGTGCTCATTCACATCCTGAACGGGCATGTGATGAGCGAGGTGATCGATGACGATACGGCAAACCGCAAATTCTCCGGCCTGATCGGCGTGCAGGTGCACGTTGGCCCGCCCATGAAGATTGAATACCGGTCGTTCCTGCTGAAGACGCTGCCGGACTCAAAATGACGTCGCCGGATCAACCCCTTGCCGGCAAGCGCATTCTGGTGACGCGTGCGCCGCATCAGGCATCCGAGCTGGCGGACCGTCTGCGATCACTTGGCGCGACGCCCATCCTGATCCCGGCCATCGAGATCGGGCAGCCATCCTCGTACGAGTCGCTCGATGCTGCTCTGGCGCGAATCGAAACCTTCGATCTCGTCGCTTTCACCAGCGCAAATGCCGTTACTGCCTTCGCAGAACGCGCACGGCATCTCGGCGTCGCGCCAAGGCCGAAACGCATCGCCGCAGTCGGGCCTTCCACGGCGAATGCTCTTGAAGCTATCAACCTGCGCGCCGATGTCGTTCCTCCCGTCTACACCGCGGAGTCACTCGGCGAGACGCTGCAGCCAGACGCAATCGGGAGAAACATTCTTCTGCTGCTTGCGGAGGACGCGCCACCGACGTTGCACGACGTGCTCACCACCGCGGGCGCGCGCGTCACCATCGCAGCCGCATACAGCAACCGCATCCCTCCCAGTTCGCTGGCTGCCATTCGCCAATTGTTTGCGAATGAATCCCGCCAACTCGACGCGATCACCTTCACCAGCGCGTCGACGGCGAAGAATCTCGCCGCGCTGCTGGAGTCTGCACGCCTTGATCTGCCGAAAGAGATCGTCCGCGCGTCGATCGGGCCGGTCACAACAAACGCGCTGCGTGAACTCGGTCTGATGCCGCATGTGGAAGCCCGCGAAGCCACGATCACGGCTTTGGTCGATGCGCTCGCCGCGCACTTCTCTGCACACGATTAGCCAAACCGGCACGGGGATGAACCAAAGTTGTATTGTCGCTACCGCCTGTGGCGAGAGGAAATGAACGGTGGAGGGTGGTACCGTTTTCCTATGGAAGCCCTGCTCACCACCCGGCTCGGCGGCCTGCCGCTCCTCGCGCGCGGCAAGGTGCGCGATATTTATGCGCTGGGCGATGCGCTGCTGTTTATCGCCACCGATCGCATCTCCGCGTTCGATCACGTGCTCGGCTCCGGCATCCCGGACAAAGGCCGCATTCTCACTCAGATTTCTTCCTTCTGGTTCGATTTTCTGGGCGGCACCGTCGCGAACCACCTGCTGGCGACGGACGATTCCGGTATCACGGCTTACCTCGCTCCCTTCAGCGAGCAGATCTTTGGCGCTAAGCTCGCTGCCGCGGAGATCGCCGCGCACCCTCTCTTCGCGGAACAAATCGCCGGGCGCAGCATGGTGGTGCGCAAGGCGCAGATGTATCCGGTGGAGTGCGTCGTTCGCGGGTATCTCTCAGGCTCCGGCTGGAAGGACTATGGGGCGACGGGTGCGGTCTGCGGCATTACGCTCCCTGGCGGACTGCGCGAATCCGACAAGCTCCCCGAGCCGATCTTCACGCCCGCCGCGAAGATCAATACCGGCGGCCACGACGAGAACATCTCGTACGCGCAGGTGGAGTCGGTGGTCGGCGCCCAGATCGCCGCTGAATTGCGCAAGCTGACTCTCGCCATCTACAGCAAGGCCTCCGGCTTCGCTGCGAGTAAAGGAGTGATCCTCGCGGATACCAAGTTTGAGTTCGGCTGGATCGATGGGCGCGGTATTGTCCTCGCCGACGAAGTGCTGACGCCGGACTCCTCGCGTTATTGGCCGGCGGCGGGTTATGCGCCCGGCGGAGCGCAGCCGAGCTTCGACAAACAATTTGTCCGCGACTATCTGGAGCGGATCGGGTGGAACAAACAGGCGCCCGCGCCATCCTTGACCGAAGAAGTTGTGTCACGCACCCGACAGAAATATATGGATGCTTACCGCCTGCTGACCGGGCGTGCAGAGCTGGTCGGGGCGACCGCTGAGCGCGAGTTCGAGAGTGCACGGCCATGAACTATTTGAGCTACACGCAGTGGAACGCATTCGACTGGTGCCTGGTGGTCATCCTCGTGGCCTCGATGTTCTTCGCATTTCGCAGTGGACTGGTGCGCGCGGCGTTCGGTCTGATCGGCCTGATCGGAGGTTTTCAGATTGCGACGTGGTGTTATGCCGACGTAGGTGATTTGATCTCGCCATCTCAGCTTGTATGGCCTCCGCAGGCGCGCAAGATCTTCGGCTTCCTCGTGGTCGCGGCGGTGGTGACGATCGCAATGCAGATCGCAGGGTGGGCGTTGCAGAAGGTGCTGCGCAAGGTCGGTCTGGGTGGTTTCGACCGGGTGCTGGGCGCGGCCTTTGGATTTGCCCGCGGTTGCCTGTTCGGGCTGGGCATTGTGATGGCGGCATCCATCGCTGCGCCTCAGTCGGAACTGCTGACAACTTCCGTGCTGACACCCTATTTATTTGCTCTCGCCCATGATGTATCCTTCCTCGTACCTCAATACCTCCAGCAACAGATGATTGACGGCGCGTTCGATTTCAAGCACAACGCACCGGACTGGATCAAGCCGAGCTGAGTGGTCTACAGTAGTTCAGTCAGTCAATCGGCAATGATCGATGCACGGCATAGCAGGCCGAACGGACCGGCAGCCGATGAGGAAGCTTTTGCGGGAGCGAGGACGACGCACGATGAGCGAGGTGGCCCTTTGAAGCGTGAACTGGACGCCCTGGTAATGCAGATGCACACAGCCGGCATTGGCTATGCAGATGCTTTGAAGCAATTCAAGAAGCGCTACATCCTCGAGGTGCTGGCGCATCACAAGGGTAACCAGTGCAAGGCCGCTACCGAATTGGGAATGCACCGCAATACCCTGAGCCGCACCCTGGCGGAGCTGGAGATGGACACCGCGCAGATTCGCCGCGGCATGCGCCGGCCGGTGATGAGCGAACGGGCGCTCCCATTGCCGCAGCGCAGCGTTGTGGGTCAGCGTCCCCGGATGCCGGGGATGTTCAATGGCCGCCAAAGCTGATCGGCGTTTGCTGGCTGACGTATTGTTGCGCGGTAACAGGCGAAAATTGAAACCCCTTCGCCAGACGCCGCACGTCTAAAATTGCAGACAATGTCCCGGAAAGACCATTCTGGCGGATGCAATGCCGCTGTGCCTGGAGGCCGTGCATTTGCCCTGTGCGCCGCAGTCATTGTGTGGCTCGCGACCGTGTGTGGCCCTGGAACTCGGGCGATTGCGCAAGCGCCGGAAACGCCGGCCGCAAAAGCTTCGGACAGGCCTGCTGCTGCACCGCAATCGGATGCGGGCGGCCCGCCAGCTTCCGCGACGACCGCTGCGCCAGCTGCATTAGCGACTCCAACCGTTACAAAGCAGGAGCGGCGCGAGGCGGAAAAAGCCTACATGGATGGCGCGAAGAAGCTGGATCATAACGAACTGGAGGCGGCGCAGCATGCGTTTGAACGCGCGGCCCTGCTCGATCCCGGCAACGTCAGCTATGCCGCCGCGGCAGCGGTCGCACGCCAGAACCGTGTGATGGAGCTGGTGCGCAAAGTAAGCCAGGCGAGAACGAGCGGCGATGAGAACACAGCTCAGTCGCTGCTGGCGGAAGCCCGCGCCATCGATCCGGCGAATCCGCTGGTGCGGGAGCATGGGGAGCGGCCGATGAGCATGAGCAGCGCCCCCCAGCCGGCTTCGGTTCCGGGCGGCAATGCATTCTCGAACGGCGGCAGCCCGGCCGCTGCTGACGGGGCTGCCTTGCCGTGGAGCATTGTGCCCAATGCCGCTGGACCGATTCACCTCGCTCCGACGCCTGGTACACAGACCTTCAATTTGGGGGGTGATTCGTATGATGTGATCCGGCGGTTTTTTCAGGCATATGGGATCAAGACCGCCCTCGACGGCAGCGTGGAGCACAAGAACGTCCGCTTCAACCTGGAGGAGGTCAATTACAACCAGGCCGTCGCGGCGCTCACCATCATGACGAATACCCTGCTGGTGCCGGTGGACGAAACGACGGTGCTGGTAGCGAAGAATGACACCGCCAACCGCACGAAGTTCGAGCGGCAGTTGGAAGAGACGATTTATCTGCCGGGTGTTGCGACCGACGAGTTCAATGAGACCCTTCTGCTGCTGAAGGGAATCTTCAGCCGCGCTTCATTCACCACGCAAGCGAGTCGCGGCGCGATCCTGGTGCGCGCTCCAGAGACTGTGATTGGCGCATTGAACCAGACCGTGCAGGGACTTGAGGAAGCGCGCGGAGAGGTGGTCATCGAGGTGCGCCTCTTTGAGGTGGATACCAGCAAGATGTTGAACGCCGGCGCGAACATTCCCAGTGGTTTCGGAGTCTACAACGTGGACCAGGCAGCGGCGCAGCTGGTACAGCAGAACGCATCGCTGGTGCAACAGGCCATCGCGCAGGGACTGATCAGCCCGACGGCCAGTAATTTTGAGATCGCGGCGGCGCTGATCGGATCCGGACTGGTACAAAGCAGCTTGCTCAATTCCACGATCGGCATCTTCGGAGGCGGCATTACGCAAACCGGCATTACCGAGACGGGCAGCCTGGGCATCAATCTCGGACTGAACTCGAGCGATACCCGAACATTGGACGATGTGCAGCTGCGTGTGAGAGACCGGGAGCAGGCGACCTTTCGTGAAGGGACACGCTATCCGATTACAATTTCCACGTATACAGCCGGATTCTCGGGCGCCGGCGCCGGCGCGCTTGGCAATCTGAACAACACGAAGGTGAATGGAGTGTCCCTTGGAAACCTGTTGTCCCAGTTCGCGGGCGGCGCGGCCACCACCATTCCGCAGGTGAGCTACGAGGACCTGGGCATTACGCTGGACGCCACGCCGACGGTGGAGAAGTCCGGGCGCATCTACATGAAGTTGAAGCTGAAGATTGAAGCGCTCACGGGCGGTTCTGTGAACAACATTCCGGTGCTGGCGAGCCGCGAGTTTGACTCGAACCTGAGCGTGGGTGAGGGGCAGAGCGCGCTTCTCTCGAGCCTGGTGAGCAGCAGCGAGGTTTCGGCGATGTCCGGTCTTCCCGGGCTGAGCGAGTTGCCGGGGTTTCAACTTCCCATAACGAAGAACGTCCAGAAGCAATCGACGCAACTGGTCGTCGTCGTGACGCCACATGTGGTGCGCCGTCGCTCCGACATTGCGCAAGGACCTCGCATACCAGTGCCTCCCGACCCTGCGTCTCAATAACGGTGCGGTCAGGGCTCAGGGTTGCATTCGTATCTCTGAGGCGCAGCCTCAACTTCGTTGACCCCCATCGCCTTAGACCGCTATACTTCAAGATGTACGAGCGGGAGTAGCTCAGTGGTAGAGTGCTTCCTTGCCAAGGAAGATGTCGCCGGTTCGACCCCGGTCTCCCGCTCCAAAAACTCCCGCCTGCGATACACTCTTCCCTGTTCATCCGGGTGTGCGCACCTTAAGCGCAGGCCCGCGAGGCGCGGTACCCAAGTGGTAAGGGAGAGGTCTGCAAAACCTTTATGCGTCGGTTCGATCCCGACCCGCGCCTCCAATTTCTTCCCCGTTTCTGTTTAGATCGAATGACTTAGCCCTACGAGCGAGTTCGTGCTCGATTGGGCTGAATGGGCAGTGATGGGCCGAAATCGTCGTCGATGCCGGACAAAAACCGGACAGGATTTTTCAGGCCCTTATTTCAGCGGTTAGTTGACTGCGTTGCTGGCATTCGGAAAAGCCCTCGCTTGGGCTTCGGCCAGAGCTTGTTCGTACTTCAACATCGCTTCCCTTTTGTGGTCGGCCGTGGGGTGAACATACTTCTGGACGACGCGCAACGAGCTGTGGCCCAGAATTGCGGCCAAAGTCGCGAGGTCTACGCCTGCCTGGGCCATGTTGGTTGCGAAGGTGTGCCTCCAATCGTACAGAACGAAGTCGAGCGGCCTGCGAGTCTTTGATCCTTTACAGGCCGCGTCATGGGCGCTATTCAGTCGAACAATGTGCGCTCCTGACTTTCGATCCGAAGGAAATACCCACTTGGATCTTTTTTGGAGCCTCCTCGCGAGAATGCTGCGGCTCTCCGCAGTGAGATCCAAAGTTCGCTTCGACGCCTTCGTCTTCCCGAATGCGATGCGGACCTTCCCGCGCTCCAGATCGACATCCTCGCTGCGAAGAGACAGCACCTCCTCAGGGCGCATACCCTGGTTCTTCATGAGGCGGGCCAGGTCAGAGAGGTTCTGGTTCTTAGCCGCCCGCTTGAAGTACTCTTTTTCCTCCTCTGGACTGATGATGTGCATCCTGACAGAGTCTTCGCCAGATGGGATTTTGACATTGCGGATCGGGTTCTCTCGGGCCCAGCGCTGCTTGATCGCATACTGGAACAGCACAGAGAGGGCGTGGAGGTCATGGCGCAGGGTGATATCCCTGACCTCGTGTTCATTCATCCGCCAAGCCTTGTAATCCTCAATGTCACCATCGTGGATCGTGCTAATCGGTCGTTGAGCAAAGAACTCTTTCGCGCTGGTCATGCTCGTTCGAATTCGCTTGTATGAGTTGGGGTGAGCCCGATACTCGGTTTGCGCCCATCTTAGGAACTCCGTCACTGCGTCATCAAACTGACGAACGACGAGGCGGCGCGACGGTGAGCGCCCTTCGACGAGCGCCTTGCGGTGCTCAGCCTCAGTCTGTCTCGCCGCGCTCTCGTTTCGTGCGGTGGCGGCCAAGTCGGTTGCTCCGCTGTATTCGCGGCCGTCGAGTTCGAACCGGTAGTGCCACTTGCCGTTCCTGTTGCGTATTGCCATCGTCCCTCGTCTCGTTAAGTCTTGTTCTGAACCACGCCGCGACGCGGTCCTTCGGATACCAAATCTTCCGCCCCACGCTGTAATACGCCGGCCCACGCTTCTGAGAGCGCCAGTCCGCCAGGGTGTCCTTGGACAAGCCCAGCGTCTCGGCCAACTCAGCCGGCGAAAACAGCAATTCCCGGGACGGAATCACAGTTGGCGGCCTCGATCGCTCACCAACTGCTCGGTCGCCGCGTTGTAAATGCCGTACGCCGAAATGGTCCTCGGTGTACCCAGGAGTTTCCCTTGCGGGAATACCCCGACGTCAATGCTGGCCCTGACTTCCTTCATGTACTCAACCTCGCGATAACCTTCTGCCCAGGGGCGGCGGTACAGCCCGAACGAAAGTCGGTGCTGCTGAGGTCGAGTTTCTATAGAGGTGCCCCCGAGGCAAAGGCATGTCAAGGCACGTTTTTGGGCTTTCTCGCTGAAACCGAACGATTGATATGGACTGCCGAATCGGATAACCAACTTCATAACAAAGGTTTACGCGGCCCGCTGCAGTCGTAGAATAGTTGCAGATTTGCGAGTATCTCTGCCCAAAGCGAGGAAGTTGGTCCAGGCGATTGCCCCATCGGGCAATCTATTCCTCCTGCTTCTGGTGACTGAGCTGCGGGCTCAGGGGCTGACATTCCTGGCGTTTTATGTGCTTCAGCGGGCAGTCCGCGAGGGCATCGATGGGATATCCATCGCTCTTCTTCGGAGCCAGACCGGCCTACCCGTCTATGAGGTCAGCCGCGCCTGTCAGACTCTTGCCACCGCGGATCTGGTAAAGATCGGCAAACATGAAAAGGATCGGCGAGTTGCTGTAGTGACGCGCACTGCCCGGGGATCGAAAATCCACGATCAAATTCTGTCAGCAGCTGCCGAGCGGCTCAGGAAAGGTTTTCGGCAGGTCGGCGACAAGCGCCGAGTGGACGATGCAACTGCACTATTCCGGGAAGGTAATCGGAGGCTCTTCGATCCCATGATGCTGTCATTCTTCGATTTGTATGACATGGAGACAGGGAAGGCACTTTACCCGAACGAGTGATCGCCGACGGCTTCCCACCCCGATCCCCGTTGCGAGGGATCAGAACCCTAAATAAGCCTTTTGGAACAGCGTCAGGAGGTCTTTCTGTGCCGCGGCGCGCGACTGGCTGACGGCGCATGGAGGGATAGGGTCTTTGGAAGTCGCTGAGCCAGCGCGACGATGATGTCAGACTGAGCACGGCGCAACGAGTTTGCAGCTCTCAACCGGAGGGTCCTGTAGAGATAGGCCAATCGTGGATCGGCGTCTGTCCGCGCAGGGAGGATAGTGTCGGCTACTTCATCTCGATCCGCGGATCTGCGAAGGTAGGCGATTGCGGCACGGCGATCACGACCGAGAGCGACGGCCAGTAGCGCCACACGCAGGTCTGCATCGAGATCGCCGCTCGGTTCTTGGTGAATCAGGTACTTCCAATCTTCCTTGAGCCTGGTCCGCCCAGCCGCAGTTATTCGGTGGCCCACGCGCCGGCGAGAGCCGGCCTTTTCGGGACGTACGAACCCGTCTTCAACCAGACGCCGAAGAGCGGGTACCGACGCTCCCTGCGAGATTCCAGCGAACTTCTGGAACTCGTAGGGTGTCGATACCCCACTCTCGATCAGCGCAAGGATGAAGAGGTCGAGGTCGGCGCGGCGGCGCCTGTCAAGGGTCTCAGACATGTGCCGCCAGTATACGGTTGAGAAGATCGGAAGCCCGCTCCGCGGACCTTGTTGCGAACCCTTCTAGGCAGCATG